>NZ_CP150233.1:6040924-6351155 GCF_037974265.1 Paenibacillus sp. FSL R5-0623 | reverse complement strand
GGAGCACCATCAGGTTGGATTGCTGCTGTTCTCTCTCTTTATGCGTAAAAATGGGGCGGAAGTACTGTATCTCGGTGCGAACACGCCCGAAGAAGGCATCTTCCCGATTATTCGGGAGCAGAAGATCAAGTTAGTCTGCCTTTCGATCACAAGCCCAGGGCTTCTTGAACGGTGTGATCAGCTTATAGAGCGGATTAAAAATGAGTTTCCACATATTCGCTTCGTACTTGGTGGAAAGGGCTATGAGCGTGCAGATCATGCTCGTTATCCGCAATGGATTATGCCAGAGGATTCAGCGGATTGGCAGTCATGGATAGAACGCGAGTATCTCGCAAATCGACCACCTGGTGCGAGGTTTGGACAGGCACATAACTAAACATATCGTATCATTCAATGAATAGGTTAGTGTATAAAGGACATCCTTTGACGAAAGTGATCAAAGGGTGTTTTTTGTGTTTATATATGGATTAGTAGAGTATTTTGACCAACGGGTCATTTTTTGGTTTACAAGGTCGTATAATATTTGTATTATATTTGTATAATGTTTTTGCTAGTTACCGCTTAAAGTGTTCTTGGGTGGTTTAATAATAGGTTAGGGGCTAGAGAACTATAGGAATTCCCTACATAGAAAGGTGAGTGGCATGATACCGAATCAACAACGCAAACGTGCAACTGTCATTGGCGCAGGTCCGGGTGGACTTGCAGCAGCGATGTTATTGTCCGGTCAGGGGTACGAGGTAGATGTGTATGAGAAACAGCCAGTCATCGGGGGGCGTTCTGCCAGATTGGAACTGGGTGAATATCGATTCGACCGGGGTGCAACATTTTTGATGATGCCTCAGCTGATTGAAGAGATGTTTGACGTGGTGGGACGCAAGTTATCCGATTATGTGCATATGAAAGAGTTAACCCCACTGTACGCACTGAACTTTGGTGATAAGGTGTTCACGCCTTCTCGTAATCGGGAAGATACAGCTGCACAGATTAAGGAGTTGTTTCCTGGCAATGAGGACAATTACCTTCGGTTCATGCAAGAAGAAGAAGTGAAATTTGGCAAAGTCATGCCTTTGCTCCGTCGTCCTTTTGGCAAGCTGACTGACTATCTGCGCAAGGATGCGGTAACAGCTCTACCCAAGCTTGATGTCCACAATACAGTCTATGGAATCTTGTCCCGCTATTTTACAGATGAGCGTCTACGCTGGGCATTTACATTCCAATCCAAATATCTTGGCATGTCTGCCTGGGATTGTCCGGGTACCTTTACCATATTATCGTTTATTGAGCATCACTACGGATTGTTCCACCCCATTGGCGGTGTGAATCGGATCTTCCAAGCCATGGCTGATGTCGTGGAAGAATACGGAGGCCGAATACATACTTCCACCCCGGTGAAACAGGTCATCGTTCGCAATGGTCGTGCAGAAGGTGTGTTGCTTGAGAACGGTGAACGCATCGAAGCGGACCATGTGGTGGTGAACGCCGACTTCGCACATGCGGTGAATCATCTGTTCGAACCGGGCGTCCTTAAGAAATATACCCCTGAGAAAATGAAACGCAAAAAATACTCCTGCTCCACAGCGATGCTGTATCTGGGCGTAGATGGTGATGTGGACTTGCCGCATCACTCGATCTATTTTCCCGAGGACTACCGGTTGAACGTTGATGAGATTACCAAGCACAAAATGTTATCAGCCGATCCATCTCTATATATTCATAACCCTTCCAGACTTGATTCGACGCTGGCACCGGAAGGGAAATCTGCTTTATATGTTCTTATGCCTACGCCTAACCTTACCGCAGACATTGATTGGGAGGCAGAGCGGGAGAATGTGCAGGAGGCCATGATGAAACGAATGGAAGGCATTCCTGAGCTGGCCGACATACGCAGCCGTATTGAAGAATGTATGCTGTTCACTCCACTCGATTGGGAGACTGAACTGGATGTGTATCGCGGAGCAACATTTAATATGGCACATAATTTGGGTCAGATGATGTACCTGCGTCCCCATAACCAGTTTGAAGAGTTGAAAAGTGTATGGCTGGTAGGCGGCGGAACACATCCGGGCAGCGGGTTGCCCACGATCTTTGAATCGGCACGGATCAGTGTCAGACTGATTCAGGAAGAGGACGCACGCACAAGCTCTAAACCATCCTCGTACGTGAAGACGGCAGAAGTCGGAGGGCATTCATGAAGCGGGCCGCTATTGTAGGGGCAGGGATTGGTGGACTTACTTCTGCGCTGTTATTGAACCGTCAGGGCTGGGATGTCACCGTCTATGAACGGGGTTCTCGCGTTGGCGGGCGCATTGGATATGAGCAGGAAGGGGAATACCGGATCGATCAGGGGCCAACGATCGTACTGCTGCCGGAGATGTTACTTGGCATACTGGAGGAAGCAGGCGTAGATCGTTCGAAGATTGAGTTACTTCGCTGTGATCCGTTATACAGAGTGCATTACCACAGTGGTCGTGTCATGACCAAGATGACCTCACGTGAAGAGCAGACGGCGGAGATTGAACGTTTGTTCCCGGGAGAGAGCCGGGGATTCACACGATTCATGAAAGATATGGACACGTTGTTTCCGGCAGGCCGGGCAGCGTTTCTGGAAAGGGCTTTTCCGCGCAAAAGGGATTTCTTCACCCCTTCGCTCATGTCACTCATGGGCAGATTGCGTGCACACAAAAGTGTCCGGAAAGCGGTAGGCGATTATTTTCAGCATGAGGAATTGCTTGATGCGTACTCTCTGCAAAGTCTATACATCGGTGGATCACCGTTTGGAACGCCAGGAATCTATTCCCTTTTGCCTTACGCAGAGCATGAATATGGCATCTGGATGGTCAAAGGTGGATATGCAGCATTGCCGGCCATGCTGGAACAGGAACTGATATCACGTGGTGGACGTGTCGTGCTGAATTCGGAAGTTACCGGGCTCAAGATTAAAAATGGTGTGTGTGAAGGTATAGAAACGGCAGCAGGCGCAGAACATGTGGATGCAGTTATCTACAATGGTGATTTCCCCCATCTATCAGGTTTGCTTGGACAATCACCACAGGTAGCGCGGAAAAGAAAACCGTATCGTCCCTCTTCCGGATGTGTATTGCTCTATGTCGGCGTGGACAAAACCTGGGAAGATGCAACAACGCACCAGTTCTTCCTGCCACCGAGTCTAGAAGGTAGCTTACAGGAAGTGTTCAATCAGCGACGCATTCCGGCAAAGTCCTCATTTTACGTATTTAATCCGGTCGCATTGGATGAAACTGCAGCGCCTCAAGGACAGAGTGTATTGTATTTCCTCATTCCGGTACCAGATGCCGAAGGTATCGACTGGGATCAGGAGAGTGAAGCATTGGCAGAACGTGTACTGGAAGAAGCGGAGCAACGAGGGTTCCCGGGACTTCGTGCAGCGATCAAGTGGAAAAAGGTACGTACACCCGCTGACGCAGAGCGAGACGGGCTCTATGGGGGCGGAAGCTTTGGTATAGCACCTGTATTGTTCCAGTCCGGTGTATACCGACCGCAACCCAAACCATTCCCTAATATAAAGGGATTATATGCCGCAGGAGCATCTGTACATCCAGGTGGCGGAGTGCCGATTGTAATGCAGAGTGCACGGATGGCCGTCAATCAACTCATGAAGGAGATGGGAACATGAATGAAGCGATTTTGAGCAGGTGTGAAGAGTTGATGCAAAAGGGTTCTTCCTCTTTTTATCAGGCCTTTAGAGGGTTGCCAAGTCCACGTCGGGAAGCGGTATATGTCATTTATGCCTTCTGCCGCATGATTGATGACAGTGTAGACGAGCCGGAACATTCGCCCTATACGATACACGAGATCCATGATTTGTTTGATCGGCTAGACGATGCGGAAGGACACTTTATCTGGCCAGCACTGAGATGGTTGTTCAGCAGTTTCCCTCATCTGGATAAGGGGCCATTTTTCCGTCAGATGGAAGGGCAGCTCACAGATCTTAAAGTAACGCATTATACAACGATGCAGGAACTGGAGCGTTATTGTTATCTGGTGGCCGGAACCGTAGGTGAGATGTTGTTGCCTGTATTGCGGGATGATAACGGCGCAGAAGTAGCCATGAACGGGATTGCTTTGGGTAAAGGGATGCAGATCGTTAATATTATCCGGGATGTTGGTGAAGATCGGGCCAGAGTGCGCCGGTATGTTCCGCTGGAGATTATGGAGAAGCATGGTTACACCGAGCAGGACTTCGAAGAAGGGATCGTGGACGAACGCTTTATTGCCATTGTTCATGAATTAAAAGCTGCAGCATTGAACTGGTTCCGTATTGGCATGGATCGTCTGGATACGTACCCAACAGAAAGTGCGTTTTCCATCGAGCTGGCAGCAGCCTTTTACTCCACCATTCTACACGCGGTTGAACGCAACGACTATGACGTATATACCAAACGTGCATATGTTAGCGATGAATTGAAACTGGAGATGTTGGGTGCAATTGTGAAACGTTACCCGATGCTGGCCTATCAAGCCTCCCGAACGGCGGTATCCTGATGATCCAGTGGCTTTACTGGGCGTGGTATGTCATTGGAGCAACCTTGATGCTAACGATCGGTGTGCCTGACGTATTATCTTTTTCAAATGGTTTATTTCTAATCTTCTACGCATTGTATGTGCTAGATCTGATCTATCAGGGGCGTAATCGGACAGGCCTGTCCGACCAGTCAGTCATCTGGCTGAAACCCGGACTCTGGATATCCTCTGTGATTATCTGGCTTGGAGGTATGGGCGTAGAGTGGGTAGGCGTTCATACGCATTGGCCTTTTGGCGAGTATACCTACTCAGACTTCTTCGGGATTCATCTGTTCAGTGTGCCAGTTACACTTGGTTTTGCCTGGATCGCAGTGGTCGGTAACTCGGCACTGTTAAGTGGCGGCGGTTCAACCTGGACTGGCAAATTGCTTCGAGCAGTGAAGACCGGGTTCTGGGCGATTGTTCTTGATCTGGTACTCGACCCTGTTGCGCATGCAAGAGGATTCTGGGAGTGGCAAGCCCCAGGTGGATTCTACGGTGTTCCGTGGACCAATTACATAAGCTGGTTTATCATGGGTGCATTCCTGTCCCTCTTCCTTCCAGCCATGCCTGGTGACCGTAGCTCATTGCTGCGTGCAAAATGGTTGTATCAGCTGTTTATTCTTTTGTTCGGCCTACTTGCTCTAAAGGAAGGAATTACGGGCAGCTTTATCATCGCCATTGCTGGGATGCTTCTTGCCGAAGGGAGCTGGCTCTATGATTCGCGCCGTAAAATCAAAACCGTTTAATCATATTTTCGCCTTATACAATCACTATTATCTGCTGCGTCGGCGCTTCCGCTCCTTCACGCTCACGGGGTCACTGGACCCGCAGGTGGACATCAGGGACAACTCCCCGATTGAGCCAAATCGACCGGTGATCTACTTCATGAACCACAGCTCCTGGTGGGATGGTCTGCTGCTCTATCATGCGTCCAGGCAGACGTCAAGGGGAGATCATTATGTGATGATGGAGGAGCAACAGCTTCAGCAGTATGCTTTTTTTCGTAAATTGGGTGCGTATTCGATCAATAAGGAGAGTGCGTCCGGTATTCGGACCTCTCTACAGTACACCAGTGAGCTTTTGAATTCGGGTAAAAGGGTCTGGGTTTTTCCGCAAGGAGAAATATTGCATCAGGAGGCTAGACCAATTCAGTTCCGTCCAGGCATCGGATTGTTGCTTCGTCGCTCCCCGAATGCCATCGCTGTACCGGTAACCTTGTGCCATGGGATGGTCCAGCATGATCTACCTGAAATATCAATGCAGGCAGGCCCGCCTGTGATGGAAGACTGGAAAGCGTGGAAGAGTGAAGAGATTGCCTCCAGACTCGGTCATGTGTTGGAACGGCAGTTAGACGATCACAGATCAGAGCTTATACGGGTGGGTCAGGGAAGTTTGCCAGATGCGCTTCCGTTGATTCGTCATGTACGTTCAACAAGTGAAAAATACGATGCGGCACGAAAGCGGGTGAACCGTTAGCATGAATGCATCTGAGATCTTCTGGACTGTGCTTACAGGCGTATTGGGTATACAGTTGCTGTTCGCTATATGGAATGTCTCCTGTCTGCCCAAAGTACGGTCATTCCGGGCAGACAAGATACAACCACCAGACCTTCTGGTCTCGGTACTGATTCCAGCCAGAAATGAAAGACTACATATTGAAGGATGTCTGGAAAGTGTGCTCGCTAGCGATACGTCGGGATTCCGGATGGAAGTATTGGTGCTGGATGATCGCTCCGAAGATGAGACAGCGGCCATGGTACAAGCGATTGCGGATCGCGATGCACGTGTGCGTTTGCTGCATGGTGTCGATCTTCCCGAAGGCTGGATGGGGAAATCTCATGCGTGTCACAGGCTGGTTCAGGAGGCCAAGGGAGAATGGTATATGTTCGTGGATGCGGATGTACGTCTCGAGCCAAGTGCTATTCGGCAGACGCTTGCGGCGGGGTGTGAGCAGAGCGGGGGGCTGGTAACCGGTTTTCCTTATCAGGTAACAAAGACGTGGATGGAAAAGCTTGTTGTACCGATGATGGTTTTCACCATCATCAGTCATCTACCCATTTTCATGATACGCAGATCATCCAGTCCGATGTTTGTGGCCGCTACGGGGGCTTTTTTGCTGATTCATCGCTCCAGTTACGAAGCATCCGGCGGTCATGCTGCCATTCAGGCACATCTGGTGGATGACATGAGTCTCGCCAAAGCAGTTAAGCGTGCAGGTCATCCGGTGATGCTGACAGACGTGCATGACGTAACGAATACACGCATGTATCAGAACGGGGCAGAAGTATGGAATGGGTACAAGAAAAACATGTATGAAGGTATGGGCCGCAAAGACGTACTGCTGCTTGGTACGATGTTGATATATACACTAATGTATATTGTGCCTCCACTGGGCTTGATTATTGGACTCATGACGGGTAGTTCGGTGTCCATTCTGTATGGATTGGTAGGAACATTACTTGGTATGGCTGTGAAAAGAGTAGCGGATCATGCTGGCGGACAACCCTGGTGGCTCGCCCTTCTGCAACCGGTCAGCATGGCCTGTGTCATTGCCATCGGACTTGCTTCCTGGCAGGCAGGCCGCTCCGGCAAGGGGTATGTATGGAAAGGTAGGCGGTACAGTTGAGAGGTAACGTCATTATAATCGGTGCAGGATTCGGAGGTCTGTCGTGTGCGATACGACTGGCTTCACAAGGTGTGCAGGTGACCATTCTGGAACGGCAGCAACACGTAGGTGGCAAGCTGCAGCAGATTGAGCGGGACGGGTATCATTTTGACCGTGGACCGAGCACAATCACGATGCCATCGACCTTTCGTTCAGTCTTCGACCATTCGGGAGTAGCAATGGAAGATTACGTACAGCTATATGAGTTAGAGCCGCGCACGCGTAATATATTCGCAGATGGCACAGTGGTAGATTTATCAGGCAATCGCGGGTGGATGAAGGAGCAGATCGCGGCGTACAGTCCGGAGGATGCGGCTCGGTATGATGCATTTATGGATGAGTCTGCTGCACTGTATGCGGAAGCCAATCGTCATTTTCTGGGTAAGTTGCTGCTGTCTCCTTCTGACAAATACAATCTCCAAATGCTGCGCAGCCTGCTCCGCGTACGGCCAACGGTGAAGCTGGATAAGCTGCTGCGGTCGTATTTCCAGCATCCGCATACGCTCGCTATGTTCGGACGGTACGCAACCTATGTGGGCTCATCGCCGTATCAATCACCTTCTATCTTTGCCATGATGGGTCATGTGGAAGCAGAAGTCGGCATCTATGGGGTCAAAGGCGGAACCTATCAACTGATCGAAGGAATGACCCGGCTGGCTCGGGAAAAAGGTGTGCAGATCATTACCGGTACAGAGGTCCGGCAGATTGTTGTTCGGAATGGCAAAGTGGCAGGCGTGGATACGGATCAAGGCTTCCGGGAAGCCGATCAGGTGGTTGCCAATGGAGATGTACTTAGCGTGAATCGATTGCTGCTCGCACCGGAACATCGGAAAGAGATGAGCGATGCACGCATACGGAAGTATGAGCCATCCAT
Source organism: Paenibacillus sp. FSL R5-0623 (assembly GCF_037974265.1). Classification (NCBI taxonomy): domain Bacteria; kingdom Bacillati; phylum Bacillota; class Bacilli; order Caryophanales; family Paenibacillaceae; genus Paenibacillus; species Paenibacillus sp. FSL R5-0623. The sequence continues at coordinate 6,343,074 of NZ_CP150233.1, read as the reverse complement.
TTCGGGATTTGTGACGCTGGCGGGTGTGCGAAGACAATATGATGCGCTGCTGCACCATACGGTCTTTTTCCCGGAACGGTATGAACCGGAGTTCGACCATATTTTCCGTGATCGTAAAATGCCCGCCGATCCCACGATCTACATCTGTTATTCCGGTTATTCGGAAGCAGGCATGGCCCCGGAGGGAGCCAGTAACCTGTTCATTCTGGTTAATGCCCCCTACTTGTCGGACGCGTGGAATTGGGAGGAACAGACGGAACGTTATGGGGAGTTTGTGCTTGAACAGTTAGCGACGCGGGGAATTACCGGTTTGAAACAATCCGATGTGCTGATCCGATATACGCCGCGAGATATCGAACGGGATACTTTGGCGCATCAAGGCTCGATCTACGGCATTTCATCCAACTCCGTGAAGCAGACCTTCATGCGACCGGGTAACCGAAGCAAAGATGTACAAGGACTCTGGTACGTCGGCGGAACAACACATCCAGGCGGCGGCACACCGATTGTGACATTGTCCGGGCAGCTTGTTGGTGAGCAGTTGGCATCGGAAATTTTGAGATAAGTTCGTTGTGCAGATGATGGAGTAAAAATGTGATCTGTTAATCCAAGTGCGTGTTCATCGTCCGTGTTAACCAGCTTTGAAGTTGAGACGGAAGATCCGTGCTTTTGAGAAGCGTAAAATAGTGGTGCTCCGAGATTTAAGTGAGATATTTGGTGTCGGGGCATCCTTTCAATAGGTGGATTGGAACGTTATACTGGATAGAGTTGAGCTGTAATGCTTATTTAATAAATGTTTTGTCTTTTTTACAAAAGACTTATATACATAGAAGCTAGGAACGGGCAGGTTATCCTGTCGATCCGCACGATTCTCACATAGGAGGTCTCATCATGAATGAACAAGAGCGAGCCGGCGAACGGCTGCTTCCCGAAGTGGCTACGGGAGAACGGAAGCTGGAACACGTGCGCCTCTGTCTTGAGGAGAATGTGGCAGGAGAAGGGGTAACCAGCGGTATGGAGCGGTATGCGTTTCGCCATCACCCACTGCCGGAACTGGATTTTGAAGAGGTGCATCTGGAGACTTCGTTTATTGGCAAAAAAGTGCGCACACCCTTGCTCATCAGTTCGATGACGGGTGGAAGCAAAACAACGGGCGCCATCAATGAACGTCTCGCCCGAGTAGCAAACGCCAGAGGCTGGGCGCTTGGCGTAGGTTCGATCCGGGCTGCCGTGGAACAGCCGGAACTGGCGAATACGTTCGATGTCCGCCGTTGGGCACCGGACATCCCGGTCATTGCCAACCTGGGCGCGGTGCAGCTGAACTATGGTTTCACCACAGCTGATTTTCAACGTGCCGTAGACATTGCTGGAGCGGACATGCTCGTGCTTCATCTGAACACGTTGCAGGAAGTTTTCCAGCCGGAAGGTAATACTAACTTCAGCGGATTATTTCAACGGATTGAGAACTTGTGTCGTGAGCTAGATGTGCCTGTTGGCGTAAAAGAAGTAGGTTTTGGCATCGATGGCGTGACGGCTCAACGCTTATATGAAGCGGGTGTCGCGTTCATTGATGTAGCCGGAGCAGGGGGCACAAGCTGGGTACAGGTGGAGAAGTACCGCAACAATAACCCGGTACGCCGGGCGGCAGCGGAAGCTTTTGCCGACTGGGGCATTCCCACAGCGGAGTGTATTCAGGAAGTACGAGCACTGAACCCTACTGGTGCCCTGATCGGCAGCGGTGGATTGTACACAGGCATGGATGCGGCCAAAGCCCTCGCGCTCGGTGCGGACCTGGCTGGTTTTGGCCGATCTCTGCTCGAATCCGCAGTCGCATCGGATGATGCGCTGAATGAGCGGTTGGAACAGGTTGAGTTTGAGTTGCGTACCGTCATGTTCGGCATTGGTGCAGGTCGGATTGAGGATCTGAAGCAGACGTCACGTCTGGTGGAACGGCGTTAGGCGCGGGGTTAAAATGAAGATGATATAACCCCATTGGAGTTATTTAATTATATATTTTGAGTCTACTCATATTACTTCCTATGTAACTGGAACAAAAATAGTGTAGAGGATATTTCATTAAGAAATATCCTCTACACTATTTTTAATATTAAAATTGTCGGGCACTGATATTCATATCCATTTTATGACCTGTTGAACTATAGATATAAACTTTGACGTTTGTTGTGCCTATGACACCTATTCTTGTTGTTTTTTGAGTCCCTTTTTTGATTGGAATATCAATTGGGGAAAGATTGCCCACAGTAAGTTTGGCATAAATAGTATCCGTACTAGTGTTGTTAATCCAAAGATTAGAAGTCTCTCCATTGTCAGAATCCAATGTGAATGATTTTTCATATGCACTGTAACTACTGTAATTGAATGGTCTTATAAGTTGTATATTCAATGGAGCAACAATCGGATCATTAGAGTTTTCCACAGTGATTGGAGGGTTAGTAAAAGCATCTTTCGCTCTATCCACTAATCCAACAGCACTATCTGGATGTGCAGAAAGTAATATAGAGAAAGCTAAGCCTGCACCTAAAATTATGTTTAATGACAATGTAATTTCCTCCTCTATGCTTTTAGTATGTAATGAGGATGTTCCAATTACTTATATAATTATGTTGCCGAATGATTACATACATTCCTCTTTCACGGTTACATTCTCATTGGTAACAGTGACGTATGAATTGCCGGATAAGTATTCCGTATAACCGCAAACCGTTTTGTTATAGGTTTTACCGCGGCTGTCTGTAAACGCAAGGGAGACGGCCCCCTCCCCGGAAAGTTTCAGCTGCGGGGCGAATTTCACGTTTGCTCCGCTGGGAATATCCTTCTCGAATATGTAGGTGGAGCCACTCTCATTGTTGTTTAACGAGTTGTCGCCTTGGACTAGGCTAGCCTGAATATTGGTGAGGTCATAGTCGGATTGATTGTGGATCGTGATCCTTAAGTGGCGAAAGGGATCAATTGCATTCAGAAAGCTCATAAAAGCGACGATGGCGATTCCGAGTATGATAGCGGACAAGATAATCATTTTCCTTTTGGAGAATCGGCGACGTGTGTTCAATATGACCCACTCCTTTCCTTCATGAGGTATAAACGCTTCAAAGAGATCAATAGTTATAAACAAAATGGATAATATGAAATTTGAATTCAAATCGTCAGAATAACTTCATGCGCTAAACGGGAGAACAGGATACAATAAGATACTAGTAGTGCAAAAAGGACTGCACAGAGTTCATACATAATTAAGATCACTCTTAATAAGGAGGGGAATAACTTGGAACTTTCTCCAATGAATCAGGAAGATTATGCGAGTTTTCGCATTCGATCGATTAAAGACTTTGCACAGGAAAAAGTAGAAGCGGGCACCTGGGCTGAGGAAGAGGCGCAGCAACTGGCCGAGGAATCTTATGAACGTTATCTGCCAGAAGGCTTAAACACACCCGGAGCATATCTCTACAATCTGGTGCATCCTGTGGACGGCAATGTAGGGTATATCTGGTTTAACATCACGGATAATCGTCGTGGGAAGGATGCTTTTTTGCTGGATATTGTGGTTGAAGAAGCACACCGCGGTAAAGGGTATGGAACAGAGACGATGGAGGCGCTTGAACAGACGGCCTTGAGCCTTGGCGTGGATCGTATTGGTTTGCATGTGTTTGGACATAATGTGCGGGCGAGCAGCCTGTATCGGAAGATGGGATATGAGGTAACGGATCTAACCATGTACAAGGAAATTAAAGGGTAAACCTAATAGCAGATAATCTAGGCCAAACTTAAGATCTGCGCAAAACGAATTATCCGCATTAACTGGGGATTTCGGGAAGCGGAAGGGACTCTGGTCGAATTGGCGAAGTTCCTTGATGCCTTGAGGTTTGTCATATATAATGTATAGGATTATCCATACCGAACAAGTAATCAATGAGGAGTTGTCATATACATGGCTTTGAAAGCTGGAATCGTGGGTTTGCCTAACGTAGGTAAATCTACATTGTTTAATGCAATTACACAAGCAGGTGCCGAATCGGCAAACTATCCGTTCTGTACGATTGACCCTAACGTGGGGATCGTTGAAGTACCCGATGAGCGTTTGGACAAACTGACAGAACTCGTTGTACCTAAGAAAACAGTACCAACGGCGTTTGAGTTTGTAGATATCGCTGGTCTTGTTCGCGGTGCGAGCAAAGGCGAAGGTCTGGGTAACAAGTTCCTTGCCCACATTCGTGAAGTAGATGCGATTGTACACGTGGTACGTTGCTTTGTAGATGAGAACATTACACACGTCGATGGCAAAATTGACCCGGTAAGCGACATCCAGACAATCAATCTGGAGCTGATCCTGGCCGATATCGAGAGTGTTGAGAAGAAAATCGATCGCTCCAAGAAAAACATGAAGGGCGGCAACAAGACTGCCTCTCAAGAAGTAGAAGTGTTGGAGAGAGTGAAGGCTGTTCTGTACGATGACAAGCCAGCACGCAGCATGGAACTTACGGATGATGAGCTTCTGATCGTGCGCGATCTGCACTTGCTTACCCTGAAGCCTGTTCTGTACGCAGCCAATGTAGCTGAGGACGAAATCGGCGATGTGGCGAACAATGCTTACGTGCAAAAAGTAAGAGAATTCGCAGCTGCTGAGAACGCAGAAGTGGTGCCAATCAGTGCGAAGGTTGAAGAAGAGATCTCCGAGCTGGAAGGCGAAGATAAACAAATGTTCCTGGAAGAACTCGGTATCGAGGATTCCGGTCTGAACCTGTTGATCAAAGCGGCTTACAAATTGCTCGGTCTGTACACATACTTCACAGCAGGTGTACAGGAAGTTCGTGCTTGGACAATTCGTAAGGGTACCAAAGCGCCTGGCGCAGCCGGTGTCATTCACACCGACTTCGAACGCGGATTCATCCGAGCAGAAGTGGTTTCCTACGACGATCTGGTTGCAGCGGGTTCCATGAACGGTGCTAAAGAGCGCGGACAACTTCGTCTTGAAGGTAAAGAGTACGTTGTAAATGACGGCGACGTTATGCACTTCCGTTTCAACGTATAAGTTGTTACACCTTTATATGTAGATTCAATAACATGACCCTGCGACCTTCTCGTGAAGTTCGTGGGGTCTTTGTGCGTGGAAAGTAGCGCGGAACAAGAAAAACTACCGGGAATAGGTTGGTCACCTTGCAATCCGGTGGTTTTTCATTCGTTTGATTGAAATTCGCCGTGGTCGCTCACCGGCCTTTGTTAGAGAAGTCACGATGTTAGCGCATCGTGGCTTTTGTTTATTTTACATTTCGGAACAACATCGAACAACAATTTCATTTTGTATTTCGCAGCACCAAAAATTAGTTCATCCGCATGCGGAACAGTTACTATTCAGAACCCTAAGAATATGCTATAATTAAGAGTCGTATACCACGTTAAAATTCGCGCTGTAACAGATGAGCTTAAGCGAGTTTCATACAGGGTACGCGATTACTTGATTTCACTTTAAAAGTAAAGGATTTGATGACGTTGTAGCGATGTTATACGTCGATCATACAGGAATGTGAATACATGCTGCGGTCAGGGGATTCGGTGAGAATCCTGTGCGTTGTGGAATATAGATTATAGATGTTATGAATAATGAAACCGAAATAATTATTAAAAACGATTTTTGCATGGACAAAATAATGTGTGAGGTGACTATACATGTTGGATAAATTACAGGCGTTAGCCGACCGTTATGACAAGTTGAGCGAGCTTTTGTGTGACCCGGATGTGGCAAGTGACAACAAAAAGCTGCGGGAATACTCCAAAGAACAATCCGATCTGCAACCAACTTATGAAGCGTACAATGAATACAAACAGGTAAGTCAGGATCTCGAAGCTGCAAAGGAAATGCAGGGTGAGAAACTGGATGATGAGATGCGTGAAATGGTCAAAATGGAAATTGACGAACTGAGCACTCGCCAGAAGGAACTGGACGAATTGATTCGTGTACTCATGTTGCCAAAAGATCCGAATGACGACAAAAACGTTATTGTTGAGATTCGCGGAGCAGCTGGTGGAGATGAAGCAGCGTTGTTTGCAGCAGATCTGTATCGGATGTACACACGTTATGCAGATGCACAAGGCTGGCGTGTAGAGCTGATGGACGTTAACACAAATGATCTCGGTGGATTCAAAGAGGTTGTTTTCCTGATCAACGGACGCGGCGCATACAGCAAAATGAAATATGAAAGTGGCGCACACCGTGTGCAGCGTATTCCAACAACCGAATCCGGCGGACGTATTCATACGTCAACTTCAACGGTTGCGGTTATGCCTGAAGCCGAAGATTTTGATATTGAAATTCATGACAAAGACATCCGTGTTGATACCTTCTGTTCCAGTGGTGCTGGTGGACAATCGGTTAATACCACAAAATCCGCAGTACGGGTAACGCACGTTCCAACGGGAATCGTGGCGACATGTCAGGATGGAAAATCACAGAACTCCAACAAGGAAAAAGCGTTGCAGGTTCTGCGTACACGTATCTTCGATATGAAACGTATGGAAGAGGAAGCAAAGATCTCTGTTGAGCGGAAGAGCAAAGTGGGAACAGGCGACCGCAGTGAGCGTATTCGTACGTACAATTTCCCGCAAAGCCGTGTGACGGATCACCGTATCGGTCTGACGATGCACAAGCTGGATCAGATCATGAACGGGGAGATTGAAGATATCTTGTCTGCACTGACGATTGCTCAGCAGACCGAGTTGATGGATAGAGGAGAATAATCTGTGACCCGCGCGCAGTTTGTCATGACGCCGGAACAGAGCTGTCGGGAAGCCTTCGTGGAGGCTTCCTCTTTTTTGGAGAAGTGCGGCGTGTACGAGCCGCAAAACAATGCTCGGCTGCTGCTGGAACATATACTCGGCGTTTATGGCGCCGCGTATTACATGATGCAGCCGGAGCCTTTTCCCAGCGAGCATCGCAGCCGCTGGGAGGACGCCGTCACGCGCAAGGCTGCGGGTGAGCCGGCGCAATACATTATCGGCAGCCAGGAATTCTATGGGCTGCTGTTCGAGGTCACGCCGGCCGTGCTGATTCCGCGGCCGGAGACCGAGCTGTTGGTCGAGGCTGTGCTGCGCGAAGCCGACCGCGTGTTTCCTGACGGCGCTCCGCTCGCCGTCGATATCGGCACGGGCAGTGGCGCCATCGCGGTGACGATGGCTTCACTGCGCCCGCGCTGGCAGGTCGGCGCCGGGGATCTCTCGGCGGCTGCCCTGCAAGTGGCCGCGCGGAACGCGGCCGCGAACGGGGTACAGATCGACTTCCGTGAAGGCGATCTGCTGGCCCCGTTCGCCGGGGCACGGGTGGATATCCTGGTGTCCAACCCGCCATACATCCCGGCGGCAGATATCGCCGGGTTACAGCAAGAGGTGCGCGATCATGAGCCGCGCATGGCATTGGACGGCGGTCCGGACGGGCTTGCACCGTACCGTATCATGCTGGAGCAGTTGGCGCTGTTGCCTGCGCCGCCGCAGATCATTGGTTTTGAGCTGGGCCAAGGGCAGGCTCGCGACATCGCAGCTCTGCTTGAATCGGCGGGACATTGGCCGGAAATTATCATTGTACCGGACCTTGCCGGAATCGAGCGGCATGTCCTGGGTGTTCGTACTTCGGAACAGGTGACGAAAATGTAAGGTTCCGCGGGTTTTCTTTTTGCCGTGAAATCCTCTACAATGAGATATACCGAAGATTTCTGAATGCTTGGGGGAACATAATTACATGCTGCACAAATTTAAAAAGATAGACTATTCTATCGTGTTTATACTGGTTATTCTGATGGTTATCAGTATTTTGTCGATTTACAGTACAACGTTTGGTCGTCCAAAGCTGGAGGGACTCCCGAAAAGTGCAGTGATCTTTTATATTTTGGGATTCGTAGTCTTTTTTGGGATGTCGATGATTAACTATAAATTCATAATCAAAAATTATTTATATATCTATGGCGTGGGGATGCTCCTGCTCATATTCGTTATGTTCTTTGGTAAGGAGTATTATGGTGCAAAAGGTTGGCTGTCCATCTTCGGGGTCAGTTTGCAGCCTGCTGAATTGTTCAAGTTATGCCTAATTGTGTTTTTATCGGCCTTTTTGGCCCGAAAGAAGAACCGTCCGCTCTATTTTGGACGTGACGTTATTCCGATTTCGCTCTGTGTTCTGCCGCCGTTACTACTCGTATTGCTTCAAAATGACTTGGGAAATGCATTAAGCTATGTAGTCATTCTTGTGGGCCTACTATGGATTGGTAACATTAAATTTACGCATGCTCTCATTGGCTTTATGATCGCAGTGGCTGCTTTTATCGGTGGTACACAGGCGTATATTCATTACCATGATGAGATTGTTAAATTTCTGAATGAAATTGGACGTTCGCACTGGGCGGATCGTTTTGACCCTTGGCTTGTACCAGAGCTGACCTCAAGAGATGTACTCTGGCAGACGTATAATGCAAAGCTTGCGATTGGTTCTGGTGGGATTACAGGCAAAGGCTATATGGAAGGCACGACGATTCAGTCAAATCGGGTGCCGCTGGCCTATGCTGACTCCATCTTTGTGCAGATTGGGGAAGAATTTGGTTTCATCGGTGCCTCGGTACTGCTTCTCCTGTACTTTATCCTGATTCACAGGCTTGTGCTGATTGCACTGGAGTGTAAGGATCGCGCGGGGCCTTATCTCATTGTTGGGATTATAGCGATGCTGCTTTACCAGATCTTTGTTAATATTGGTCCATTCATTGGTCTGATGCCGTTGACAGGGATTACGCTGCCGTTTATCAGTTCGGGTGGTACCTCCATTATGATCAACATGATCAGCATGGGTCTTGTAATGAGTATTAAGGTCCACACCGAAGAGAACGAGGATATTCTTGGCTCTGCGGAACAACCAAGTATTACCGATTTGGTGATGAAATTGCTAAGACGCAAGCCGTCGCAACAGGAGCAATAACGCTCTCGAATCAAACCGTGAAATAACACGTCAGATTTATGTATATAAGCTAGATAACTATAGAGCCCTGGAACAGACCAACCCAAGTTACATTGGGTGGATGTTTTGGGGTTTTTATTGTTTTTACGGTGTAAATTCAGGCCATTGAATAGTTCACTTTTTAGCCTGAAACGATCCTGATTTCCATTTTATCATCCATTTTTATACAATGGTAATATTGAGTTCAATTGGAAATGATAGAATGCTAGATTTCAGGGGGATGGACGGCGTCATGTTGAGAATGTTGAAAAAGATGGACGGTGTGATTCTTTTTGTAATGCTGTTGCTCATGATTATTAGTGTATTTGCGATTTATAGCGGAACGCAGACAGATGCCAACCTGGCGAATCACCATGTCAAAACGATGTATTTCTATGTGGCCGGGTTCATCGCGGTGCTTGTGATCGGGCTTGTGAATTACAAGTTATACGTGAAATATGCGTTTTATTTGTATGGCTTGGGGATCATCCTATTGATCCTTGCGAATGTCCTGGGCAGTTCGATCAATAATGCTAATGGCTGGCTGAAGCTGGGCGACAATTTTTCTTTTCAACCGGCAGAGCTGTTCAAGATGATTATGATCCTGTTCCTCGCCCATTTAATTGTGAAGAGGCAACGAAGCACGCTGGAGTTCTGGAGAGATATTGTGCCGATTGGCTGCTGGGCTTTTATTCCGTTTGCCCTTGTTATGGCTCAGAATGATTTGGGGAATGCGCTGGGGTATGTAGTAATTTTGGCTGCGGTATTCTGGATCGGAAATATGAGGCTGAAGCACGCATTGATTGCACTGGCGATTGTGGGAGTGACGTTTTTTGGCTTTGTTAAAGCTTATACCTTCTACCATGATGAAGTATTCACTTTTCTTGAGAAGATAAAACGTGAGCATTGGGCGGAGCGGATTGATCCTTGGCTTGTACCGGAAAAGGCTACCTCCAAAGCTTCCTGGCATACGAAAAATGCAGGTTTAGCCATCGGTTCAGGGGGCATCATCGGCAAAGGTTATTTGCAAGGAACATCCGTTCAGAGTGGACGAGTCCCCTATACGTATTCTGATTCCATTTTTGTTGTGATCGCAGAGGAGTTTGGCTTTGTTGGTGCATCCGTACTGATTCTGTTGTACTTTATCCTGATCCACCGTATGGTGCTGATTGCTCTGGCATGCAGAGATCGCGCGGGACCCGTCATCATTGTAGGTATTATCGGAATGTTGTTGTATCAAGTGTTTGAGAACGTGGGGGCGTTCCTCGGACTGATGCCACTCACAGGTATTACGTTACCGTTCATCAGTTACGGCGGCACCTCTTTGCTTATTAATATGGCTTGCATCGGTGTAGTCATGAGCATTAAGTTGTACGGGCAAGAAGAGGAGGATGAACTTCTGATCGGGGAGCAGCAACCCCCGTTGTCGGAACGTTTATGGAATATGCTCAAGAAAGAAAAAAGTGCTGTGTAACTGTTGAGTCGGTGTAGGTGAAAAGCGAAGCTGTGGAGTGTATAACGTGATCGTACTTAGAAATGAAGAGGTTGATTTGCCCTTTAACCAGGTGCAGATCAGCCTTTTTAGCATGACTGGTGAGTGAATGTAAATCATAGAATTGATTTAGTAGATTTATTGCAAATGATAGGTTTACTTCCGTCTCTACCGGGCATACTGATAGACATGAGAGAGTTGCAGGCAACGTGATCAGAGAGCCGAGGGGGAGAACGGAATGAGCAGAAGAATTGTAAAGCAAATTGGACTTATTATTGTATGTCTTATGATGATTATCATGATGTGGGAAGGTCAGAAAACGGATGCAGCTGTGGCGGCCACAGCAATTCCTGAACAATCGATTCGCTTGCGTATTCTAGCAAACTCGGATGCACCCGGAGATCAATTGGTGAAACGCGAGATTCGGGATGCTGTCGTTGCTCAGATGGGCGAGTGGGTAGCCGAACTGGAGAATCCGCAAAATCTGGATGAAGCGCGCAAGGTTATTCGTGAGCATTTGTCCGAGATTGAGAATAGAGTAGGAGAAGAGTTGGCCAGTCGTGGTTTAAATTATGAGTATCAGGTGGAGCTGGGTTCCGTTCCGTTCCCGACCAAGCTGTATGGGGGTACCGTCTATCCTGCCGGAGATTATGAAGCGGTTCGGATCACGCTGGGCGAAGGCAAAGGTCAGAACTGGTGGTGTGTGTTGTTCCCGCCGCTGTGCTTCATTGATGCAGGGACTGGGGATGCACTGGCGAAACCTTCAACGGTATCGGCCGCAGCTGCTGAACCAGGAGATGCCGAGGCATCTGTGCAGGGAGATACACCGGAAGCGAGATTCTTTCTGTGGGATATGGCCGTGAAACTGTGGAGTTGGGTAACTGGATTATTCGCATAACAACGTATTTATACTACAAAAAAGGGAGACTTCTATTCATGGAGCTGCCCTTTTGATATGAATTAGTGGTGAAATTCCGAGCGAAGTATGAAGGGCATCCGAGTTGGGACAGGTATGTTATAATTACTTATATTGAATATGGATAGGAAGTAACCTACTTGAAGTTTAGGAATGATGATATATGAGCAAAGAAAACGAACCATTGCAACACACCTCTGAGATGAGGGATGGTAGAGAAGATCGTGATATGAAAGCTCCGGGAGAGCTGGTCACTGAGATGTGGGATGTACGCGTCTTGGTGAGCGCTGAGAACGATCACGGAATGGGTAATAATGAGTGGTTGGATGTGAAAAAGGGGAGCGCCGATCAACAGGCGCTCGCCGACTTGCAGGCTGCCGCAACCTGCATTCGTCAAGGTCAGACGGTGGCTTTTCCGACCGAGACGGTCTATGGCCTGGGTGCCGATGCGCGTAGCACAGCAGCCGTCGAGGCTGTATTTGTCGCCAAAGGCCGACCTTCCGACAATCCACTGATCGTGCATATCGCGCACCGTGACCAGTTGGATACGCTGGTCACGGAAGTGAACGAAACGGCGGAAGCGCTGATGGCGGCCTTCTGGCCGGGACCACTGACGCTGGTGCTGCCCGTTAGGCCGGGGGCAGTGTCACCACGTGTCACCGCCGGTCTGGACACGGTGGCCGTGCGCATGCCGGACCATCCGGTGGCCTTGCAGTTGATCGCGGCGGCGGCATGCCCTGTGGCTGCGCCAAGCGCCAACCGCTCCGGGCGGCCAAGTCCGACACTCGCGTCTCATGTACGCGAGGATCTGGATGGCCGCATCGGTGGCATTGTGGACGGCGGCCCCACCGGGGTGGGCGTCGAGTCCACAGTTGTGCAAGTCGGTGACGACGATACCGTCACCATCCTGCGCCCTGGCGGCATTACGGCGGAACAACTGTCCGCCGTTGCCGCCCGTGTCGCCACGGACCCCGCGCTACTCGCGGAGGGGGCCGATGGCGTGGGCAGCCCGGCGCCGCGCTCGCCGGGCATGAAGTACACGCACTACGCACCCACAGGGGCGCTGTGCGTGGTGGAGGGGCCGCCCGCAGCGGTGGCGGCCTGGATCAGCGCCGCCCTCGCAGAGGCGGCGCAGCGCGGAGAGCGCACCGCGGTGCTGGCGTTCGCCGAGCACGCGGAGCAGTACCGCGCCGATGCCGTGTTCTCGCTGGGAGACGCCAGCGAGCTGGAAGAAGCAGCGCGCCGGCTATACGCCGCGCTGCGCAGCTGCGATGAGCAAGGCGCCACATATATAGTGGCTGAAGCCTGCTCACGCGAAGGGCTGGGAGCAGCCGTCATGAATCGGCTGCTCAAGGCTGCAGGTAACCAACTCATACAAGTTGGCAACCAGCAACCCTCTTAATCTCTCCTGATCATATCTCAGGAGAGTTGCTTAACTTTTTCCGAAACAAAATCAAGATTCTATAAAGCCGGCATCCAACCATAGATCCGTCACCGTTTGCCTTTCATCGGTCATGTTTAGGTCCTTGTCCGCATATCGTGTACAAGAACCTTTACGTGACTTGGGGGTATGGGGATGTGGGATGTGTCTGCCCATGTTGGGCAGTTTGTAACCATTTTGATCATGGCTATTGCGCTTGGCCTCGATGCGTTCTCACTCGGAATCGGAATTGGCATGAAGGGCATTCGGCTGCGGGATGTATTGCGAATCAGTATTGTAACTGCGCTGTTTCATATCATCATGCCGCTCATCGGCATGTATATGGGCAAATACGTCAGCTCCCTGCTCGGTGACATTACGACGTATGCGGCAGGTGGATTGCTTGTTTTGCTGGGTGCTCATATGATTCTGAATGCATTCCGTGAAGGCGATACCAAGCTGGTGGACCACCGTTCCCTGCTCGGCGTTGTTTTGTTCTCCCTCAGCGTAAGTGTGGATTCGTTCTCCGTTGGCGTTTCCTTAGGGATGTTTAGCAGTGATCTGATATTGACCGTACTTGCTTTCGGTGTTTGTGGCGGGGTGATGTCGGTTATGGGTCTGCTATTAGGCCGTCGGGTGAGCCAGAATCTTGGGGATTACGGCGAAGCTATTGGTGGCGCAATCTTGCTTGCGTTTGGACTTTTGTTTATATTTTAGAATAAAACTTGAGATATCATATCATTCGCATCATATGTAAAATGGGGAGGCTAACACAATGAAACATATTTTATTCGTATGTACAGGAAATACGTGCCGCAGCCCCATGGCAGAGGGGCTTTTGAGAAAATTGGCATCGGAGCGCGGCATTCAGGTAGAGGTTCGTTCCGCAGGTGTGGCAGCAACATCGGGTATGCCGATTTCCCGCCATGCTGAAGCAGTTCTGAGAGATCATAACGTTGAAGGTCCACCTCATTCCACACAGCTTAGCGCTAACCTGGTAGGTTGGGCTGATCTGGTTCTTACATTAACACGGAGTCATAAGCAGCATGTCATGCAGGTTTTTCCCGATTCAGTCCACAAAACTTATACATTGAAAGAATATGTGGAGGATGATGAACAGGTATTAAGTGATGTTCAGGAGTTGGACAGCCTGTTTGCAACGCTTGAAATGAAACGTGCCCTTGGGCAAGAGATCTTGGCATCGGAGCGTGAGCGAGCCATTGAGATCAGACAACGAATTCCAAGTTTCGACATCTCCGATCCGTTTGGGGGAAGTCGTGATGATTACAATATAGCTGCAGCTGAGATTCGGACGGCGTTGGACCGGCTTTTGGATAAGCTGGGTTAAATCTGATCCTGCGGGGCAGGTTATAGAAATAGGACACGTGATGTAAATTAACCGTTGATTTTAGCCGCGGGTTGTTTTATGATGAAGGGGAAAACAGGGATCCGGTGTAACTGGCGACGAAGTGGGCATAACCACGATGGAGCACCGGAACAAACGGCCGGTCGCCTGGGCAAAAGAGCAATTCTGCGTTACCCGCAGACTGCTCTTTTTTTCGTCTTTCATCTGATTATTCGCTATAATAGTACCTGAGATGCCGTGCAAGAATACGAAGGACAGCCAAGAGAAAGCAGGCATGATTTTATCGGGAGGCGATGATAGGATGACTATAGAGTTAGATTCGGAACAACCCGGATTGCAGGAACAGACCGCGTCTATTCTGCATGAACTGGCGCTTGCCGGACAGCTTGGACCTGGACAGATCGTTGTGATCGGTACAAGCACAAGTGAAGTCGCAGGCGCTCGGATTGGTACGAGTGGTGCCATTGAAGTGGCACAGCAGCTTCTTGCGGGTATACGCGAGGTGCAGGAGGAGTTCGGTTTTGACACGGTATTCCAATGTTGTGAGCATCTGAACCGTGCGCTGGTAATGGAGCGTTCTGTGCTTACTCGACTTGGATTGACCGAGGTTGGCGCAGTACCCGTGCCCAAAGCCGGAGGTTCCATGGCATCCGCAGCATATCGTTCGCTGACCGATCCATGCCTGGCTGAACATGTGCAGGCCCATGCTGGCCTGGACATTGGGGAGACGATGATTGGGATGCATCTCCAGCATGTAGCCGTACCCTATCGCACAGCGCTCCGCTATGTTGGAGATGCTCGTGTAACCACAGCGTTGACTCGTCCGAAGTTGATTGGCGGCGAACGCGCGGTGTATCGTATGGAAGAACAACCAGATTCGACATTTTGTGACTAACATATAAAGCAAGACTAATTGGGTTACACTCCTGACTTTGATTGCATCACCATCTTCCGATCGCTGTTATCCCCAGATTTTTTTATTCCCTATTTAAAGGGGAAATCCGGTGATAAAGGCGACCACTTCGTTTCTTCAGATTGGTGTTGCACTCGCCGTTTTCGTGTAAACATTAGTTTCACTTTATAACTTCACTTATACCTGGGAGGAATTTAATCATGGAACAATTGCGCAAGAATGACCCGGCAGTACTGGAAGCGATGAATCTTGAACTGAAACGTCAACAGAACAACATCGAACTGATCGCATCCGAGAACATCGTAAGTGAAGCAGTAATCGAAGCAATGGGATCTGTTCTGACCAACAAGTACGCTGAAGGATATCCAGGTAAACGTTACTATGGCGGTTGTGAGCATGTGGACATCGTTGAAGACATCGCGCGTGATCGTGCAAAAGAATTGTTCGGAGCAGAACACGTGAATGTTCAACCTCACTCCGGTGCACAAGCGAACATGGCAGTTTATCTTGCAGCGTTGAAACCTGGTGATACTGTACTTGGTATGAACCTTGCCCATGGTGGACACCTCACACACGGTAGCCCGGTTAACGCATCTGGTTTGCTGTACAACTTTGTAGCATACGGCGTACAGGAAGATACATTCTTGATTGATTATGATGAAGTACGCAAAGCGGCTTTCAAACACCGCCCTCGTCTGATCGTTGCAGGTGCAAGTGCATATCCACGTACCATTGATTTTGAAAAGCTGGCTTCCATCGCCAATGATGTAGGCGCTTTGTTCATGGTGGACATGGCTCACATCGCAGGACTGGTTGCTGCTGGTTTGCATCCAAACCCGGTTCCACATGCGCATTTCGTAACAACAACTACACACAAAACGCTGCGTGGACCTCGTGGTGGTATGATTCTGTGCCGCAAAGCGTGGGCAGCAGCGATTGATAAAGCGGTATTCCCAGGTTCCCAAGGTGGACCTCTGATGCACGTGATCGCTTCCAAAGCGGTAGCATTCGGAGAAGCTTTGCAACCTTCATTTAAAACATATGCACAGAACGTTGTGAAAAACGCACAGGTTCTGGCTGAAACACTGATCGCTGAAGGATTGAACATCGTATCCGGTGGTACAGATAACCACTTGATGCTGATCGACACACGCAGTGTGAACATCACAGGTAAGGAAGCTGAGCATGTGCTTGATTCCATCGGTATTACCGTGAACAAAAATGCAATTCCATTCGACCCTACAAGCCCGTTTGTGACGAGCGGTATCCGAATTGGTACACCTGCTGCAACTTCCCGTGGCATGAACGAAGAAGCGATGGTAGCGATTGGTAAGATCATTGCCAAAACGCTGAAAAATCCAAAAGATACAGCGAAGCTGGATGAAGCCCGTGCAGAAGTGACTGCACTGACAGACCAATTCCCGCTCTATACAGATCTTAAATACTAAAAAACTTTGCTCATGGTGTTTGTATTTGAGTTTTTCAATGTAAACACTCGGACGGAGCAAACCGAAAGAACCTGAAGAAGCGTAGCGCTCGCCTTTATCCCCAGATTTCAACAATTATAATTGGATCAAAGAAATCAGGGGATAACAGCGATCGGAAGGTCATTCGGTTTGCGGAGGATTTATCAGTGGTTACACGTTTTTGAACATACTCAACGACATAACAACATGAGCAAAACAGGACCGGATGGATCATTTTCCGGTCCTGTTTTTTATAGGATTCGGTATTCTGTAATGATTGGGTGCCCTTTGATGGTGTAATTCGTTGTTGGTGATGATATAATATACAGGATTTATCGAGCCCATGAATGGTGGCTAGGTATATTTGGAAATGCTGAACATGAAGAACTTACCGGAGGGACAAATTAGATGGGAAAATTAGTAATATGTGATCACCCTTTGATTCAACACAAACTGACGTTTATACGCGACATGCGTACGAATACGAAAGATTTTCGTGAATTGGTGGATGAAGTAGCAACGTTGATGGCTTATGAGATTACAAGAGATGTTGAACTGGAAACGATTGATGTACAGACACCTGTAGCTGCAACACAAGGTAAAGTTATCTCTGGACGTATGCTCGGACTGGTGCCGATTCTGCGCGCAGGACTCGGAATGCTGGATGGCGTTGTGAAATTGTTGCCAGCGGCAAAAGTTGGACATGTTGGTCTGTTCCGTGACCCGGAAACACTGCAACCGGTAGAATACTACACCAAACTGCCTACAGACGTAACAGAGCGTCAATTGATTGTAATTGATCCGATGCTGGCAACGGGTGGTTCGGCAATTGCAGCTATTGACGTGCTCAAAAAACGTGGCTGTACCCAAATCAAGATGATGAACCTGGTTGCAGCACCGGAAGGCGTAAAAGCTGTGCAAGATGCACATCCCGATGTGGACATCTATGTAGCAGCATTGGACGACCGTCTGGATGATCATGGTTATATCGTTCCAGGGCTTGGAGATGCAGGAGACCGTCTATACGGCACTAAATAAGCATATTGCATGCGGAGTAGAAAAGGGGCTTTGCTCGAATGTCCAACAAAATTAAAGTTATGACGATCTTCGGGGTGCGTCCGGAAGCCATCAAGATGGCTCCGCTAATTTTGGAATTGCAAAAACACCCTGAGTCTATTGAATCTATTGTTTGCGTAACTGCGCAGCATCGCCAGATGTTGGATCAGGTACTTGAAGTTTTCGACATTCATCCCGATTATGATCTGGATGTGATGAAGGACCGTCAGACATTGAATGAAATTACAATTCGTGTGCTTGGCGGCCTGGAGCCAGTGTTAGCCGAAGCTAAGCCGGATATTGTACTGGTTCACGGGGATACATTA
The DNA here is from genome assembly GCF_037974265.1 of Paenibacillus sp. FSL R5-0623. Taxonomy (NCBI): domain Bacteria; kingdom Bacillati; phylum Bacillota; class Bacilli; order Caryophanales; family Paenibacillaceae; genus Paenibacillus; species Paenibacillus sp. FSL R5-0623. Next base: position 6,325,136 of record NZ_CP150233.1, on the reverse strand, counting down.
ACTACCTTTGTAGCGAGCTATGCAGCATTCCTGCAACAGATTCAGGTAGGGCATGTGGAAGCGGGGCTGCGGACGTGGAACAAGCTGTCTCCATATCCGGAAGAGATGAACCGTCAGCTGACGGGAGTACTCGCTGATCTACACTTTGCGCCTACGGATTGGTCTTCTTCCAATCTTGCCAAAGAAAATAAATCAGAGTCTAGTACGTACGTCACAGGCAACACGGTAACCGATGTGTTTCAATATACAGTACGGGAGGACTACACACACCCGGTACTTGATTGGGCCCAAGGCAAACGCCTTGTGCTGATGACAGCTCATCGCCGTGAATCTCAAGGCGAGCCTCACCGCAACATTTTCCAGGCCGTCAAACGGATTGCCGACGAATTCGAAGATATTGCCATCGTGTACCCGGTGCATCCAAGTCCTGCTGTGAAGGAGCCGGCTCACGCGATCTTGGGGAATCATCCCCGTATTCAATTAATTGATCCACTAGACGTGGTGGATTTGCATAACTTTTACCCGCACACTCACTTGATTTTGACCGATTCAGGCGGTTTGCAGGAAGAAGCACCTTCGTTTGGTGTGCCTGTGCTCGTATTGCGCGATACAACAGAACGCCCGGAAGGTATTGAAGCCGGAACGCTGGAATTGGTAGGTACCGAAGAGGAACGTGTGTATGAACGGACGAAAGCTCTGCTTACAGACAAAACCCTGTATGCAAGCATGAGCCAGGCTGCCAATCCTTACGGTGATGGACATGCTTCGGAAAGAATTGTCAATGCGATTTTGCATCATTTCGGTGTAAATAGTGAGCGTCCGGAATCATTTCACAGAAAATTCAAAAAATAATACATTTTTTCTGACGGATTTATAAAGGGCAAGCATACAGTTAAACTGTACGGTTTACGCGGGTTTATGGGCTTTGAGGGTCTGTATTCCCGTCGTTTCCCCCTTTAAAACGCTAAAATCATTCAATTGACAAAGGCTCTCATCATTCAGTAAAATTAACTGGGATTGCAAGGGTGGCGTGGAAAATGGCCGATTCGAACAAACCAAATTCATCCCGTAACCATGACGATAATGTATGGAAAGCGATGGGACTCGTGACAGCTTTTGGGATCGAGATTGCCATTCTCGCTGTTGCCGGATATTACGCTGGCTCCTGGTTGGACAAGACCATCGGAGGTAACGGAATATGGATCGCCGTAAGCGTTCTCTTTTTTCTTGCGGCAGGCGGTGTAAGCATCTACTTTATCGCGAAAAAAATCATGGGGGAAAGTGATGAGTGAACTAACCAGATACCGCAGATCGATGACTGTTTTCGTCATGTACTTTCTTATGATTTGTTTTCTCGCAGCGGCCTTTATGCCACGTGTGGAGACAATTGCTTTGGGACTGGCCCTGGGTACAGGAGTTAGCTGGATCAATGCATTTTACCTGGGCTACAAAGTAAGGAAAATGTCTGATGATGCGGCAGAAGGTAACTTGAAGCGTGTCAACTTGGGATTTTTGACAAGAGCGGCATTCGCTGTGCTCGGTATATTCATATCGATGCGCTTTCCGCAGTACTTCAATACATATGCGGTTGCAGGCGGTCTCGTCATTGCACAATATTCCTTATTGATTATAGGGATTGTCTATTCCCGCAGAGCAGAATGATGTTAAGGGCTGCAGCTTTCAAGTCGAGAAAGGGGTGAGAAAAATATGCATGAAGCTCCAATTATTATGCTTGGCGGATTTCGACTGGATCTATCAGTTCTGTTGATGCTGGTAGTTACAGGTGCAATTGTTTTTATTTTTGCTGTACTGGCAACACGGAGATTATCCGTTGAAAATCCCGGCAAGCTGCAAAATTTTATGGAGTGGGCAGTAGAATTCGTCCGCAATCTGATTTCCAGCACAATGGATATGAAGAAAGGTAAACATTTTATCTCTCTCGCTCTTTCCATGATTATGTTCATTTTTGTAGGGAACATGCTTGGCCTTCCGCTCGTGGCTGTATCTGAGGTAACAGATGTTAATCAGGCACAGGTATTTGGTAAACCGATTGTTACAGCGGTGGAGGCGTTTGAAAAAGCGCATGCCAAGGACCCTGAAGCACACCCACACGTTGAATTGGCTTGGTGGAAATCACCGACAGCCGACTTGTCTGTAACGATGGGACTAGCTCTTGTAGCGTTCCTTGTATCTCATGGACTAGGATTGTTCCGCAACACAAAAGGATATCTCCAGCATTACCTGAAGCCATTCGCCTTGTTCTTGCCAATCAACTTGATTGAGACGGCATCCAAGCTGTTGACACACGGTATGCGTCTATTCGCGAATATCTTCGCGGGTGAGGTACTGATCGCAACGATCCTGAAACTGACCACATTTAAAGTGTTTGGTGCTATTGCAGCGATTCCGCTGCTGATGGTGTGGCAAGGCTTCAGTATCTTTATCGGCGCGATCCAGGCATTTGTGTTTGTTATCTTGATGATGGTGTACATTTCACAGAGCATCGAGACGCACGACGAGCATTAAGTTTCAAGCCCTACGAAGATTTCTTCACCAGGCTGAACAATAAAAAATTCGATTTATTATTTTAAGGAGGATATACAAATGGGAGCAATGGCATTAATCGCAGCAGCAATTGTTGCAGGACTGGGCGCGTTTGGCGCAGGTATTGGTAACGGTATGGTAATCAGCAAAACGGTGGAAGGTATTGCCCGTCAACCTGAAGCAAAATCCACTCTTCAAACAACAATGTTTATCGGTGTAGGTTTGATCGAGGTATTGCCGATCATCGGTGTGGTACTCGCGTTCATGTTCTATGGTATGGCTTAATTAAATTTTAAAGGTTTGGCGGGGAAGGCCATAGCCATCCGCGCCTTCTTTTTAGGTAATGTCCGTTCTAACGGATGACGTTTCAAGGATACCTCCAGGAAGGAGTGAACAGATTGAGTTTCATATGGGAAAATACGCTTCTTGCGATTGTTGCATTTGCAATTTTATATTGGCTGCTTAGCCGTTATGCCTTCGGGCCTTTGTTCTCCATTATGGAAAAACGTCGTGAACTCGTGATGACGCAGATGAATGAGGCTGCACAGACTCGGGAACAGGCCATTGCCTATGTGGAGGAACAAAAACAAGCTCTTGAGCAAGCACGTCAAGATGCTTACGACATCATTGAACAGTCAAAACAAACAGGTGGCAAACAAGCTGAATCGATTTTGGCTGATGCAAAAGCTGAAGCTAATCGTCTGAAAGACGATGCAGTACGCGAAATCGAGAGCGAGAAGAACAAAGCAGTCGCAGCACTTCGCAGCGAACTGGGTACAGCTTCCGTTCAGATTGCATCCAAGTTGATCAAAAAAGAAGTTGAGAACGGTCCTGCACAAGAAGAGCTTGTGAACCAATACCTCAATGAGGTAGGAGGCCGACAATGAGCCGCGATACGATAGTTGCCAAGCGTTATGCGAAAGCATTGTTCGAAGTTGCTCTTCAGCAACAGCAGGTGCTTGAGGTTGAACAGGAACTGGTTGCAGTAGTCAGTGCGTTGACTGGAGATGCAGATATCGAGAAATTTATCGTATCCCCTAATATTTCTGATGAAGCCAAGCAGAACGTAATTCACTCAAGTCTTGATGGCAAGGTATCCGATTCAGTCCTTCGTACAGTCTTGTTGTTGATTGAGCGCGGACGCGTTGAATTGCTGGGAGACTTGCTGAATGATTATCGGAAGATCCAAGGTGAGTCGCTGGGCATCGCTGATGCACGTGTCTACTCGACTTATGCGTTGAATGATGAAGAAAAAGAAGCGGTAGCCCGTGAATTCGGTGGCCGTGTGAATAAAAAGATTCGTATCGAGAACATTGTTGATCCGACTCTGCTGGGCGGATTGAAAGTCGCCATTGGCGATACGATCTATGACGGCAGCTTGGCTGGCAAGCTCGAACGTCTTGAGCAGTCTTTTAACAGACGAGTACAGTAGATTGGGGTGAGGACACTTGAGTATCAAACCAGAAGAAATCAGTACATTAATTAAGAGCCAAATCGAACAATACAAGACCGATATCGATGTAGTCGAAGTCGGAACGGTAATCGAGGTTGGTGATGGTATCGCTCGTGTTTACGGACTTGAGAACGTCATGTCCAACGAGTTGGTTGAATTCCCAAGCGGTGTTATGGGACTCGCCATGAACGTCGAAGAAAGCAATGTCGGTGTCGTTATCCTGGGACCTTACTACGATATTCGTGAAGGTGACCAAGTGAAACGTACTGGTCAAATCATGCAAGTGCCTGTAGGCGAAGCATTGATTGGACGCGTTGTGAACCCGCTCGGTATTCCTGTAGATGGCAAAGGGCCAATCGCTACAACGGAATTCCGTCCGGTTGAAGGTAAAGCACCAGGCGTAATGGATCGTAAATCGGTTCATGAGCCGATGCAAACAGGGATCAAAGCCATTGATGCAATGGTTCCAATCGGTCGTGGACAACGTGAGTTGATCATCGGTGACCGTCAAACAGGTAAAACATCCATCGCAATTGATGCGATCCTGAACCAAAAAGGCAGCGGCATGAAGTGTATCTACGTGGCTATTGGTCAGAAACAGTCTACGGTTGCTCAAGTTGTGGAAACTCTTCGTCGTAAAGGCGCAATGGAGTACACAATCGTTGTAACTGCAGCAGCTTCCGATCCATCACCACTCTTGTACATCGCACCGTATTCCGGCTGTTCGATGGGTGAGTACTTCATGTACAAAGGCGAGCACGTTCTGGTTATCTATGATGACTTGACCAAACAAGCCTCTGCATATCGTGAGCTTTCCTTGTTGCTTCGTCGTCCACCGGGCCGTGAGGCTTATCCGGGTGACGTCTTCTACCTGCACTCCCGTTTGCTGGAGCGTGCTGCGAAGCTGAATGATGAACTTGGTGGTGGTTCTTTAACCGCACTGCCGTTTATTGAAACACAAGCTTCCGACGTATCTGCATACATCCCAACGAACGTAATCTCCATCACGGACGGACAAATCTTCTTGGAAGCTGACTTGTTCAATGCTGGACAACGCCCAGCGATCAACGTAGGTATTTCCGTATCCCGTGTCGGTGGTTCTGCTCAGATCAAAGCGATGAAAAAGGTTGCAGGTTCCCTGCGTCTCGACCTCGCTCAATATCGTGAGCTTCAAGCGTTCTCCCAGTTCGGTTCCGATCTGGATAAAGCGACTCAGGCCCGCCTGAATCGTGGTGCGCGTATGATGGAAATCCTGAAGCAAGGTGTTAACCAGCCTCTGCCTGTAGAACAACAGGTTGTTAGCTTGTACACTGCGGTTAAAGGATTCCTGGATGAGATTCCAACAGGTGATGTTACTCGTTTCGAGCGTGAGTTCCTCGCGTTCATGGAGAGCAGCCATCCGGAGATTCTTGCATCCATCCGTGATACTAAAGAATTGACTGCAGACAACGAAAATGCACTGAAAGGTGCAATTGAGAAGTTCAGAAAGAGCTTTGCTGTCTCTGTCTAAATAAATGATTGCAGGTGCGGAGTTGTCTAACCGATTCCGCATGTCTGCATGTAATACTTTGACTCTGTCAAAAAAGATGATGCTTACGATGTAGTTTTGACTCTGTCAAAACTAGTGGTGATGCTTACGAAGTAACTTTGACCCCGTCAAAGTAGGGTTGTGCTTACGATGTAGTTTTGACTTTGTCAAAACTTTAAGGTGGTGAAATCATGGCAAAAGGCATGCGCGAAATTAAGCGGCAAATTAAAAGCGTACAAAGCACCAAGCAGATCACCAAAGCAATGGAGATGGTAGCTGCTGCAAAACTGCGTAAAGCGCAGGAAAAAGCGGAAGCAGCCCGTCCTTATTCGGAGAAGCTGAAAGAAGTTGTAGCTAGTATTGCATCAAGCACGCAAGGGATACAGCATCCGATGCTGGAGAGCCGTCCGGTCAAAAAGACAGCTTACCTGATCATTACATCGGACCGTGGTCTTGCAGGTGGATACAATGCAAACGTTTTGCGTCAGGTTAACCAGACGCTCAAAGAGCGCCACAACTCCCAGGATGACTACGAATTGTTCGTCATTGGACGTAAAGGACGCGATTACTTCAGACGTCGTGAAATGGCGATGGCATCCACAACAACGGATCTGTCGGATTCGCCTTCATTTGCAGATATCAAATCCATCGCACACGAAGCGGTTCATGGGTTTGAACTGGCTGAATTTGATGAATTGTACATTTGTTATAACCGCTTTGTGAATGCGTTGACCCAGATTCCTACGGTAGAGAAACTTCTTCCGATGGAAACACCTGAGGTAACTGCTGCGGAAGGACCAACGGCAAGCTACGAATACGAGCCGTCTGCTGAAGCTGTACTGGAGGTTCTGCTTCCGCGTTACGCGGAAACGCTGATCTATGGTGCACTTCTGAACGGTAAGGCAAGTGAGCTCGGCGCGAAAATGACGGCAATGGGTAATGCAACCAAAAATGCATCCAAACTCATTAACGACTTGTCATTGACATACAACCGTGCCCGTCAAGCGGCGATTACGCAGGAGATTACGGAAATTGTGGCAGGTGCCAACGCAGCACAAGGCTAACCGTTTTTTTATTAATGAAGGCTTGCAGAGCAAAGATAAACGAACGGTACATTATTTTTGCAAAAGTAGCAGGCTTGTAGGAGGGGAACGTTAAGATGAACAAAGGACGCGTTGTGAGCATCATGGGTCCGGTTGTTGACGTCGAGTTTGATCGCGGCGGTCTGCCGGAAATCCTCAATGCCATTACGATCACTACAGTAAGTGAGAGCGGCGTTAGTGTAAACCTTACACTCGAAGCTTCGAAACATCTGGGTGACAACCGAGTACGTTGTATTGCGATGTCCTCCACGGATGGACTTGTTCGTGGTATGGAAGCTTTAGATACAGGAGCACCAATCTCTGTACCTGTCGGAGAAGCAACACTGGGTCGTGTATTTAACGTACTCGGCGAAGCAATTGATACTGGCGGTGCCGTAGCTGCTGAGCACAAGAACCCGATTCACCGTTCGGCACCTGCATTTGATGAACTGACTACCCAAGCAGAGATGCTGGAGACAGGAATCAAAGTTATCGACTTGCTTGCTCCTTACGCTAAAGGTGGTAAAATCGGTCTCTTCGGTGGTGCCGGTGTAGGTAAGACGGTAACCATTCAGGAATTGATCAACAACATCGCACAAGAACACGGCGGTATCTCCGTATTTGCGGGTGTTGGTGAGCGTACACGTGAAGGTAATGACTTGTATCACGAGATGAGTGATTCCGGCGTTATCAACAAAACAGCAATGGTCTTCGGACAAATGAACGAGCCTCCAGGTGCACGTCTTCGTGTAGCTCTCACAGGTCTGACGATGGCGGAATACTTCCGTGATGAAGAAGGCCGTGACGTGTTGCTCTTTATCGATAATATCTTCCGTTTCACCCAAGCGGGTTCAGAAGTATCTGCCTTGCTTGGACGTATGCCTTCCGCGGTAGGTTACCAACCTACACTGGCAACAGAAATGGGTCAACTGCAAGAACGTATCACATCAACGAAAAAAGGTTCTGTAACATCCATCCAGGCCATCTACGTGCCTGCGGATGACTACACTGACCCGGCTCCTGCAACGACGTTTGCCCACTTGGATGCAACGACGAACCTGGAGCGTAAAATTTCCGAGATGGGTATCTATCCTGCGGTAGATCCACTGGCTTCCAGCTCCCGGATCTTGTCCCCTGAAGTTGTAGGAGAAGAACACTACAGCGTCGCTCAAGGCGTTAAACGTATCTTGGCACGTTACAATGAATTGCAAGATATCATTGCAATCCTGGGTATGGACGAGTTGAGTGAAGAAGACAGAGCGCTTGTATACCGTGCTCGTAAAATCCAACGTTTCTTGTCCCAGCCTTTCCACGTTGCTGAAGCATTTAACGGTATTCCGGGTAAATACGTTCCAGTTAAAGAAACGGTGCGCAGCTTTAAAGAGATTCTCGAAGGTAAGTATGATGATCTTCCGGAAGCAGCTTTCCTCTTTGTTGGTACAATTGAAGAGGCAGTGGAGAAAGCCAAAACACTGGTTTAGTCTGAATCCAGGATTGTCCTTATGAAGCGGGCTATCCTTCGGATATTTCAGGAGGGATGGAATTGAGCACCTTTTTGTTGGAAATTGTAACACCCGAGCGTTTGGTCTATTCAGAACAGGTGAATAGCATTACGGCTCGTGGTATTGAAGGGGAACTTGGCATTATGCCAGGTCATATTCCTATGGTTACACCTTTGCAGATTGCACCAATCTATATCCATAACGGAAAAGAAAATAAACGAGTTGCTATTGGTGGCGGGTTTATCGAAGTTCGTAAAGATAAGGTTGTTGTACTCGCAGAGAGTGCTGAATTCCCGGAAAGCATTGATGTGGATCGTGCGCGTGCGGCGAAAGAGCGGGCTGAACGTCGGCTTGCAAGCCAAAGCAATCAGGACCACTTTGATCACCGTCGTGCAGAGATTGCACTTCAAAAAGCGGTTAACCGGATTAATGTATTCGGCAAATAAACGATTCTTGGAAGCCTGGCGGCTTAGTCTGCCGGGCTTTTTTGAGTTTGTTTGATAGAATTGTTCTATCGAATATATCAAAATGGCTGACCACATATCCATCCTATTCCTTCAGTAAACAGAAGTATTTTAAACAAAATATTCACCGATTATGAGGATTTGAATAGAATGTAGGACTAAAGTAGTGGGCGCTTTTACCACTAAGAGAACCATTTTTTTCATGAATGAATTTAAATTATTTCCGAGGAAATGACAGAATCGATATCGAAATAGCGCTCTTTTATGTCGTTTTAGTCACAAAATCCCGGCATTTTAAAATTAAAATATTTTAGAAGTGGAAATCAATGTAATTGACAATGTATGATGAAAGAGCCTATATTCCATAGAGTCAGCAGAAGCAGGAAGCTGCGTAGTAGATTCCATAGTCATGCACAGCCGCATTGTTGCTGCTCGGTGATTGGGCATCAGGAGATTCCTGCCTGGCAGGAGTAAATCTGACAGTACGCTCAGTATGTTGTGCTCAAGACATTCCAGTATACTAACAAGTTATGGGTGCCGGGCATATGATATGCTGATCGCTGCAACAAATGTGGAGGTAAAGAATATATGGATACTGATCTGACGAATCAGGTGAACCAGGCGTTAAGCACCAATGGCTTGGTCTCAATCATCGTCTCCCTGTTATGTATTGCGTTGTCTTGGTGGGCTTTGACAAATCTCAAACTGGATTTAATCATCAGGCAACCACGAGGTGCTCAGGGAAGACTGTTGCATTTGTTGCTCGCAATCATTTTGGGGCATGCCGTTGCTGGCTTTGTCATTGACTACTTGTCCTGGACTCAAATGTTGCGTAATTTGTTTTAATGTTGAGATGGTTGGTTAATCATCTGTTAGGTTCTTCAAGCTGCTCATTGTCGAATAACATCGATTAATTGTGTTAACAATTAGAGTATGAGTTGTCGGTAAAGAAATTAAGAAAAAAATGTGACGTAAAATTGGATGAATTTGAGATGTTTTATGTAAAAATGCTTGTATCGTACAATTCAACAATGTTATGATGGAAGTTAGGGAATTCACAATTGTTCACTTATTTTGTAGTTATAAACGGGATATCCGGTTCATGCCGGCTAATAACCATCCCACTCTGTCTGTTCTGATGCTCTGCTGGCTTGTAAGACACTTATTTTACAGCTGAATAGCAAGATGCACGGCACATGGTATCATTGATATGGATTATAAAAACCAATTCTTTTCTGAACAGACATCTGTGGCAATATGCCAGAATATGTCGAAATTCCACACACAGCAACAGTCCTTTCTACACACAGTGGGGCTTACGTATTCCGGAATGAAGAAAAGGGAATAAAAGCGCGGAGGGAACCATGATGAGCAAATTTATCGTCCGCGGTGGCAAAAGGTTGACCGGAAGTGTCAAAGTTAGCGGCGCTAAAAATTCTGTTCTTCCGATCATCGCTGCCTCTCTCTTAGGGGAAGAAGGACAAAGCGTTATTATTGACGCGCCTCCTCTAGACGATGTGATGACGATTAACAAGGTGTTGGAATCGCTGGGAGCGGGAGTTACATACCGGGACGAAGTGATTACCGTAAATGCGGAGAAACTTACTTCCTGTGAAGCCCCGTATGAATGGGTAAGTAAAATGCGGGCGTCTTTCCTGGTCATGGGGCCTTTGTTGACTCGTATGGGTCATACAAGAATCTCACTTCCTGGTGGATGTGCCATCGGTACACGGCCTATTGATCAGCATTTGAAAGGTTTTGAAGCCATGGGCGCAGAGATCAGCTTGGGCCAAGGTTATATCGAAGCTCGTAGCCAAGGACGGTTGCGTGGCGCGAAAATTTATCTGGATGTGGCTTCCGTAGGTGCCACTCAAAATATTATGATGGCTGCAACATTGGCCGAAGGTGTAACTGTTCTGGAGAACGCGGCGAAAGAACCTGAGATTGTGGATCTTGCCAACTTCCTGAATGGAATGGGTGCTATCGTACGTGGTGCTGGTACTGGAGTCATCCGCATTGAAGGTGTGGAGAAACTTAAAGGTGTTACACACACAGTTATTCCGGATCGGGTAGAAGCTGGTACGTATATGGCTGCTGCAGCAATTTCTGGTGGTGACGTGTACATTGAAGGTGCGATCTCTGATCATTTAGGCTCCGTTATCGCGAAGCTTGAAGAGATGGGTGTTACAATCCAACCGGATGAGAATGGCGTGCGTGTAATCGCAGATCGTCCTCTTAAGGCTGTGGATGTGAAAACATTACCATACCCAGGATTCCCGACAGATATGCAATCCCAGATGATGGCACTCTTGCTCGCATCTGAAGGAACAAGTGTCGTGACAGAGACTGTTTTTGAAAACCGATTCATGCATGTGGATGAGTTCCAATTGATGAATGCGGAGATCAAAGTTGAAGGACGTTCGTCCATCATCACAGGTAATGCCAAACTGAAGGGTGCCAAAGTAACGGCTACCGATTTGCGTGCGGGTGCCGCACTCATTATTGCAGGTCTTGTTGCTGAAGGTACAACGGAAGTGGGCGGTACTCATCACATAGACCGTGGTTATGTACATCTCGCTGAGAAGCTTAATGGACTTGGCGCTGACATCTATCGGATCTCGGTTGATGAGCCTAAGCTGGAAGCAACCAAAGCACCTAGTGAAAAAGTGGAGAAAGAAGTACCAATGTTTAAGGTGCAACCAACTTTGGCTTAACACTGGATTGATTAGAAAAAATATGATCCCCCTATGATGAGTCACACAGTTGTGTGGATTATGAATGTGAAGGAACGTATATTGTAAAAAATGATAAAGCTAAGCCATCTGGCTTGGCTTTTTTTGTGTTTACTTTTAAGAAGACAACGAGATATTTGATACCTGATTCTATTAATAGCTGGTCCTAACCTTGTATAGCATAACATTGTTTCTGTATCGATTCTTAACCAAATGAAAGAGTGTACTTTATATAGGGTGTCGGTTCCAATTAAACACCGGTATTCAGCGACAGATCAACGTTTCTAAGATGTACATAGCAAAAGAAAAAAGGAAATTGAACAGAACGAAAAGGGCCTCGTTTCTCTCAAATCAGGTTCTATCAGATCAAGTCAGCTCATAACCTAAACTATGGATTTGAACAACACGACCGGCACATGACCGGCCATAGATAATGGAGGGTTATATTCGAATGAAAGAAGCTCGTGTACAGGTAAAGGTACCCCTTGTCCCTCGTCCAGGTATGCAAGAGCAGGAGGGAAATACCGTTTCTGGAGTGGAAAAAGACAAGCCTGCCCCATCGAACCTGAGGACTGTTCCATCACAGCCTGCAAGTTTCTCCAATCCAGGACGGGTTTCGACAGATGAACTGAACCGGAAGACAACCGAGCATATTCATATACCTGTTATTGAGCTGGACCAATTCCGCCGAGTGAAGCGTCGCCGAATGCGGACATTTGGACGAAAACCCCGATGGGGACGTAATACGAAGCGATGGCAACCTGCCGCCGCTGTATCTGCCTTATTGGCAATGGCGTTGCTGATTCCGGTAATTCTGGTATGGCCCCGGACAAGCGAATCACCAAAGCCGATCCCTGCTCCAACAGATTCAAGCAGTGTAAGGACCCCAGCTCCTGCGCCAGCCGTTCCAGTTACCTACCCTGAACCTAAAGTACGCGTATACCTGTCCGCAACGGGCACAACGATGAATCTGCCATTGGAAGACTATGTTACCGGGGTGGTGGCAGCTGAGATGCCGGCGGAATTCAGACTGGAGGCGTTAAAGGCACAGGCAATAGCTGCTCGGACATTTATCGTGCGTAGGTTAGCTGCGAGTGATACAAGCGGTGTTCCATCGGGGGCGGCGGATGTGACAGATACGGTCAGCCATCAGGTGTTTATTCCGCCAGATCAGGTGAAAGCGGATTGGACGCGTCTAGGGAAGGCGAAGGAATGGGAGAAGCTGCAACAGGCTGTACGCGAAAGTCGAGATACGGTGATGACATATCAGGGCAAGGCAATCACCGCATCCTTTTTTTCCACAAGTAATGGGTATACCGAGAATGCGGAGGATGTGTGGGGGAACGCTGTGCCGTATCTGCAAAGTGTAGACAGTCCGTGGGACAAAAATTTGGCACCAGGATTCAAGCAGACCGTCACCATGAAGCGTAATGATATTCTGCAGAAGTTAAACTTGGATGCCATTCCGGTTACCGCCCAGAAGGGTGGATCGTGGATGGAAGTATTGTCTACAACCAAAGGGCATCGGATTAAGGAAATGCAGATTGCAGGTGAGACATTCAGCGGACCCGAAGTTCGCAAGCTGCTTGGATTAAGATCCAGCCAGTTCAGTTGGAAGACCACAGGTGACGAGGTCCAAATTACAACGTTCGGGTATGGGCATGGGGTTGGCATGAGCCAATGGGGAGCAAACGGCATGGCGCAGGAGGGACACACCGCCACCCAGATTCTCAAACACTATTATACCGGCATTTCATTCGGACAGGCATCCAAGATGCTTGCATCGAAGTAGGAGGGATGAACACGGATAAGGCAAAATAATTTAAATGGATACGAATGTATGCAAATGTATGTGAATGAGAGCAGTATAGGTTTGGAACTCATCAGACTTCCCATACAACATTGGCGCGCTAACGAATCTGAGAGACCTTACTGGGCGTTATCACAGCGAATGGGAATTCTAACAAATCTCAGACATCTCACTTTAACGAACCTAGAGTACCTTACATCTGTATTGTCCAGTCACATCCTATATCATTTCGCTCTCACCGATAAAAGCACTTCATAGAAGGATTGGCCTCTACAGCCAATCCAGACCAGTCTACCAACACCCATTCCGGAGCTTTCGAGATTTGGCTATATATGAGGAGAGTGCTAGTGTATGGGGAGCGCAGGGGATAGAAAAGACCTGTAGAAACAAAGTGTCCGCCTTTACTACCGGATTTCACCTTTGAAGAAGGGGATAGAAGAAATCTGGTAGTAACCAGCGGTCGAAAGGTTTTCTGGCCCCGAAGCGGCGCACCAACTAGCTGCACACACACTCCATATATAGCACTCTCTGAAACTTCCGTGAAAATAATTAGAGTCGCGCGTGTATAAAAGAGTTGCACCCGGTAACACTTGTTACTGAGGTGATTAACATGAATGAACAAAACAAAAAAACAATCCAAGAAGAAACTCCTAAAACAACTCAAGGAGTACCGGCTAGTCAGCCCTCTTCATGGAAAAGAGCAATGTCCAAACGCTGGGTCTTCCCGGCAGCCTACATCGCAGCAGCAGGCATTATACTAACCTTAGTGTGGGTCTATCAGGGCACAGGCGACAAAACGCTGAACTCGGACCCTGCTAGCGGGGTAGTTGAAACAGGCGCATTGGCGGGTACAGAAGGAACAGCAGTAGGCGGAGAAGAAGAAAGTGTGGAAGTTGTTGCAAAGTCGGAGAATTTTGTATGGCCGGTAGCGGTACCGTCCGAAATTTCGGTAGTAAAGCCTTTCTATGATAGCGAAGCTTCAACCGAGGAACATGAAGCGGCAATGGTGCAGTACAATGATACATTCATCCCGAACACAGGTGTGGATCTGGCACGTGGGGATAACAAAACGTTTGAAGTCAAAGCAGCGCTTGCCGGTAAAGTTACCCGGGTTGAGCAAAATCCGCTCACAGGTCAAGTTGTGGAAATCACACACAGCGATAACCTGAAAACGGTATACCAAAGCTTGGCAGACGTCAAAGTGAAACAGGACGACGAAGTGAAACAGGGAGATGCGATTGCATCCGCTGGCGTCAATGAATTGGGTAAAACGCTTGGCAACCACCTTCACTTTGAAGTGTACGAAGACGGACAGCCAGTTAACCCGCAAGGATATCTTCCGGAAAAATAAATGAATTTTACCGCAGCAACATGACGGGCAGAGGGTTAAACCTCTGCTCTTTTTGTGCTTTTCAGAAAATAATGGGACCTTCGAAGCTTGTCACACCTCTAAACCGCGAATATATAGGCATGCTCCTCATATAATGTACCAAACTATCCACACAGTAGGGAGGCGGGAGCGTGCACGATTACATCAAGGAACGGACCATCAAAATTGGTCGCTGCATTGTTGAGACGAGGAATACGGTCCGTACCATAGCCAAGGAATTCGGCGTGTCAAAGAGTACTGTGCATAAGGATCTGACGGAGCGTCTGCCGGAAATCAACCCTGATCTTGCTGACCAGGTGAAACACATTTTGGAGTATCACAAGTCGATCCGCCATTTGCGGGGCGGTGAGGCGACCAAAATCAAATACAAAAAAACGAGTGGCAAGAAACGTGAGGTGTTGGCTTCCGCCAAATCGTAAGCCTCTTCTTAAAGACGTAGGCCAAAAAGCTCACACATGCATTGAATCCCTCCCCTGAAGTATGATATGTTAAATGCTGGTACAGGATCGAATTATGACATCTTATCAGCCCGATTTTTACATATATATGTTGCACTTTGTCGAACGAGCGGTGACGTGATAAGGGACTCTTTTTCACAGGATACGCTGACCAAATAATATCACTTTGGGGGCTCTTTTATGTTTAGCAAGGATATCGGTATTGATCTTGGCACGGCGAACGTGCTTATTCACGTGAAAGGAAGTGGGGTTGTCCTCGATGAACCTTCCGTCGTGACCATTGAAAGAGATACGAAGCGTGTCCTTGCTGTTGGGGAAGAAGCGCGTCGTATGGTGGGGCGTACTCCAGGTAACATTGTTGCCATTAGACCGCTGCGTGACGGCGTTATTGCGGACTTCGAGATTACAGAAGCGATGCTCAGACATTTCATTAATCGTGTGGGTGCAAGAAGCTGGTACAGCCACCCTCGGATTTTGATCTGTGCACCAACGAACATTACTTCCGTGGAGCAGAA
This sequence comes from Paenibacillus sp. FSL R5-0623, assembly GCF_037974265.1. Taxonomy (NCBI): domain Bacteria; kingdom Bacillati; phylum Bacillota; class Bacilli; order Caryophanales; family Paenibacillaceae; genus Paenibacillus; species Paenibacillus sp. FSL R5-0623. The sequence goes on along the minus strand of NZ_CP150233.1, from coordinate 6,309,658 downwards.
GGCCATCCGTGAGGCGGCAGAACGCAGTGGTGCCAAAGAAGTGTTTCTGGAAGAAGAGCCGAAAGCGGCAGCGATCGGTGCGGGAATGGATATTTTTCAGCCGAGCGGCAATATGGTCGTGGATATCGGCGGCGGTACGACTGACGTTGCAGTCCTTTCTATGGGCGACGTGGTCACCGCCTCTTCTATTAAAGTTGCAGGGGACAAGTTCGACGAAGCCATTATCAAGTTTATCAAAGCCAAGTACAAGCTCATGATCGGAGAACGGACCGCTGAAGATCTCAAAATTGCGATTGGTTCCGTGCATCCGGATGGAGGCCAAACGGAGATGGATATTCGCGGACGCGATATGGTATCCGGTCTGCCAGTTACTGTAACGGTATCGGGAAAAGAAGTACAGGAAGCACTGTGGGATTCCGTTCAATCCATCATCGTGGCAGCCAAATCGGTATTGGAACGTACACCGCCTGAATTGTCAGCGGACATTATCGACCGTGGTGTTGTATTGACTGGCGGAGGAGCATTGCTGAATGGACTGGACGAGCTTTTGTCCAATGAATTGCATGTACCGGTATGGGTTGCGGAAGATCCAATGCACTGTGTCGTGAAGGGGACAGGCATAATGCTTAATAATTTGGATCAGGTGGTTAAGAAAAAGTTCTAATCTGCCGATATAAATAGCAAAGGTTCGCCATGCTCGGCAAGCAGAACGGACAAGCAGCCAACCTGCGATGCAGGTCAAGCGCTTGAGGAGAGGGGTTAATTCATGTTAAGAGGTCTGTACACCGCTACTGCGGGAATGATTACGCAACAACGCCGCCATGACACAGCAACACAGAATATCGTAAATATGAACACCACGGGATATAAACAGGTGAACAGCGTAAGCCGTTCCTTCCCGGAAATGCTCATTACTTTGGTAGGTGGAGATGCAAATCTTCCAACAAAGCGGCTGGGCAAGCTGAACACGGGGGTGTTCGCGGAAGAGAGTTTGTCCATGAATTTGCAGGGGACCATTATGGAGACTGGGCAGAAAAATGATTTTTCCATTTCATCCAATATGACGGTCAATGATCCGCAGACTGGACAACCTGTCCCGTTTGACGCATCAGGCAAATTTGTACGGGCCGACGGCACGGTAACTTACCAGCCTCAGGCGTATTTTACAGTTCAGGATGCAGAAGGTAACACCGGATATACACGCGATGGTCACTTCGAGATCACAGGAACGGGACAATTACTGAGTTCAACAGGTTCACAAGTGTTGGATAATAATGGACAACCTGTAGTGTTGACAGGTTCCGTAGAGCAATTTAAAGTGGATGAGCAAGGCCGTCTCGTGGATGCAGCAACAGGTGCACCAACAGGGGTTACTCTTGGCATTAGTGTCATTGACCAGCCGAATCAACTGGTTCGTCAAGGTAATGGCAATTTCAGTCTTAGCGATGCAAACGGGGCAACGTCCCGGATGATGGCTGCCGGTGATAATGTGCAGATCCGTCAGGGGTACCTGGAAGGCTCCAATGTGGATGCTTCACAGGCAACGGTTGATATGAACGCTGCATACCGTGCGTATGAAGCAAACCAGAAGATCGTGCAATTCTATGACCGCAGTCTGGATAAAGCCGTCAATGAAGTCGGGCGTGTATAACGCTGACCTTTAAATATAACCGCGCAGCGGGAGGGTAACCACCGATGAATAATTCTATGATTAGTGCCAAGGTGTCCATGACTGCCATACAGCAGCGTCTGGATGTCATTTCCGATAATATTGCCAACGTGAATACGGCAGGCTATAAGAGCAAACAAGCGGCCTTCGAGGATGTGCTCACCCGGGTTCAACAACAACCGGACAAGTACAAACTGGATGGACGTTCCACACCGATGGGATATAACCTCGGTTTTGGTGCTCGTTTAGCAGATGTAACGAAGGATATGTCTCAAGGTCCCTTGAACGAGACTGGCCTTCCGACGGATCTGGCCATTGAGGGAAATGCGATGTTTGCGGTTGAAGCGAATGGGGAGAAAATGTGGACACGTCAGGGTGCATTTCATTTTGTACCTGATACAAGACCTAAGCCTACTCCGAACTCACCAGATATGATGGTGATGGTCAATGGCGAAGGCCACTTTGCCCTGGATCGTCAAGGCAATCGTATTACGGCACCGAATAATAGCAAAGTTGCTTTTGATGAAAATGGCAACCTGTTAATCCGACGCGGTAATGCGGCAAACGCAACCATTGGAGCACAGTTGCAAGTGGTAGACATTGAACGTCCAGAGGGGCTGGTGCAGTTTGCGGATAACCTGTTTGGTCTGGATGCGGGATTAACCGAAGATGATGTATTTGGCGCTAATGCAGCTACACGTCAAGCAGCTGCCTTGATCCGTCCAGGATTCCTGGAGCAATCTAATGTTGATCTAACACAGGAGATGTCTTTGCTTATGCAAGGACAGCGGACATATCAGCTGGCGGCAAAGGCGCTAACTTCAAGTGATTCCATGTTGGGTCTTGCCAACAATATGAGAGCGTAAAAGGTGAATGTGATGACAGAAACACAGCAGCAGAACAGTAAGCCGGAGAAAAAGGAAGTCAAGAAGAAGAAGAGTGGATGGCGCATCGCAAGATGGTTCCTGGTTCCTGTCCTGCTTGTTCTTGCCCTCGCTGGCGGAATGGTAGCTGGATATGTGGTACTGGGCAAACAGGATATCGGTTCCGTATGGCAATGGAGTACATGGGAACATGTATATAATCTGGTATTCGCTCCATAATGTAACGAGTTAAGCGAAAACTCCTGCGCAGGCAGGAGTTTTCTTTTTGACGTTGAAAACAGTATAATGATGGATGACGTTTCATAGCAAAAGAGGCCTCCCCTGCGAAAGACATTCGTCATCGCGAAGAGAGACCCCTTATCTTAACCTTCACTACTGCAGTCATGAAGGATATAACTAGTGTTAACCGAAAATATGCTTTCCATACAAAATTCAAAAATTAAAAACCTTTTATATGAGCTTCGACTTGATCATAATCAGGTTTTCCATGTCCGCACTAAAGTCAGTGAAGGGAACGGAATCGTTCGAAAGAAGCGAAGCGCTCGCCTTTGTTTCCTAATGTTATCCATCTGAAAAATAGTTCAGAAACATTAGGAAACAACAGCGATCGAAAGAACGATCCGTAACCGTAACGGTCACCTATGCGCACATGAAAAATCCATGATGAAGAACGCTCATATAAACATCCCGAGAGGAGATTAAACTGTGCTCGATATCAAACAGATTCAAGAAATCATCCCGCACCGCCCCCCGTTTCTGCTGGTGGACAAGATTCTAGAGATTGAGGATGGCAAACGTGCCGTTGGTTTGAAAAACGTAACCATTAACGAACCTTTCTTCATTGGTCATTTCCCAGAGTATCCGGTAATGCCGGGTGTACTGATTACAGAAGCGCTGGCGCAAGTTGGTGCGGTAGCCATTCTGAATTTGGAAGGCAACAAAGGAAAAATCGGATTTTTGGCGGGACTGGACAACTTCCGATTCCGTGGACAAGTTGTGCCCGGAGATACATTGATTCTGGAAGTGGAGATTACACGTCTGAAGGGTTCTATCGGTAAAGGTAAAGCAACTGCCCGAGTGAACGACAAAGTGGTCGCTGAAGGCGAGATCATGTTTGCACTGTCTGACCCAAGCTGATTACATACGTGAGCATTTACATCATGCAGGAACGTAGACGGACCAAATGATGCAAGATGCTGAAGTAACTCAGCACACCTGAATTTATATAGACGGAAGGGGTTTATCGGAATGGAACAGTTAAGCACAGCAGCAGCAGAGACGTTGCAGCAATGGTTGGAGGATGCTTCGATTGATGAAGCAACGAAACAGGAGCTTCGTGACTTGCAGGATCAGCCGAAAGAGCTGGAGGAACGTTTTTATAGAAACCTGGAGTTTGGTACAGGTGGATTGCGCGGAGTCATTGGTGCCGGAAGCAACCGGATGAACCGTTACACCGTAGGTCGGGCAACGCAAGGATTTGCGCGTTATTTGCTTGAGCAGCATGGTGACCAAGAAGGCAAACCTTCTGTTGTCATTGCTCATGATTCCCGTCATTTCTCACCTGAATTCACACTGGATGCTGCGCTTGTACTGGCTGGAAACGGCATCGTAGCCAAGCTGTTCCCATCCCTGCGTTCAACTCCTGAGTTGTCATTTGCGGTGCGTAATCAGAAGGCTACTGGCGGAATCGTCGTAACAGCGAGTCATAACCCACCGGAATATAACGGCTACAAAGTCTACAATCATGAGGGCGGTCAATTGGTTCCGGATGAAGCGGAAAAAGTCATTCAGTACATTCAGGAAGTCCCTTCCCTTGCTGACGTGAAGAAGCTGACGCAAGAAGAAGCAGAAGCTCAAGGACTCCTGATCTGGTTGGGTGAAGACCAAGACCAAGCGTTTGTGGATACCGTAGCGAGCCGCAGTCTGAGCCGTGAACTGATCCAATCCGGCATAGGCCGTGATTTCAAAATCGTTTACACACCGCTTCACGGAACAGGTAACATTCCTGTACGTCGCGTGCTGGAGCAGATCGGATTCGAGCAAGTGCACATTGTAGCTGAACAAGAACAGCCGGATGCTGAGTTCTCTACCGTGAAATCCCCTAACCCGGAAGAACGCGAAGCGTTTACGCTTGCAATGAAGCTGGGAGAATCCGTAGGCGCTGACATTCTGATCGGAACAGATCCGGATGCAGACCGTATGGGTGCTGTCGTGAAAGATAATGATGGCAAATATTTCGTCTTGTCCGGTAACCAGTCTGGTGCCATTATGGTACATTACCTGCTCAGTCGCCTGCAAGAGACCGGAACACTCCCAAGTAACGGTGCGGTTGTGAAAACAATCGTAACAAGTGAGATGGGTGCTGTCATTGCTGAACATTACGGTGCAGAAGTGATGAACACACTGACAGGCTTCAAATATATTGGTGAAAAAATGAACCAGTTCGAAGCAACAGGAAGTCATACTTTCTTGTTCGGATATGAAGAGAGTTATGGCTACCTTTCAGGTAACTATGCCCGCGACAAGGATGCTGTCCTTGCCTCGATGCTGATTGCTGAAGCCGCTGCGTATTATAAGAGTCAAGGCAAGACGTTGTATGATGTCTTGCAAGAGCTGTACAACCAATTCGGATACTTCTTGGAGAAGCTTGAATCCCGTACGCTGAAAGGCAAAGACGGCGTAGCTCAGATTCAGGCCAAAATGACGGACTGGCGTTCCAATCCGCCACAAGAAGTAGCGGGAATTGCTGTACAAGATGTACTGGACTACTCCCTTGGTCTGGACGGTCTTCCGAAGGAGAACGTACTGAAGTTCATTTTGGCAGACGGTTCATGGTTCTGCTTGCGCCCTTCAGGAACAGAACCGAAGATCAAAGTATACTTCGCCGTGCGTGGAGAGAATTTGGAAGATGCGGAAAGCCGGATCGAGCGTCTGGTGACTACCGTAATGTCGCGTGTAGACGCACAATAATAATAATGCAACAATGAGCAAGAACATGAGAAGGCCTCTCCGCACCGTAAGGTTGGTTGGCGGAGGGGTTTTTCTTTGAAATAATATTACAGATGGATCTATATAAATTGAACTGAACATTTACACGAGAACGTAGAGGGCAGAAATAACCTGAAGAAGTGGAACTAAAAGCTTTCTAAGAGAAAGCTACATCGGAAGGATATGCTTCGCCTTTATCACCAGATTTTCACCTTTATTAAAAGTGAATCAAAAAAATCGGGGGATAACAGCGACCGGAAGGTTGTTCTGTCATCGAAGTGGCAAGTGTAAATAATGCTTTAGTTCAATCTATCTAGCATATAAGAGGGCTTGTTGACACAAGCTGTTTGTATCCTATTATTGTATAAATGTTAATTGAACGAATTACTTGAGCTGAACGTGCATTTGGTTCCAACACTTGAGGAGGTACATGTAGTGCGTCAAAAATGGCTTTATTGGAATAACGCTTCTCGGAAGTGGTTGTGGCTCGTCGTTATTATCGGTCTGGTTGCGTCCATCCCTGTAATCAGTGATCGGGTGCAGACGGAATCTTCTGCCAAAAAGGTAGAGCTTGTTTTCAACTATCGGGGTCTTCTGGATATCTCCGCCTATCAGGCACATCCGCAAGATTTTATGAATGAACAATTGACTCGTCTGAAAGACGCAGGCGTAACAACGATGGCTGTGTTCGAAAGTACATTGGACGAGCTGAGAAAGACACGCCGACTAATGGTATATAATGGTCAGGATCTCGCGAACCTGACCAAAAATGTGATTCCTTCTAATGAAAATTACACGTATGTGTTATTTACATCGGAGGAAAATGCACAGACGTATACCCCTATTATTGAACAAACGTTCGCTGATCGGCAGATTCCGGTAGTACCATGGGAATATGAAGGTCGTAGCGGCTTAATATTGCAGACTCCTCCAGAGAATGCCAACATGCAGCCTTTGCAGCCCGATCCGGTTGCTGTGAAGATGCTGCGTGATAAAGGTTTCTACATTTTGCCGCGGATCTCGGACAGTGTGCCATACAGCCAGGAATCGATGGAGCGCTTGCTTACCTTCTTCGAAGAGAATGGCGTAAAGCGCATCTTGTTTGATGGGGATGCTGTGAAAGGGTACAATGATAATGCAGAGATGAAAAGTCTCGACCAATTCGCACAGTTGCTGAACAAGCACAATATTGGTCTTGCAGCCATCGAGAACTTGAAGAAACCGCAGTCTGGGTTCCAGACCCTCGCTTATAAAACGGATTACAACGTTACGCGTCTGTACTCGCTTAGTGATGGAGATGCCAATCTGGACGTTGATGTCATTGCTGACCGTTTTGTTCTCGCAACCAAGGATCGTAACATTCGTATGCTCTATATGAATGCATCGCCAAGCCGGAATACAGCAAAGGCCATGATTACAGATCCAATTGAGAATCTGATCAATAGCCTAGGTGAGCCGGGTCATGCGGTAGAACGCATGGCGAAGCATGGATTCGAGCTAGGACAAGCAGAAGCATTTACAGTTAAGGATTCTTCGATTCAGCGTTATGCCAAGCTGGTTGCTCTTGTAGGTGCAATTGCTATGATTGCACTTATGGTTTCTTATTTTATCCCACTACTGACTTTGATCGCATTTGTGGTTGCTTTGGTGGGCAGTGCAGGATTGTTCCTCTTGAAACCAACGCTGCTGGAGCAAGGAATCGCCTTGCTTGTGGCAATTGCCGCGCCGACCATAGCGATGGTGCTGGCCGTTCGGACAGTGAACTATCAGCAACAGCGTCAACCCGACGCATCTGCAGGTCGTCGTTTGAAACAAACGTTAATTTTATATGTAAGAACTTCGATTCTGTCATTCCTGGCGGTACCTTTTGTCATCGCGTTGCTTAACAGTATTACGTACAGTCTGGTGATTAACCAGTTCCGCGGCGTGAGTTTGTTGCACTTTGCACCTATGGCACTGGTAGCGATTTACATTGTGTTTTATCGTGGTTCGGGTTCGTTCTCTATTAAGAAAATTAAAGAAATGCTTCGTATGCCAATTAATGTGTTAATGGTTGTTTTGGCGCTTGTTGCTGCCGTTGTTGGGTACTATTACTTGAGCCGTACAGGCAACTCGGGTTCAGTAACGCCATTCGAGATGTTCCTTCGTACCACGTTGGAGGATACGTTCGGTGTGCGGCCGAGATTCAAAGAATTTATGCTGGGACACCCGCTATTTATCGTTGGCGTGTTCGCCGCTTTAAAATATCGTAAAGTCATCTTTGTGCTCATTATTGCAGCGATTGGACAGTTGTCCATGGTGGATACGTTCGCGCATATCCATACGCCGGCTGTATTGTCACTCATTCGTGGAGTGATGGGATTGGGACTTGGCTTAATCTTCGGTATCATTGCTGTGGGTGTGTGGCAAGTAGCGGAAGGATGTTGGAAAAAATGGTCACCACTTCTCAAAAGTTAGTCATCTCGGGGTATTACGGATTCCGCAATAGCGGAGACGAAGCGGTGCTAAAGTCGATTTTGACAGCGCTGGAAGAGGAAAGCCAAAGGTCGAACATAACCATTGAACCTATTGTTCTCTCGGGTGATCCCGAGTCGACAACCGCCATGTACGGTGTGCGCTCCGTGCATCGTATGAAATTGAAGGAAGTCCGTGAAGCACTCAAGGAGAGCGACGGGTTAATCAGTGGCGGAGGAAGTCTATTGCAGGATGCAACTGGACTGAAATCCATTCCTTATTATCTGGGTGTAATTAAGCTGGCCCAGTGGCTGAAAAAACCAACATTTATCTATGCACAGGGGATTGGCCCTGTGCATCGTAAAATTTTTAATCCGATGATCAAATCGGTTTTTAAGGCCTGCACCTATTTATCCGTTCGGGATGAACAATCTGCAGACTACCTGCGTGGGCTCGGGTTACAGTGGAATCAGATCCATGTTGTACCCGACCCAGTAATGGGTTTGCCATTACCTGAAACAAATTCGAAAGCTGTAGCTGGCGCTACTTCAGCAGATGCTGCTAACCAGGCTAATCGAGTGGAACCTTCAACTGGAGAACATACCAAGCTTCCTGTGATCGGCGTATCGGTACGTTTCTGGGAGTCAGACCGGAAGGAACTTACGGCTATTGCTGCCGGATTGAAAAAGCTGTGCTCCAAAAGAGCAGTGCACTTGCGTTTTCTACCATTTCATTTGCCAGTTGATGAACAGGCATCACGATTCCTTATGGAAATGCTCGGTGATGTGACCAGCAAAGGCAGTGAGATTAGCATCACACAGGATCTGACCGACCCTCAGCTTATGCTGGAGGAAGTCAGCAAGTGTGATCTCGTCATCGGTATGCGTCTGCACAGTCTGATCTATGCAGCTTCGCAGTATGTGCCTCCGGTGGGCATCTCGTATGATCCGAAAATTGATCAATTCCTGCTTCGTCTGGATAGTGAACCAGCAGGCAATACGGATACACTAGATGGTGACAAACTCGCCAAGACTGTTGTTAGACTGCTGGATCAACGTTCACAGTGGTTGAAGGAACATGAAGAAGGTATCACCCAACTGAAGCAGGAAGCCAGAGTGCCTGCACAGCAAATTATTAACTATTTAGGCCGCAAAGGATGAGATAAAGATGAGTCAGACCGGATCAATACCTACCGTTTCGATCTACGGCATTCCTTTTTCCAAACTGACGATGAAAGAAACGGTGAAGGTTCTCCAGGAAGCTGTGCTGTCCAAGCAGACACCACATCAGGTCATTACAGCCAATCCAATTATGGTCATGGCCGCATTGGAAAATCCCGCAATCATGGAAGTCATGCAAGCTGCGGAATTGATTGTTCCTGATGGAACAGGTGTCGTATGGGCTGCGAATTATTGTGGAGATCCTGTAGCTGAGCGAGTGCCGGGATTTGAGCTTTTACATGAATTGCTGCGTGTTGGAGAAAACTATCGATGGGGTGTATATCTGCTGGGTTCCACACCTGAGGTGATTCAAGAAACGGCAGTTCGGTTACAACAGCAATATCCGGCGATTCGAATTGTAGGTTATCGCGACGGTTATTTTGGTCCGGCTGAGGATGAACAGGTCATCGCTTCCATTCGGGAAGCGGCACCTGATCTGTTGTTTGTAGCACGTGGGGCGGACACCCAAGAACCGTGGATTCACAAGCACAAAGATGCACTACAGGTTCCTGTAACCATGGGCGTTGGCGGCAGCTTTGATGTGATTTCGGGCAAAGCCAAACGTGCGCCTATGCTGTTCCAAAAGTTAAGACTGGAGTGGTTCTATCGCTTATTGCGTGAACCAAGCCGGGCTGGCCGGATGCTTGCGCTTCCGAAATTCGCTGTTAAGGTGATGCGTGACAAAGAAAACGTGACGAAAGTCCGTTAAAAACAGGTAATTGCGAGATAAATGCGTGTTTTTGCTAGAAATTGAGGATGGCTTTTCGGGTGTGATGAGCGTATAATTCATTCCGGATTACATGTGTGCCACTCCATGAAAAACGGAAGTTGTTGCATACGGCCACTTCGATGTCAGAATAACCTTTTGATCGCTGTTATCTCTGGATTTCTTTTATCCACCTTTGCAAGGTTGAAATCCCGCGATAAATGCGAACGCTACAATTCTCTAGGTTTTCCTTGCACTCTTCGTTATCGTGTAACATGATTTTTCATCAAAAGTGACTAACAATATTTTTTATATATAAAAAGAGATCAGGGGATTTATAATTTCGTACAGGTATTATAATTGGGGGTCGAATGTTCAAATGGTAGCGATCTTTATCATTGGATTTATCGTGTCAATGGGACTGGCTCTTGCCCTGACACCACTTGTCAAAAAGTTCGCAGTCCGCATTGGTGCAATGGATACGCCGAATGCACGTAAAGTACACACACGGATCATGCCACGGCTTGGTGGTCTGGGGATATTCCTGGCCTTTATTATTACAGTTGCTGCATTGCTTCCGTTTGTATCGGCGTGGTTCACGACTCGGGACATGAGTTTTGTCAGTGCGTTTCTGATTGGTGGAACCATTATCGTGCTGATCGGAGCACTCGATGATCGGTTTGAACTATCGGCCAAAGTGAAGCTGCTTGGTCAGATCGTTGCTGCTTCTGTCGTTGTATTTGGATTTAATATCCGGGTAGATTTCGTTAACATTCCTTTTCAGGATTCCTATTCTTCACTCGAAGCTTGGGTATCCATTCCCCTGACGATCTTCTGGATCGTTGGTGTAACCAATGCGATTAACCTGATTGATGGTCTGGATGGCCTGGCTGCCGGTGTATCTGGCATTGCAATTGGTACCATTGCCGTGATGTCCTTCCTGATGGGTAACATGATGATTGCCTTGATGTGTCTTGTATTGCTGGGTAGTATTATCGGATTCCTATTCTTCAACTTCCACCCGGCCAAGATCTTCATGGGGGATACCGGGTCACTATTCCTTGGTTTCTCTCTGGCGATGTTATCCATGCTCGGATTCAAACAAATTGCTATCGTGTCCTTTATTACACCGCTGATCATTATCGGTGTGCCGCTCTCGGATACCTTCTTCGCGATTATTCGTCGTGCGGTACAACGGAAACCGATTTTCGCACCGGACAAAGGTCACCTGCATCACTGCTTGCGTGAACTTGGATTCAGTCACCGTCAGACGGTACTGATCATCTATGGAATTGCCGCGTTCTTCGGAGTTCTGGCGATTATCCAATCTTCCGCTGCCATGTTTGAAGCGAACTGGGTAACGTTTGTGGTCATCTGTATCATGATGTTCTTCCTCCAGGTGGGAGCAGAAGTCATCGGGCTTGTTAGCAAAACGAGAAGACCGGTTATTAACTTCCTGATGCGCATGCGCGTCAAGCTGAATCCGGAGACCCGTTCGAAATCATAAATAGATAAATGTAATGGTTATAGCTATTCTTGAATATTATTCCAGACCCAACCTTATCCCTTGTGGATAAGGTTTTTTGTTTATTTTGAGATTTTTACTAAATAATTGGAACCTTTTGCCGATATATAAGGTAACTGACTTAAAAAGAGGAGAGATGATATTTAATGCAACAGAAGAAACGGCCGTTGGTATGGATCATGTTGGTCACCATGGTGTTCTCATTGTTCCCACAAGGTCTGTTCGGTGGGTCCGTTGCGTCCGCTGCAGATGCATTTTCAACGTATTTTACGCCATCCGATCGAACGATCCGAGAAAGTTCAAGACTTTCGTTAGTCTCTAACAAAGGTGAATTTATCACTCGGGATAATGTTTATAAAAGCCCAACGTCATCATTAACGATATCAGGTACATTTTCTATGGTTAATGGAACATCACTTAAAGTGAAAGTAGAGCAGTTGAATCTTACTCAAACTGGAGCTGTCCAAGAATGGAAAGTTGATGAGACACGTACGACTACGACTGCCATAACTGACAATGGTAACAATCGGTTTACAGCAAATAGTGTAGGTTTGTTTTCTGGATTTAACAAAGTTACATTTATCGGGACACAAGGACAGAGCACTGTGGAAAGTTCAGATACATTCTATGTTTTATATGATCCTGCCCCATTTATTGAAAATTTCACGCTCTTCACAGATCCTTCGGCTGAGGGAGGTAGCGTAGCTTACAATCTGAATGAAGGTACAGAGACTGTAGTTGATACAGAACGAGTGGATTTTCAAGGTAATGTGAAGAATGCAACTCAAGTGATCGTGTCTGTTAATGGTAAGGATGACATTGATACACCTGTACGACCAGATGGGAGTTTTTTTGCTGCACAAATGAAATTGTTGCCAGGTAAAAATATTCTGAAGTTTAAAATTATAAGTGAAGCCAATCAAATTGAAACAGAGCGTGCGGTTTATTATTTTGATAAAACGAAGCCGTTCGTCGAACTCGAAGTGAATATTGGTAGTGAAACGAAATCTGTATTGAGCAGAAATGATCCAGCAACGTTCACAGATCCAAACCAAAGTACTGCAACGTTGTCTGGTGAAGTGTTGATTCCGTTTGAGGAAGGTAGTAATAACTTTGAAACAGACGGGGAAGTAACAATACAGCCTGGAGGACAATTAACCTTTGAGGATTATGATGTTACGGTAGAAGATGAGAAACTGATTACAGGTCCAGATGGAAAATCTGTGAAATATAGAATGGTTAAGTTCCAGGGGAATGCAACCTATAATTTGACACCTGAGGGATCAATCGTAGCGAAGAATCAAATTCTTAAAGTTAAAGTAACACAAGGAACATTCAGTGCAGAGTATGCAGCAAATTATGTATATTCATCGGATGCACAGGATATCACTAACATATACTACTTACCTAATTATAAGGGTGGGGTGATCGACTCCAGAACTGCGTTGAATGGGGCAACATTGCAGGATGATGAAGTGTATATATTAGTCGAGTCTAGCAGACCGATCTCAAAAACACTAAAAGCTGTATATCTGCCTGCTGGAGCTAATGAGCTTGATATTACAGAATATACTGGCACTCCGGCTGCTAGTGGCTTAGAGTCCAATCAAAAAGTATACGTTATTAAGAAGCTTGCGAGCGGTAAACAACAGATCCGCTTCTCATTTGGAACTAATGTTTCACCAGAACTCTCAAAAGTTGTTGAGCTGACTTATGCTACAATCAGTTCGATCTATGTAGAGAGCCTGCAGAATGGTAGAACATATACCTTTGACTCTTCTAAAGGCACTCAAAACCTGACTCTTAAAGGGGAATTGCTTGGTTTCAAATCCCTGACAGATCTCAAGGCTGAGTTGATTGTAAATGGTCAATTAAAGGCAACGACTGATGCAAGTCTGGTACAAGCTCCAGTTCTTGCTTTCCCTAAAACTAAAGACTTTAACTTCAGTCTTCCGATTCAGAGAACAGGTCCTATCTTCTACGGAGAGAATACCATTGAAATACGGGCTATCGAAGAAGATGCAGGTGGACTCCCTAGAACGATATCCATAATTTTGAAGATCAATGTAGTTGATACGAATAATTCAACGATTTCTACATTCATGCCCACATTGATTCCTAAAGATGCCAGAAGTCCTATTGATAAAGACACAGTATCGGCTTATACGGAAGATGAATTGAGTAAGATCTTTGCCGTTACTCCAGACTTTGTGCTCAAAGATAACAAATACGTAACAAGTGAAAAAGAATATGACTTGGTATTCCGGGGTAGTGGTGCACAGAACATTAATGTGTCATATGGATCAAAAGTAATCTTTAGTAAAACCGTTGGCACAGCGCCAGTTAGAGACACTATTAACAATGGATCACTTGGAGGAGAAACGACCGGCTCTGACTTTGCGGGTAATGAAGATCAGTTTATTGCTCGGCTTCGTGGGCTGAAGTTTGATGCACCGGGAACTCAAGTGTATACACTCGAATTAATTAATAGTACAGGTGCCCGCTCTACACAGAGAATCGAAATTGTCCGCGAACCTTCGGCATATCGAATTGTTGCACCTCAGCCAACAGTTGGTAATCAGATTGTGGTTAATAAAAACTTTGTTCGGTTTGATATCGAGGCAGAGGGAGCAACGGAGGTTCTTATTGGAAAAGAAGCAGCGGTTAAACGTCCTGACTTTAACAATCGTTTCATACTAGATTACGTGGGATTAAAAGCCGACAAAGAAAACAAAATCAAGATTAGCATTACTCGTGATGGTGGAACTACTAATGATACGGTAACTGTGTATTACACCAGTGCGGTTACAACAGATACGCAGTATATGGCGCCTAAAGTAGCCAATAAATACACTGTGTTCAATAAAGAATTAACGTTGTCCTTCCCTAAAGGGACGGTTCTTCAGTCGGAGAACTCGATAGGAATCACGAAATTTTATCCTAACAACAAACTTTTGTTTGGTATTGCAGAACCAGCAAAAGGTATTGTAGAGCGAATTAATGATTATGGAAATTCAATCGGCGTTGATTCGGATGAAAGAGGTACAAATGTTCAAAAAACACCAATACAAGTGTCTCCAACGATTTCTGGTAATTTCGCATCTACTTTAAGTACAGGTGATTTTACACTGATTTCGGATATCTACTGGATCAATGGTGGCTTAGGAGAGCTAGGTAACAAAAGTGACAATGGATACAAACCTGGCACAAACGGTCTAGCTCCTTATAGCGTAGAAGGGACATTTACCAACTATGCTGCAGAACGTATCCTGACACCTTCACAGCGGGGAACATTAACATTGAATTATGATCCATCCATTGTAGATGATGTAGGGTCTACAATTACGGTTTACAAATACTCAGATAAAACAAATCCAGGTAACTGGGTATCCATTGGTGGTAAAGTAGATACGAAGAAGCATACGATTACTGTACCGTTTGATGAGTTTGGTTATTACAAAGTCATGAAGCAGAGCAGAAGTTATTCGGATATCACAAATCATCCATGGGCAAGAAATGTACTCAATGCGATGTATTCCAAAGGGTTGATGAAGCCGTTGAAGAGTAATTCATTCGGTGCAGATGATCAAACAACACGTGGGGAATTCGCAACATTGTTGGTTAAGGGAATGAATATTCCATTGATAAATCCAACCAAACAAACGTTCAGTGACGTAGGGAAAGGCACTGGAGCTGAGATTTGGAGTTATGAAGCCATTGAGACAGCAGCGCTTGTGGGGATTGTACAAGGACGCAGTGATGGATTCTTCCAGCCACAATTACCAGTCTCCAGAGAAGAGGCGGCTGTTATGATTGCGCGTGCAATGAACGCGAAACTTGCGGCCAATGATAGCAAGTTATCTTCAGCACTAGGCAAGTCATTCCTGGATTCATCTTCAATCGAGTATTATGCTCGTCCAGCTGTACAAGCAGTAACAAAAGCGAAGATCATGGAGGGAAGCCCTGTGACTGTTCCAGGGGCTAAGAAACCTTCATATCAATTCAATCCAAAAGGGAACATGACTCGCGCGGAAGCGGCGAAGATTGCTGTGGAATTACTCAAAAAGAGCACAGGTTTATTCCCTAAAACTTTGAGTTAATTCATGTAATACATTGATGCAATTTAGGAAGGACCTGTCCCTTACTCTAAAGGGGCAGGTCCTTTTCATGGCTGTCAATGAATTGACATAGAGTACTTTTATAATAGAAGAAACAGAATTTTTACCAATAACTATTTTTGTAATTTGCTAGAGTTTAAGATACAATAACGGTAAATACACAATGATCTAGAGGGTGAAGTTAGCTAATGAAACCGATTTATTCGAAAGCCCAGCTGGGCTACATGAAGGCAAAGACACAGTTTGAGAAGCAGGCAGTCATTCTGGAGAAAAAGTTGGAAGATACACGCAAGACTCAGGAGATCTCTCAGGAAGTTATGGAAGGGCTTGTACAGTCCACTGGCTTCCATGATGCGTATAACAATCTGGTTCTGGCTGAGAATGAGTTGATTGAATGGTCTCACACGACGATGAAGCATGAGAAAACGTACCGTGAGAACAGACAACCAATTGACGATATGTATCTGAGATTGAACAGTGATCCAAATATGCGTGCTCAAATTATTGAACTCGCGATGAAGATTAAATAACTTATATTTCCGGAAATGCAGGAAAAGCATCCCAATAGGGGTGCTTTTTTATGTGCGACGGGCAGTCGTATCTTTAGCGAACTATTCGCTATAAGCAATCTGTTAAAAGCGGCGGCTACGTTACCTTAGGTAAACACGAGCCGAGAGCTTGGAAGGATGTTTTCTGGAGGGTGAAAGTCCCTCCTCAGGCGCTCTGGTGCGACTTGAGAAGCCTAATCTAGGGCAATATCGCGAGGTACTTGTCTGAAGGAGATGCGGATAATCGAGAGACCCGCAGGCAGATGAGCAGACCCAAATGCGAAAGCGTGAAGCACGCAGCGGCAGGATAAGTCGGCGACTGTGCGTAAATAACGGGAAGCCTAGGAAAAAAAGTTGTCCAATGAACCAGACGAACAACGATGGCTTATCAAGTGAAGGTGCTGGGTATGTTCAGAAGGAAGATACGATGACCCCGTGAGGTTCTCTGCTTCCCTGGAAAAAAAACAGGATGGCTACATATAAGGTTTCACCGAAGTTGTAGACATGGTAGAGAATTCAGACGTTCTCATAGTACGGAAGTAGGCAGATGACTAAACGTTTGCTGAACGGAAGGGGAATGACCTCGTGGACAAACACTTGAATGTGGTGCTGAACAACCGTCACGCTACTGCGGTAAGAACGAACGGAATGGGTACGATGAAAGGTGAGCGATAGACTTGAATCAAGAATTGAAGCTAAAATGGCACAGTATTTATGGGCAAATTCTGTTTGATCGAAAACTTCACGCAGCATGGTTACAAGTGAAGGAAAACAAAGGTGCAGGTGGAATCGACGGCGAAACCTTGGAGAGTTATGAGAAGAAGCTAGACGAAAATCTAAGCGAACTCTTGCAAAAACTCCGGGACAAAGCGTATGTTCCCTCCCCGTACGCAGACGATACATCCCAAAGAAAAACGGGAAGATGCGTCCGCTAGGTATACCCAACATTGAAGACCGGATTGTACAACAAGCCATTGTGAACGTGTTACAGCCAAAGTGTGAGGAAAGCATATTCCATCGTTGGTCATGCGGGTATCGCCCAAACTATGGAGCGAAACGCGTCGCCCAGATTATCCTGTGGAACATTGAGACAGACTATAATTATATCTATGACTGTGACATTCGCGGCTTCTTCGATAATATCCCGCATAAGAAATTGATGGGAGTGTTAACGAAATACATAGCGGACGGAACAGTGTTGGATATGATCTGGCAGTGGCTCAAGGCTGGATACATGGAAGAAGGAAAATACCATGAAGTGGATGCTGGAACGCCGCAAGGCGGTGTCATTTCCCCGATACTAGCCAAGCTGTATCTCAATGAGTTGGACTGGAAGTTGGAGGAAAAAGGCATACGATTCGTGCGTTATGCTGATGATTTTCTGTTGTTCGCGAAAACGGAGGAAGAAATCCGGAAAGCGGCAGAAGTCACCCGTGGAACGTTGAAAGAGCTAGGATTGGAAGTGGCCATGGAGAAAACGGTGAACTTCAAGAAAGACGACTTCGACTTCCTGGGCTTCACGTTTGAGCATTGGCGAAATCGAAAGAAGGACGGGAAACCTTACTTCATCGCAAAGCCAAAGGACGCCACGTGGAAGGATTTCAAGCAGAAGGTTAAGGCAAAAACGAGGAAAACACTAACGCTGAACAAGAAAGGATGGCTCGAACGCGTCAATCCGATTATTCATGGAAAGGTAAACTACTACCTAAACCTGTACAAAGCCGTAGAGGAAAACAAACGATATGGACAGGAAAGTCGTTGTTTCTTTAATGCATGCAGAAACCAGCTCATGGATCTGGACGGGTATGTAAGACAACGACTGCGAGTCGCCATGATTCACAGCCATCCAAGCCAAAGAAAAGGGCATGCGATGAAGACGAAATGGAACAACGAATTCTTTGCTCGAATTGGACTTGTTCCTGCGTTCTGGGTATATTACAATGCGCAGTATGGTTATACACTGGAAAACTACATCGAGTACATGAAGAACAGACAGAAGACAAAGCATGCCCGGAAGGTGCAAAAAGCAAAGGAACGAGGACAAGAGTATTACACTCCTGAACTCGTCCGTAAGATGCAATACGCACAACGTTTAGCGACATATTGATTACAGGTTGAATCACGTTGGTGAGCCGTATGCCTTAGTAGGGCACGTGCGGTTCGATAAGGGGGGAGCCATGAGAGTGGTTCCCCTACTTTATTTTGTTTTTTGTGAATTTTGTCGCTTCATAGGTTGAAGTTGCGGGTATAAATAAACGTTGGAAGCACAGACAAACCAGAGATCACCATTCCAGATTCACTGCTGTATCAACGGTTTGAAAAGGTTTTGAATGGCTTCAATACCCGCACTGTACCTATACATAAAAAAAATCAAAACTTTTTTTGTGCAATCCGCAACTTTTTGAAATCTACTGCGTTTAAAGTGTAGAGTCGAAAACATTGGGCCTGTTACCAAGAATGACCTCGTGAAGAATCTTGTCTATTTATTAGAAAAAATTGCTTTACGACTCAGAAGACCCATTGTATAATACGTAGGTAGGATTAGGAAACTACTCTATTTTCGTATAAATCTGTTTTACAACCTAGTTTACAAGTTTCTGTGATATGCTCACAGACATCATTTATATTAACTTGCTCACAAACTCTGGAAAGGGGGTGCAACAATATATGAGAAATACGAGCGACCCTATTAAAGAAAATTCAAATGTTATGAACGCCCAAGGAGGAGAAAAAAAGGTTATGAAGAAAATTTTATCCGTAGCATTGTCTACAGCAATGGCATTCTCAATGTTTGCATCTGTAGCATTCGGTGACACAGCAGTTTCCCCACAACAACAGTTTGATGCATTGAAAGCAAAAGGTATCTTCAACGGTTATCCGGATGGTACAGCAGGTCTTGACAAAGACATGACTCGTGCTGAGTTTGCAAAAGTTATCACTAAATTGCTGGGTCTGAAAGAGATCACTGGAACTCTTTCTTACACTGACAAAAACTACACAGCTAAAAACTGGGCTGTACCTTACATCGAAGCAGTAACTGCTGCAGGTATCATGGAAGGTAAAAACGTTGAGAAAAAAATCTTCGACTTCAATGGTAAAGTGACAGTAGCTGAAATGGCTACAATCCTGACTCGTGCACTTGACCTTGAAATCCCAGCTGAAACAAACAACAGTGCAGCAGCATGGGCTAAAGGTTATGCTCAAGCAGCGATCAATGCAGGTCTGATCGACGCTAACGCTAACTTCGCTGGAAATGCTTCCCGTGAATTGCTTGTAGGCGCTGCTTACGCAATTGACGAAGCTCAAAGCATCAAAGTTGAATCTTACACAGTATCTGAAGCTGGTAAAGTAGTTGAGTTCAAAATCAGCGATGGCGAAACTGTAAAAGTAACTTTGGATAAAGCTCTTGAAGCTAACAAAGAAACTGAAGTGAAATTCACTTACAAAGATAAAGAGTTCACTGAGAAAGTTACTTATGTAGTAACTACAGCTACTAAAGTAGAAAAAGTATCTGCAGCTAACTTGAAAGAAGTAACTGTTGCATTTGATGGTACTGTTGATGAAGATACTGCTACTGACATCTCTAACTACTCTTTGAAATCAGGCAAAGCAATCAAAACTGCTACATTGTCTGATGATAAGAAATCAGTTACAGTTGAATTGCAAGGTACTTTGAACAACAATAAAGTTGACTTCTTGAATGTTTCCAACGTTAAAGCTGGTAATGTTGTAGTAAGTGCAAAAGACGTTGAATTCTCAATCGCGGACAATGAGCTTCCTAAAGTTGAATCAGTTAAATCTTTGGGTACTAAATCCGTTAAAGTAGTATTCAGTGAGCCGGTACAATTGCCAGCACAAGGTAACTTCGAACTTGATGGCAAAGCATACTTCGGTAAAATCACTCAACCTACATTGAGAACAGTTGTGTTGACACCTTACAGCACTTCAGCTCTTACTGTTGGAGATCACAAACTGACTGTAGTTGGCGCTAAAGACTATGCTGGTTTTGTATCCCTGACTTCTACACATGACATCACAGTTGTTGAAGACAAAGATGCTCCAACAATCACTGCAGCAACTGCAACTTTGGAAAGTGTAACTCTTACATTCTCCGAAGAAGTTGATCCAGAAACTCTGGATTCAGACAACGTATACTGGAAAACCGGTACTGACAAAATCAAAGCTACTGGAACACCAAAAGCATTGGCTGACAACAAATACAAATTTACTTTTGACAAAGCAAATGCTCTGCCAACAGGTGCTGTATTGATCTATGTTGAAGGAGTGAAGGATTACTCCGGTAACCAAATTGCTAAGGACACTTCAGTTACAGTTAACGCTGAAATTGACCAAACTCGTCCTGAAGTAAGAAAAGCAGAAGCAATTGACTCCAAACACATTCAAGTTACTTTCTCTAAAGCACTTCTTAATGATTCTGTAAAAGAAACTAAGAACTATAGTGTAACTGATAAAGATGGAAAAGTTGTTGCTGTGAAAGACGCAGTAAGAAGTGGTAATGACAATAATGTTATTACAATTGAATTGTACACTGCATTGTCCACAGGCGATAACACAGTGACAATCAAAAACATCAAAGACAACACAAGACTTGGTAACACAATGCTTGACTACAGCGGTAAAGTGAACTTGGCTGATGTAACGACTCCTAAATTGGATTCCAAATTGGTTAGCGTTAGTAACCGTACTGTAATTGTTGGATTTGACAAGAAAATGGATCCAGCAACACTTGCTGACTACTCTAACTATCATGTCCAAATTAACGGAGACAGAGTTACTTTGACTCCTGAATTGGCTGATATCACTGTATTGAACGACAGCAAAGCGGTTTCTATCAAATTTGTTGAAACTTACAAAAATCAACCTGTTGTATTTGCAGCTGGTAACTCTACTACACAAAGAAATGTTCAAAACTTGTATGTTCTTGGTGTGAAAGATACAGCTGGTAACTTGTTGAAACAATTTGTTGATAACAGCGGATTGAATGTGATTCCTACAACTGCTGATATTACTGTTGGATTGGCTACTTATGACACAGACTATGCTGGATTTAGTGCAGCTCTGACAGCACAAAACACTGTTCAAGTTAAACTTTCTTCAAGCGTATCATCTGCTCCTAAGGATGCATTTACTGTAACTAATGCAGCTGGTAATGTAGTTGCTATCAAAGAAGTTGTACTGGATGGAACTTCTGTTGTTAAATTGACTCTTGAAAATGATATCGGTACTGCTGCAAGTGGTTTGAACGTGAAGGTTAACGTTAATAGACTGGGCACACTGGCTGGTTCTTCTGCAACTGTGGCAGAACAAACTACTACTGTACTTGATAAAGTGGCTCCAGTTGTTAAACCTAACGTTTCTGGTGGGTACCAAAATCTTCAATTGAGCGGCGAGAACATCAAAGTAGATTTCTCTGAGAACCTTCAATTGGATTCCGATGCGAATAACACATTGCTTACTAAAGACTTTGAAGTTATTCGTTATAGTGACAACAAAACATTGGTAGCAGGTGTTGACTTCGATGTAACATTTGTAGCTGGAAATGATTATGTTACTATTGCACTTAAAGATGCAGCTAGCAGAACTACTACTACTAAATACACAGTGAACTTCAAAGGATCTAAGTATCTTACAGATACTTCAGTCGTGAAAAATGAAGCTGCTGCTTTTACTGGTAAAGAAACTAATGGTACTGTCACAGGTACGGCTGCACCAACTTTGACTACAGTAAATGCATCATATGCTAATAACAATGATGGTGTAATCAAAGGTCTTGATGCTGCGAAACGCTATGAATATAAACTTTCTACTGCTACAAGTTACACTACTGTAGCAGCAAATGCGACTGAGATTGATGGTCTGGCTGCTGGTACTTACAATGTACGTGTTGCTGCAATTGCTGCTTCTGGATCTACTCCAGCAATCCCAGCTGGTGCTGTAACTACAGTAACAGTTGCTAAAGCTGCACCAAGTTCTGCTGAAACTGCTGCAGAAGCTGCTTTAGTAGCTGCTCAAGATGCGGTTGCTGATTATGTTGCATTGCCTTTGACTACTAGCAATCAGATTACTCTTGCTAAAGCTGCAGGTGTAGTTGCTACTGGTAAGATCGCAGAAGCTGTAACTGCAGGTGCTCCAACAGCAGATACAAATGCTTTGACAACTTCTGTTAATGCTCATAATGCTGTTGTTACTGCCGCTGAAAACACATTATCGATTAATGCTGCAGAAGCTGGTCTCACTACACTAACAGTGGCTGCTAATAATCTTTCAGTAACTCTGCCGGCTACAGCTGGTGATGGAGTAACTGTAACATGGACTTCAAATGCTCCAACAGTAATTAATAATGCAGGTGTTTACCAAGCATCAGGTTCTGCTGATACTGCAACTTTAACTGCAACATTTACTAAAGGAACAGGTACTTCTACTACAGCTACTTTTGATGTAGTTGGTGATGGTACTGTTATCACTGGAGTTACTAAGAACTAAATAAAGATCAGACAATCTTGTTCTGTTGAATAAGATCGTTGAATCAGAAGAAGCCCTGTAGAGAGTGATCTCTACAGGGCTTTTTTAATCAATATATTTAATTTTAACAAAATTAGTATTTTAGGAACGTACTATAATCTTCGGGCACTTACTACTCCTGGAAATAACAGTATCGGTCCTTGAAATGAGATATGTAAAATAACTTTTATTAAAAAATATCTAAACTATAAGTATTTTTTATCGGATTGAAAATGAAGGAGCGAGGTTCTATCTTATATATATGTACTTCGTGAGAATAACCTATTTCTCAAACCTATTTATTTACTAAAACCAACAACATCGTAACTTTCTCGCTCTCTCAAACGTTTATACTATAAAGCAATAAGAAACTTATGGGAGGTTTGGAAGTGGAGCAAAGAAAGGTTTTAGTGAGTTTTCTGGCAAGTGCCTTGGTTTTGAGTTCAACTGCTGGACTTACAGTTGCAGCGAACACTGATAATAATGCAAATAAAACAACTACCAATAGTTCAAATACCACATCTAGTAAATCAGCGACAGAGAATAAGGTAGTACATACTTTAGGGAACTTGTCTCCTGTTAAGGTAACCGCGCGTAGTTCAGTTAGATTAACTGACGTAAACATTCTTTCACAAGATGACGGTAATATTGTTACATACACATTGACCTATAAGAACAATGATAGCAAACCATTAATGATGCTAGATTACTGGAGTAAGGTGAAAACAAAAGGTGGTACATTGTTCTCTCCTAAACTGATTGCGAAGGATCAAGAAAAGAAAACCGTAGCTGCTGGATCAAGTATAGAGCTAACTTATACGATGAAGGTCGGACGAGAAGTGAAATTGAGTGATCTGAATTTCCTAATCGTGAAGTGGGATTTCAGTAAGCCTAATTATGAAAGTACCTTAGGGAAATTTAATGTTCCTGCATCATATAGTATTACAACACCTGTAGGGAAGATAAAAACAGTTCGTCTCAGTGACTCGTCTGTGAAGGTTAAGGTATCAGGTATTAAGGTGTTTCCTGGGGAAAATAAGAATCAATATGTCAAAGTCGGTGTGAACCTCAATAATATCAGCTACAAATTGCTTGAGAACCCGAATATCAAATGGATCTTGCGCACGCCAAGCGGTACCAATTATCCCTTAACTCCAGATAAGGATAGTGCAAGCATCAGTATTCAGGCGCAGGCAAACAAGACACTTAGCTTAATGGTATCCTTACCAACATCGGTAAAGCTATTAAAATCAGAATTGTTACTGGTAGAGGAACAGGGTGAAGAGAAGACAGCACTACCTGTTGCGGCTTTACAATTACCGCAGGCAAGCACATCAAACGTAGAAACGACAGCAAATGAACCTAATATAATTTCTGTAGACGGACAACGACTGTCCACTTTACTTGAGTCTGCAAAAATACGTGTAAATGAGAATGAATATGATTTGAATATGCAGTTTGTATTGAAGAATGAGGGCAAAAAGGTGATTAAGGTTCCTACTTACACTTTTGAAGTTCGTACTGCAGATGGTACCATTTATCCCATTGAAACAAAGGCATTAGATACGTTGAAGTTAAATCCTGGAGATATCAAAACTATTAAACTTAATACCACAATTCAAGGCAACGGTGACGCAAGTCAGATCAAGTTATATGCGATGAGTCCTTTGGATAAGAGCGAGACTACAGAATCCACGAGTTCATCTAGCACCTTAGTTTTTTCCTATCCTGTAGGAATCTATGCTATACCAGAATCTGTATCAAGCGGTGATGGTCTAACTACAGAGACTGTAATCAAGAACAATAAAGGTACATTTGGCGTATCTTTGGGTTCATTACAACGCTTGCCGTGGTTAGACAGTGATATTGTGGCAGCTAAAGTCACGATTCGTAATGCGGGAACCAAAACAGTGCAGCTTCCAGAGCTCGAAGCAATGTTCACGATTGATTCAGCTCAGATCGATGGTGACAAGAAACTGATCTACACCCAAAGTGGGAAGCTTCTTGGGGCAGGCATGACCACTGAAGCGTATCTTCTGACCAAAATCCCTTCTGAACTCCTCATGGGGCGTCTTGAAGTGAGTTTGATCGAGAAAATTAGTGAAGAAGAAACGAATGAGTGGATTACCTTGAACACATCAGGATTGATTCAACCTGTATCTTATGTTGGCTCAGGTAAGACTTATACATCTGGTGCTCTGGATAAAGAGACTGAAATGAGTGTTCGTAGAACGATACGTTATCCTGGAACATCCTCAGATATAGTATATACCGAATTTGAGATGACCAATAAATCACTACGTCAGAACGGACTTGGCAAATTGGTAGGATATTTTAAGACATCGGACGGTCAATATTACAAAGCCACTGCTAAACAATCTGAACGCTCACCTGGCCCAGGTCAGAAGTCAATTGTGACGTTCTCGGCGAAACTTCCGAAGTCAGTTACATTTTCAGATTTGCGTCTGCTTGTGGGTGAGGGCGTTGCAGATAGCAAGTTTGTTACTGGTGAAGGTGAAGCTACCGCTTATGTGAATGCAATGGCATTCGAGGTACCACCAACCTCAATAAGTGTTCAAGGGAACTTCAACAACATTGATCTTTATCCGTACACATTAACTGCTAACAGTGTTCGAGCATATCTTGTGGGCAGCAATTCTGTACAAGTTGACATGAATTACACGCTTAATCGTAGTGAAGAGATCGAAATGGCTGAGTATGAACACAAATGGATTCTTGCATTTACAGCTCAGAATGGAAAAGTATTTGAGAAAGAACTGACTCCAGGTACGGATTTGAAAGTGGGAAGTAATCAGACTTTAAGTTGGAGCTTAGAGGACAGCTTCTTCGAAAAATTGAGAGGTGGGTCTTACCGCTTAGCGATATATGATCAGTTCCAAGGACAACGTTTGCTCCTTGCAGAGCAAGCTTATGGATACGATGTGTCCAAGTTGCCAAAAGAAGAACCTGAAATTCCTGTGATTCCTGAGGGTGGAGCTGAATAACCAGATAACAACAATTCAAGAATACGTACTATATATACTTGCTATTATTTCTTGCTATTTATGAAAGCAAAACCTCGTCTTCGACAATATGGAGACGAGGTTTTGCTTGTCGCATCCCTACTTTTTCTCTATAGTTAAAGTTAATAGATTACCAGAGGAGGAAAATGATTCACATGAAACCTTATATGAAAGTATCCCTCGCTGCGCTGGCCATTGGTGTTGGCGTGTGGGTTGGGTCGGTATACAGCAATACAGCCATTGGAGCAGGTACCAGCCAGCCAGGAACAGCAGATGATCCGGTGGTAACAAAGAGTTATGTAGATCAGCAGATCCAACAGGCTTTGGGTGGTAAAATCCCGACTGGAAACGGTAGTACCAATACGGGAACAGACAGCAATGCAGGAAATGGTAACAACACTGGCTCTACAGGAACCGGGAACTCCGGTAGCACAGGTGGAGACACTTCACTTCCTCCACTGGTCTCGGGCGCTTCTGATGCCGTTGAGATCGTAACGGTGAAGCCGGGTCAACAGCTGATCGGCAAGTCTGGCGCGGAATTCATTGTACGTAGCGGTAAAGCTGTGATCGTCAGTGAAGGTACGAATGGCGTAGCTGATCTGACGGACGGGATTGACCTGACGAATGGACAGGCAGCGCCGACCAATCACCTGCTCTCTTTTCCAAGGGATGGACGGGGGATCACGGTATTGGAAGGAAACAAATACAGCTTAACTGTAATGGTTCGTGGTGGATATACTCTGAAATAGGATTTGTAGCTGTTAAAGGAATTATTCATTAGTTATACATTTCATTTGCTCAGATTACCCAGTTCTAACAAACATTAATACGGCTAGCCAGCCTTGTTCCTGCTCACTCTATAACTGTTGACAATCAATTAATGGAGGTGCAGGAATCATGGCTAGAAGCAATCGCAAAGTGGTACCCGAAAGTCGTCAAATTCTGGATCAAATGAAGTATGAGATTGCTGCAGAGTTTGGTCTCAATGTAGGTTATGGTGGCAGAGGTTTGGCTGGTGCGGATACAGAATTTGGATCTGAACTGGGTGAAGTGAGTGATCACTCTTATGGGCAATACAAAGGGTGGGGACATCTGACTTCCCGCGAGAATGGATCGGTTGGTGGAGAGATCACGAAAAGGCTAATTCGCCAGGCAGAACAGCACTTATAGGGCATTTTCCTTACCCCGTTTCGTTTGACACGTCTTGACAAATACGTTAAGATGGCACTTGAGGTATGCAACCTTTTCCACTAGGGAAAGGTTGATTTTCGTTTGAGGCAATTACCTGAAAAATCCTTATCTTCGGTACTGCGGACCCTGCGTCCTTATTCCATTTTGGAAAGCTTCGAGGGTACAGTGAACGAATCGCTGTCATGTTTTGTTCGGGCAATCGCCATACTACTAGTTATGGGAGGTTGAAACTTCATGTCTGTTAAAGGCCGGCATCTATTTACATCGGAGTCTGTAACCGAAGGACATCCGGATAAAATCTGCGATCAGATCTCAGACGCCGTATTGGACGCATTTCTTGCAAACGACCCCAATGCTCGCGTAGCTTGCGAAGTTTCCGTAGCCACAGGCTTAGTGCTTGTCATCGGTGAAATCAGTTCAGCTTCTGAATACGTGGACATTCCGTCCATCGTTCGTAATACAATTAAGGATATTGGCTACACACGTGCCAAGTTCGGTTTTGATTATAACACTTGTGCAGTTCTGACTTCTCTGAATGAGCAGTCCGCTGATATTGCCCAAGGCGTTAACGCAGCGCTTGAGAACCGTGACCCGGAACAAGTCGCTCGTGAAACAGAAAACATTGGTGCAGGTGACCAAGGTTTGATGTTCGGTTTTGCAACGAACGAAACACCTGAACTCATGCCTTTGCCAATCGCTCTGTCCCACCGTATCGCGCGTCGTCTGGCGGAAGTGCGCAAGAATGGTACATTGGAATATCTTCGTCCGGATGGTAAAACGCAAGTAACGATTGAATACGACGGTGACAAACCGGTACGTGTGGATACAATCGTTGTGTCTACTCAGCACGCTGAAGAGACTACGCTGGAGCAGATCCAAAAAGATATCAAAGAACATGTAATCTTGCCTGTCGTTCCAGCTGGATTGCTGGATGAGCAGACTAAATATTTCATCAACCCAACAGGACGTTTCGTTATTGGCGGACCTCAGGGAGATGCAGGCCTTACTGGACGTAAAATCATCGTAGATACCTACGGCGGTTATGCACGTCACGGCGGTGGTGCGTTCTCTGGTAAAGATCCAACAAAAGTAGACCGCTCCGCAGCATATGCGGCACGTTACGTAGCGAAAAACCTTGTAGCTGCAGGTCTTGCAGACAAAGTTGAAATCCAGCTCGCTTACGCGATTGGTGTAGCCAACCCGGTATCGATTAACGTGGATACATACGGAACTGGCAAAGTCAGCGAAGAGAAATTGGTTGAGCTTGTGCGTAACAACTTCGATCTTCGTCCGGCTGGCATCATTCGTATGCTGGATCTGCGTCGCCCAATCTACAAACAAACCGCTGCTTACGGTCACTTCGGCCGTACAGACCTGGATGTACCTTGGGAGCAAGTGGACAAAGTAGACCTTTTGAAAACTCAAGCAGGTCTGTAAGTTAGATTCAAAAGTAATGAAGCCCTTGATTCCGTTAAAGGAATTAAGGGCTTTTTTGTGCTTCCATCGATTTCACTGCTTGTCATGGACAAAGGAAAAATTATGGAATAAATCCCCAAATAACTAAATGAAATCCCTTCTCTAACCGAAATACATAATGAGGTCTGTACATCAGACAGGAGAAGAAATGCAGATAAGGGGGAAGATCAGTGGAATTGAAGAGAATTGCAAGAAAAGGCATGCTCGGAATCTTAATTGTTATGCTGACCGCTCAAGGTTGGCTTACGGGTTGGAGTGGAGTCGAACAGGGAGCATATGCTGCACACGTATTAAGTGCAAATGGAATAACGAATACTGTTCCTGCCGTGAAAGGAACGAATGTGGATAGTTCAATACCATTCGTTATTGATTTTGATAAACCTGTTCAGAAGGCACCAGGTACACAAAGTTCAATCTTGATTAAGCGTTTGGATGACAATACAACGATGGGTTCGGTGCCGGTATCCAGTGAACAAGTATTGATTGATCCCACACCACCGATTACAGATCCTACGACACCGGATGCGGGAGACAGTACGCCTGTACCAGCTGTTGGCCTACGAGTGACGATTACACTGGGCAAGACTCTACCGGGAGCAACATACTACGTAGAGATAGATAATAAATCATTTGTTTACGCGGACAATACTGCATTTCCGGGACTGACTAACAAAGAGTGGACCTTCAGTACTTTGGGGCTAGGCTCAGCTTCCCTTGTGAGTAGAGTTCCTGATAACGCAGCAATGGTATCCCCTTCAACTAAGGTAGTGATGACGTTCGATAAGCCTGTAACCGCAGGTAGAGGGAATCTCATTATTTATCAGGGAAGAGTTGGTGGTACTGTATTTGAGCAGATTCCAGTAAACGCAGGAGCACCTCGAATTACAGGTTTTGGAACCAATACGATTACGATCGTTCCCACGAATAATTGGAACAACAACACTACATATTACATCGTAATGCCAGAAGGTTATTTGCGGGATAGCAATGAGAATGATATCAGTGCAATTAGTGGGAATGTTTGGGGATTCAATATCATATCCGATCCGACGTCCCTCATGGTATCTACTGTATCTCCCGCAAACGGTACTACCAATGCACCCTTAACGGGAAATTTAACAGTTACGTTCAACAAAGAACTTGATCCGAATTACATTCAGAATGTAACGCTCAAAAAATCAAATGGAGCAACGGTTGCATCCAAGACAGTCATTAATAGTGCAAACAATAGACAATTGCTGATTACACCTACGAACGCATTGGATAGCAACACAAATTATGTGGTAGACATTCCAGCCAATACGTTTCGTGATAAAGCAGGAAATACATTTACAGGCCTTAATGGGTCTACATCATGGGCATTTAAAACATTAAGTGCAGATACAACTGCACCTGTGTTGAAGAATGCTAAGATGCATAGCAATAACACCATTCGCCTGACTTATGATGAGTGGCTGTACAGCA
Source organism: Paenibacillus sp. FSL R5-0623 (assembly GCF_037974265.1). Classification (NCBI taxonomy): domain Bacteria; kingdom Bacillati; phylum Bacillota; class Bacilli; order Caryophanales; family Paenibacillaceae; genus Paenibacillus; species Paenibacillus sp. FSL R5-0623. The sequence continues at coordinate 6,279,870 of NZ_CP150233.1, read as the reverse complement.
CTAATTCGCTGAGTAGTACTTATGTTGTAACTGTAAATGGGGAAAAGAGAAATGTCAGCTCCACTTATATCTCAGGTGACAGTGTATATGTTGTCTTGGATACGGGTGTAGCGGTAGGACAGGTTGTGCGGATCGCATATGCACCCGGTACTACAGGTAATCGTCTTACAGATCAGTCTTCCAATGCTGCGGCTGCTTTTGGCGCACGAGATGTGGAGAACGGTTTAGATTCTGTTATGTCCAAGCCGCGAGAAGGTAACGTGTATTACAGTACAATTACGTTGTACTACCCTGAGACGGTATATATCACTTCAAGTGATGCAGCAAGACAATTCAGTGTAACTGCGGATCAGTCGGCTGTAGGCATTAATAGCATCTCGGTTAATAATAGCTCGGTTGTGACTTTGAATCTCAGTCGATCCGTTACGGATGGTGAAGTCGTGCGAATCGCATACACGCCAGGTTCATGGCCTGTAAAAGATACACGTGGACAGGCTCTTGCTGGATTCAGCGGCTTCTATGTCCGCAATTCAATTGATACCAAACCACCTGAGTTTAAGAGTGCTGAGGTGAGTGGTAACAAGTTATGGGTGCGTTACAATGAACCACTGAACACGACGAATAAACCGCTCAACAGCCAATATTCTGTTCTGGTCGATGGCAAGCCAGTCTTCGTTAATGATTCTGAAATCGAAAATGATCTGGTCACGTTAACGCTGGCTTCAGCGGTGAAAGATACACAAAATATATCGTTATCATATGTACCCGGAGCATTGCGATTAACGGATTTGAACAATAACCCGGCAGGATATCTCAATCTGACTCCAGTAACGTACACATATGGAAATGGCAAAATTCTTTCGGCTACGCTTCAGGGAGACACGGTTCAGATTAATTTTCGTGATTCAATCCAGTCCCAGGCTGCACTAACAGCATCTCAGTTCAGTGTAGTGATTGGTAATTCAACCACAACTGTATTGTCTGCTTCAGCTTCTGGCTCTGTGGTGACGTTGAAAGTGGATACTTCAGCAGTAACATCGACAGCTACTCAGACGGGAACGGTGAGTTATGTACCTGGGGCAGTGCCGTTACGGGATGCGTCGAATGTCACGATAACAGCATTTGGTCCACTTACGTTGCAACAGACGAATAATAGTTCGAACAATAATCAGTCGGGAGACCGTCCTTCCTGGTTGTCGGAATTGGATGCATCGAGCTATGGTCAGTCTTTACTTGTGATGAATAATAATACAGCATCTGCTGTATCTGCTATGTCACATTTTAACCGCCCGACTCGTCAATTCAACGTGGATGCAACCAAATTGATCCAGTCCTTTGAATATGCTTCGACGGTGGGGAAATTGAATCAGCCGGTGGTGTTCGAGATTCCGGCCAGCGAATCCGCTGCGTATGTTGGTTTCCCGTTGAATGCATTGACTTCTATTGCTGCAAGTAACCGCACAGGCACGATTGGTGTGCAATATGGCGATCGTCTCTGGACGGTACAACTGTCTAATATAGATTTGGCAGCTATGAGTCGAAGTGTAGGAACGTCAAACACAAGTATAACGGCAGGAGCAGCAGTTCCATCCTTATACGTTCAGTTAGAGACGGTGCCTGTGTCTGCATCAGGGACGATGGAAAGTTTAATTGCAGGTGCAGGAGCGCAGAAGCTTGCGAATTATACGGATGTATATTTGTATGCCGGTAATGGAACAAGCGATCAACGTGTAGATCAGAATGCCAAAAGCCAACTGGCCATGCAATTGGCTGCCAATACCCCAAGTGTAACATCCGGATTTACTTATATCGATCCAGTTACGTTTAGGTTATCCAATGTACCTAGTTCCTTTAAAAATACGACAGGTGGTGTAGTAGTTCAAGGACAGCTGAATGGCAATCAGTCGGTAGTCCCTGTTAACAACATCGTTAGTTATCCGGATACGACGTCACACTGGGCTAGTGAAGTCATTAAGGAGCTCTCAGCCAAATGGATTATTAGCACACCAAGTGGTTCCTTCTACCGACCGAATGAGAACATTTCACGTGCGGAATTTGCTGAATTGGTCGCTAGAGGTCTTGGACTGAATGGAGAACCAACCGCAGCAAGTCGTTTCCAAGACGTTCGTAGTGGTAGCGTGACAAGTGCCTATATCGGTGCTGCCGCTGAAGCGGGGATCATTACGGGGAATACCGATGGTACGTTTAAGCCGGATCGCCCCATTACGCGTGAACAGATGGCACTTATGATGGTACGTGCGATGAACTACGGTGGGAAAACAGTCTCTCTTCAATCTTCGGCTGCTACCACTCTATCCAAGTTCAAGGACAGCAACAAAATCCAGTCTAAGGATTCTGTTGCCAAAGCGGTGCAGGAGGGAATCATTCAAGGCATGACAGCCAGAACATTTGAACCTCAAGGAAATGCAACTCGTGCACAGGCAGCAGTCATGTTGAAACGGGTTTTGGACAAGTTAGGATATCTATAAATTAATTGGGACACTTCAAGGAAGCGCATTTCTTGGGGTGTTCTTTTTTTGTCTAAGGATGTAAGCTCTGTCTTACGTCTTAAGTTAAAGGTAAAGTTACTGCAACCCTCGTTGTCTGGATTATCTTTTCATGTCAAATAAGTATGATTGACTTCTTGTTATCTGAAATTCAAGAGGAGGATAGTACCTGAAAATAAGGACCATCTTACTATTACTTAAAATAAGGAAAATGACGATAATGATTTATCAGGCTCCATTTATACATCTTTTGAGGGAGGAAATGGAGAAAAAACATAAAGGAGGAATACAAATTTCATGAGTTTAAGAAAAAGTTTTATTGTTTTTCTGATGGCTTTGTTGTTGATTGGAACCATGTATCCAACTAGCAGTTATGCGCTTTCCGATCAATCGGATGCCATAATAACGACTGAAAGTAGCGCTGAGAATGTCGATGTTTTTATGGAGGAATCAGCTGTAGCAGACGACGAATATCTAGATCTTATTGATCCGGATATCCACGAAGAACCAGAAGGTGTAGACGAAGATGTAGATGATGCACAGACCGTAACTGAGGATACGTACGAAGAAGATTTCTTTACTCCTCAAGCCATGGCATTTGCCGAAGAGCAAGTTATAGTTATGTATCCTGGTGATTCCTATAGCTTCACTAATAATGGAATTCGCTCAAGATCCTTGAGCACAGATGCTGCGACATCGAGAAGCAGTTCTTATGATTATGCTGTTTATAAAACAGATGGAAGTATTTCAACGGATAACATGAATTCGACTAGTAGCTTATCCGTAGGAGCAGGGTACACCGCCGTCGTGACTTCAAGTGGGAGCAATGCATTTACAGTAACAATACCTGCTGAATTTACTTATAGTGTATCTGCGAATCCTGCCTTACATAAAGCGACCTTGTCCAAAGGTGAGAGCTATCGGTTCGTCAATGAAGGAACACAAACGAGAGCGGTTAGTGCGGATACCTCCACAGCTCAAGATCGGAGATATGACTATGCAAACTACAATGAAGATGGAAGCCTTTCTAGTTCGAATTTTGAATCAACCGGCAAACCATACTTAGGGGGAGGAAATGAGATCATATTTACGGGGGCCGGAGCACAGCCTGTCACCGTTGGACTACCTTACGAAGTATATACTGGTGAATGGAGTGATGAACCAGCCTATGCGCGTACGACTTTACATCAGGGCGAGAGCTACCAGTTCACCAATATCAGTTCCAAATCAGATGCGCTCCAAAGTGATGGTTCCACCAAAGATAAGCATGACTATGTCGTTTATCTTCCAAATGGAACAGAAAGTTCTACAGGTACGAATACATCCACTAAGCCTACTGTAGCAGCAGGAAGAACCGCTGTTGTAACCTTGGTTACAGCAACGCCTGTAACATATGGTGTGCCATATCGGACATTTGATGTCCAAAAAGCAGGTGGTGATGCGATTACTCGAATTACTGTATATCCTGGAGAATCTATGATTTTCAGTAATAATGGTTCGTTGGCCAATCCGATAAAAAACAATGCAAGCAGTACCAATGGAGCCGTTTTTGATTACGTCCTGTATACAGCAGAAAACGTCGTTCATTCGGATGGTTTTAACAAAAATACCAATCCGATCATTCGCTCACAAGGGTATGCGATTGTGACGGTAGCTGGGCAAGTCCCTATTGAGTTTAGTTACACAGATGATTTCTCGGTTGAAGAAAGCATGGAACCTGCATACCATCGTGTAACACTGAAACAGGGAGAAAGCGTGACATTTTGGAATAACAGCACCGATCGGGAATATCTAGACAGTGATGCTTCTACCAGTCAAGGGCGGATATTTGATTACGTCACCTATTATCCGGATGGCACAGAACGGAGCACAAGAAAAGCAACAGCGGTTGAACCTGTTGTTTACTATGGAAATAAAGCAGTAGTCACGGGTGTATCCGCTCAACCTGTAACCATAGGTGCGATTTACACCATTTTTGATGTGGAGGATCGACCAAATGAAGCACTAACCAAGATTACCTTATCACCAGGCCAATCGGTCAAATTCCATAATGGAGGCTCACTCAGCAATCCAATACGGAGTAACGCCAAAAAAATAGGCGCACTGTTTGATATTGTTGTGTATAAGGCAGACGGCAGAGCACATAGTGACAAATTCAATAGCAATGTAAGTCTCGCTACCATTCCAGCTGGTGGTGAAGCCATCGTTACCGTAGGGGGAAGTACACCTGTGTTATTAGAATACACGGATGATTTCTCGGTAGTGGATAGCCAGGAACCGGCTTATCTGCGCGTGACGTTGAACAAAGGTGAAAGCTATGCCTTCACCAATACAAGTTCGGATTCGGAAAGGCTCCGAAATGATGCTTCCAGCAGCGCGGGGCGGGTGTATGATTACACGATTTATAACGTAGATGGAACAGAGTCAAGTAGTAGAACAGCAACAGCGATCGAAGCGTATGTCCTGGGTGGTAAAAAAGTTGTCGTTACCAACATCTCAGATCAACCCATAACGTATGGTGGCATTTACCGTGTTTTCCGTGGACAAGACGATCAAGTCCCTTCACCAGAATCGGAAATCACTGTTAACCAGGGGCAGAGCGCAGTATTTACGAATCCGAGTTCGGAACCGGCACAGCTTAACCGGATTGGAGTAACCAATTCCATTGTGGATTTTGTGGTCTACGAAGCAAACAATAAATATTTGTATTTAGTGGTAGGTTCAAGTCTTGAAACATGGGATATTCCAGCGGGTGGAACGCTTGTCATCACTGTAATATCTCCAGAACCGGTAACGATTCAATATAACATTCCTGTGACAGCCAGTCCCAGTCAGGAGCCTGCACTTATCAAACAGAGTGTGGAGCCAAACACCACGGTATTGTTTTCAAACACATCATCTTATTCGTCATTGCTCTTTACATCTCATACAGAAGGATTAACCTATGATTACGTTATCCGGAACCAGAACCAAGTGATTGTTAAGGAAGGTGAGAATACGGTAGGATCACAACACATACCTGGAAAGTCTGATATTCAGGTGCATAATGTGTCATCCCAAACGCTGAAATTTGTAGCTGCTTACCGCCATTTTACGGTCAAGGAAGCGGAAGTGGAGTTTCTGACTTTGTATGAAAACACAGAGACGGCGCTTCCCACAGTTCAGCAAGGGAATGTGTACTACCGTTTTAGTCCGTATAGCTCTGACAAGTATCGGATTGCCATAAAGGAATCAGGTGATTTTTCCATTGAACCTCGGATCGAATTGTATTCAGATAAGGAATTGAGCATTCCGGTAGCTGCTTCAATCGAGCAAGAACAGGTATATGGTGAGCAATATACCGTTCTTGAATGGGAGCTTGAAGGTGGACAGAATTATTATCTCAAGCTAAGTGAAAAAGAAGGAAAACCGATTCAGGGAGCCATAAAAGCAGCATGGATGAACATTCGTAATGACAATAGTTATGAGTACGGCTATGGCAATCAATTGCTTAAAGTCGTTCTATTCACAGGAGATCAAATTGTGTTTGAGTATGATCGCAACGGTAATTTAACGAAACGAACGAAAAAGATTTTCCCATTTAATTAATGATTGTCTAAATCTAGGTTGAGGTGATGGAGTGTTTAAGAAAATAACGATTATTTGGTTATGCGTCATATTGGTACTTAGTGGGTTCGGTTCTTTTGGATATGGAGGACAAGCAGCGGCGGCAGAAGGTAGGGATTCCCTCACTTCCGCTACCTACATTACTATCCATAGTTTAAAAGAGCAATTTGGTATTAAGGAAGATTGGATTGAGAAAAAACTAGATCAAGGTTACTCGCTGTACCAGTTGTATAAAGCTTTACAGACAGATCGCACAGGCGGCGAGGCTGCTGAAAAATGGCTAGAAGCACAAGAAATAAGGGAACCGATTCAAATGGAGGGGCTACGCCCTTCCGGGTCATCACAGCAAAACAACTTCTCGATTAATGCTCTTAATGAGGATGCTCCAGGTACAGGAACAACCGTGGACGAAACTGGACTTAACCATGTAGATATCCGAGATGACGCATCGCTTTATATGACGTCTTATGGAGCAGAATCTATCTCAACTGCTACAGGGGAAATGATGATTCAGAGTACTGACCTTTCTCTTCCTGGACTCATTCCGTTTGATCTGACACGCGTCTATGACAGCGCTAGAGCGAGTGGACAGCTGGGCGTTGAATATGACGAAACGACACTGACGTATTCCAATATAGTTACGCCACGCAAGGAAGAACTCTCTGCTGGATTGGGGCAAGGCTGGCGTTGGGACATTCCTTTCATGGAAAAACGTGGCGATAATCAGTATATTCAGATTCCAGGCGTAGGCTATTATCGCTTAAACGCGAATCTGGAACTGGAAGGTTACGTATGGAATGACTTAACCGTTAAGCGAGATGCGACCGTGACTGTTAATGGCGTATCTAGCACTTATCGTTTATCCATCCGAAACGGCTACGATTATCTATTTAATGAAGCCGGAGAACTGTTGCAAATTACAGATGGCTACCGGAATACCGTGAACTTTCACTATACAACATTGAACGGAAATCAAGCCATTGCACGAATTGAAAACAGTCAAGGTCAGGTGTTGACATTTGCTTATGACAACCTGAAGGTTACTGTACAGCTTGCTGGAACGGATCGGAAAGCAACGTACACGCAACGCGAGGACGAAGGCATTCGCATTTTGCGAGAATTCACGGATGCTCTCGATCGGACAACGAAGTATACGTATTATTATCCGGAATCCAAATTCAACTTTTTACCTGAGTTACAAAGCAACCAAAACGTTCACGGTGTGATGCATACAGCGTTGCTATCTCGTATTACAAGCCCTTCATCAGCTATAACGGATTATGCATATATTCCGGCGCTGAAGCAGATCGGTGAAGCTTCATCCCATTTCGTATTCAAAGTAAGAGAGCGCAAGAGCCAGTTTAGTACAACGGAAGGCGAAGGCGTTCTGGACAAGGTTAACTTTGAGTACTCTGGAGAAGATCTGGACACCTACGGTCAATCTGCAACATGGACAACGAAAGTGAAAGCAGAGAACACTGTAGATACTTGGACGTTCTCCAAAACGTTTAGCGCTGCAGCGCATCCAGATTTGATTCACGCAGATCAGCACACGTTAACTGGAGATGATGTGACTTACTCTACGGAGTTCCAGTATGATGACCAAACGAAGCGAAATCTTCCAACTCAAATGACAGAGTGGGTGAGCGAGAGCGGTCGTTCAGGCGAAAAGCTGACTACGACCATTAAGTATGATGCAAGCGGTATGGTGACCTCTAAAAAGCTTAGCACAGGGCAAGAATCCACCTATGCATACGAAACAGGCAAAGCACCATATCACTGGATTAAGCCTGTGAGAGTCACCACGAAGATTAATAGCACGTTGGAGCGATATACCGAGACGACATACAACAATCAAGGTTCCATGTTGAGGACTAGCACCAAGAACGGATATGGCGGACAATTGCTTTCTGAATCGGAAGTTAAGCTTGATGACAAAGGCCGTGTCATCAGCACAACCGACAAAGGCGGCACGCTGGCCAAAGATCGGACGGCGACATTCAGTTATGATTCTATTGCTGGACATTTAATGAGGTCGACATCAATGACAGTCCATGACGTTGCTGGAAAAGCAGAAAATCTTGTGGAGTCATATAGCTACACATCTGCAGGTAAACTGGAAACGACAACGAATGCTGTAGGAGAACAGGAAACGAATCAATATGACCAAGCAGGACGACTTCTTCAAATCACGCATGCTGATGGCACGAAATCAACAACGACATATGATGATACAAATAACATCATTACAAGCACATCGCCAGACGGCATTGTGACTTTCGAGCGATACAATCCATTAGGTTTACTCGTGGAAGAGCAAACGGCGGACGCAACATATAAATATGCCTATGATGGCGAAGGAAACGTGACGGCTTCGGAAGATGCTGAGGGGAATGTGACGAGGTATGTGGTCAACGCGTTTGGGCAAACGACCGATACCCAATATCCCGATGGAACTACGGATACAACAACGATTGATTCTGTTGGTCAAACCGTAACGGTTCAGGATGCTTCAGGGTATAAAACTCGTGAAAAGAAAGACTTGCTGGGACGCTCGACAGCAGTAGAAGAATACCGGGACGGCGCATTTGTACCTTTACAGCAAAGTGAATATGACCTCAGCGGAAACGTGACTGCTTCTATTGATGGTAATGGGGAGCGCACAACATATACGTACGATGCGCTCGGACAAATAGCAACGGCAACCACGCCCAAACAAGAAACCAGCCGATATTTTTACAGCTATCAGGGCCAGGTGACCCAAGTTGTATCTGCTAACGGGCAAACGGTGACCAAACAATATGATGAACTGGGCCGCATCATCAAACAGACACCACCCATGCTGGATGGAGCTGCGACAACTTACTATTATGATAAGAAGAGTAATCTGGTTAAGATGCAGGATCGACTTGGGAAAGTAACAGAGTATACGTATAACAGTGACAATATGCTCACAGCTATGAAAGCACCAGATACGAATGTATCCTATACGTACGACGAGATTGGCCGCAGAACATCGATGACTGATGATCATGGAAAGACCACGTACAGTTATCGAGCAGCAGATGGGATGTTGAACGGACTGACGTTCCCGGATGGGACACGACTTGATTACGAAAACAATACCCAGCAACGTCTAGGGTATACCTTAACGGATGCCAAAGGACAATCCTTGCGCATTCACGGCGAAGTAGATGCCATGAATCGGGTAACCTCCATGGATATTACCTCGGGTTCAGGAGGGGCTTCTGCACTCGCAGCATCGGGGACGACGCCTGTGGATCGTATGACATTCAGTTATGCGTCCAATAGCTTGCTGGAGAAATTGTCGTTTGGCAAGGGTCTCAGCACAAGCTACCAGTTCAATGGCTATGACCTGTCGGGAATCACGATCTCTCAAGGGACATCTGCGGTGCAACAGTTCGCCTATGAATATGATGGTAATAAAAACATCACGTCTCGTACACAGAACGGGGAAACCGATCAATACACATACGATGAATTGAGCCGGATTCAGACCGAAACGGGCACACAAAAAGAAACGTATACTTATGACCCGAATGGTAACCGGTACAGTACCGGAAGTGGTAAGATATACGGTCTAAAGGATGCACAGTATACGTATGACAGCCAGAATCGTCTGATTAAAGCAACGGGTGAAGGCAAAACGGTAACCTACAGCTATAATGGAGATGGACTGTTGTATGAACGTACGGAAGGCGACCAAACGATTCGTTATTACTACGATGAAGAAGCCAAACTCATGGCTGAGGCCAGTGTAACTTCTGGAAAAGCAGAATTGACTTATGCTTACATCTATGATTTGTATGGACAACTATGGGCACGTCAGGACAAGCAAACAGGCAAGCTGGAATACTACCAATTCAACGGTCACGGAGACGTGGTTGGACTCGTGGATGATGCCGGTCAAGTATTGAACCAGTATACGTATGATATCTGGGGTGGGCCATCAACGACGGAACAAACCGTACCGAATATACTTCGTTATGCTGGCGAGTATTGGGATGAAACGATAGGGTTACAGTATTTGCGAGCCCGATGGTACGATCCAGGCATGGGTCGATTCATTGGTGAGGATACGTACGAAGGTGAACTGAACGATCCACTGAGTTTGAATTTGTATTCGTATGTAAACAATAACCCGTTGAAGTACGTGGACCCTAGTGGGCACATGCCAAAAAATCTCTTAAACGGCTTCTTGAAGGACTTCTTGAATGGTAGGAATGATGGAACGAAATATACAGATTTACAATTATCCGATGCTGTGTTGAATGCTAATGGAGATAATCGAATATATTTAGCGTTCCATGAAATTGCCCAAATTCATACAGCAAAAGCAATACATTTAAAAACAGGCTTGAGCACAACTTTGGAATATCATATAGAACAAGAAATTGCATGGTGGCCTAATAAGCATTATTGGGTAGATATAGTAACATCAAACGGTCAAATGTGGGAATTAAAGGCCAGACGAGATGTTCCTTACGGTGATACTGACGGGTACTATGAAGATGCAGAAGAACAACTGACAAAATATCAATCTGTAAATGGAAAGCTTGTTAGGGGAGCGCAGTATCGAACAATAAAAGGAATAATTGTAGAAGGTGATTTATATATGGATATTGAATTTTTCGATAAAGGGAAGATATTCTACGAGTTCTATTTGGATTATGGTAATGGTAAAACTGTGTCAATGACAACTAGACAGGCAGAAAATTATGTGGATGCGAATCACTTGTACCCGCCTGAATTCAACTTTAAAACCAAAAAAAGGAGAAGGTAGTTTGACAACTAAACTAATTAGTTCCTTCCTTCTGATTCTGTTACAAATGGGGTGTAATATGACTAATGGAAGTAATTTTGTATATGAAGCAACTTATGTGGTAGAAGTATTGGAAGCTTCTATAGAACATAAGGGCTTTCCAAAATCAGAGAGAGTAAGGATTGACAATTTTTTTGATAGGGATCTTTATAGAGAAGAGGAGAACAGAATTCAAGAAAAGTTGATGAGTGTCTATATGGCCTTTCTGGGAAAAACTAATTTTAAGAATATTGACTCTGACGAGAATAATAAGTTGTTTAAACAACTAATCATGGAGTTAAATGAAATCTATGTGGAATTAGAATCATTGTAATTGTGCGGTGGACATGTTGTATCCAACTATAGAGATGCCATTTGAATTCACTCCCTTTTCAGTGATGTCCAGAACTGAAGCTAAGGAATATTATGAATGGTTCCTTTCGATCATCCCGCGAAGAATCGAATTATTACAGGAATATGTTGAATTATCTGGTTCTCATGTACAGCTGGATTTCAGTCAAGATTCTTTGATTTCTCTGTGGGAATGGTTTATTCCTAGAATTGAACAGAAAAAAATGACGATAGAAGAAATAAATGAAGAATTGGATCTAGTACCGGATTGGATGAGACCTGAAGTAGAACAAAATGTATTAAAGTTTAGTAGAGATACAGAAATTCAAATAATAGATATTGGTATTTATTTTAGCAGTGTATTGCTGCATTCATCCAATAAATTGAAATGGGTGGTAATTAATAAACCACGGAATCATGTTGATGTTAATCAACCATTACTGGCTGGGACAGGGAAGATACGACTGAATCCAATTCGAGTCGTGGATGTTTGTACGGCAAGGGCTTTAAGTGATGTTGGAAATATAAACATGTTAAGTGATCTTTATGTTTGGTGGAAAGAAAAATTATTGAATCACTGACCATATTAGGGCTTGTATAGTTCATAAAAGTCTTCCAAAATGTCAGAGAATATGAAATGTTGTAATAATTGTACCCTATAGTGTGGACTTACTTAAAAAGTCCAACTATGGGGTGATTTTTTATTGAAATATACATATCTATTAAGCTATTTGTAATTCCCTTACAATTAGATAAAGGGAAAAAGAAGTATCCTTATATAGGAACGGGAACCTTTTTGAACATTACCTAGATTCTCAATATGAAAGATTTTGAGAATTGATTTATCAAGATTTTCAACCAATACATGGATTTTTGTTAGGTCCAGAAACGATTATTCGTGACAAGTCATTTAACCAATATATACCTCAATCTTGGCTATGGGCGTAACTTTTTCCACAAAAAGCAGTCTATTAATAGAAGAGTATACTAGAGATCTCGCTATCTGCTGCCTACTTGGCAGTGTTCGTGATGTCTAAGATTGATATACAAGATGGGAGAGACGTTTCAGACATGCTGGGGAAACATGAGAAACAGCTGGAAGACGTTAAGGGCAGTAAGGTGAAGAAATGGGCGATTGTGACGCTGGCGGGTGTGATCTGGATTGCACCGGTGATGAACGCAGGCGGGCAGATATGGTCAGGCACTTCGTGGCAATCGGTGGCCGCTGCAGCATCTACAAATACAAGCAAGTTGAGTGAAGAAATTCTGACTTCGGGTGCGAAGCTCATGAAATACAGATATACGACAACACGTTCCGGTTCCAAGGTCAACGTACTGGCAGATGTCATCCAGGTGGATCTGCAGAACCCGTATGTGAAGCTGGATGTGATGACAGGCAAGGGCGGTAATCTGAACAGTAAACAGAGCACAGGTGCCATGGCTAAAGAAAATGGTGCAGTAGCCGCTGTGAATGGCGATTACTTCAATGTATCCGGCGAGCTCGCGCCGATTGGTGGACAGGTCTCCGATGGCGTACTGGTCTCCACACCTTCCGAACTGTCGGGCATGTATGCCCTTACGGTGACCAAGGATGGCAAGCCGATGATCGACGAGTACTCCTTTGATGGGACTGTGAAGGCGCAGGATGGTTCAACCTTTGCTTTGCGTGGGATAAATAAAGAGGATTATACGGTAGAGTCGGGTGCGGTGAAGTATAGTCATGCCAACTCGATGTATATTTATACACCGGCATGGACCTCCTCCAAACGTCCAAATGATCCTTCCACAACGCCAACAGAGGTTCTTGTGCAGAACGGAGTAATCACCCAAATCTCGGATAAAAAAGCGCTAAACATGACGGTGCCGAAGGATGGATACATTTTGCGTGCGCATGGAACAGCGGCGACATGGATCATGAGCCATCTATCCGTTGGGCAAACCTTGGATGCGGATTACAAGCTAAAAGCCAAAACAACCGGGCAATCGGTTGATCCTAGTAACCTGGAGATGATGATTGGCGGTCATACCATTTTGGTGAACGGTGGAAAGGCAGCTTCCTTTTCGCGTGATATCGCATCTTCCGGCATTGGTGGCATTCGTGCAAGAACGGCAGTAGGGTACTCCCAGGATGGTCGGTATGTCTACATCATTGCAGCGGAGAAAAACAGTAACAGCAGCGGTATGTCGCTGACGGAACTGCAATCCTTTATGACCAGTGTGGGTGTCTGGAAAGGCATGAACCTTGACGGAGGCGGCTCCACAACCATGGTAACCCGTCCGTTGGGTGAGCAAACCGCTGGTCTGACGTTCAACACAGAGTATGGCACCGAGCAACGTCAGGTTGTAAACACGCTAGGTGTGTTCTCTACGGCTCCTGTAGGTAAACTGAAGGGCTTTGCCGTGAGTGGCAGCCAAACGTTGCTGGTGGGACAAGAGGGTAAGTACACAGCCAAAGGATATGACACCTACTACAACCCGATCGCAACAGGTGATATCAGCATGTCCTGGAAGTCCAGCAACAACAGTATCGTGAGTGTTAGCAACGGAACGATCAAAGGCGTGAAGCCAGGTACAGCAACGCTGACAGCAACGAGCAATGGAGCTTCATCTTCTATTAAAGTATCGGTATTGGGTGGAAGTGAATTGGCTTCCCTGACAGCAGGATCAGGTCTCGGTTCGCTCAAAGCGGGCACAACGATGTCGATTCCTGTAACGGCAACAACGAAGAGCGGACAAAGTGTCACGGTTCCGGCGGACTCACTGACATGGGAATTTATCGGATTCAAAGGTAAAGTTACTGCTGACCAATTAACAGTATCTTCTGTCAATCCTGGTGCACAAGTGGGATATGCAATTGGTCGTTATGATGGTTACAGTACAGTGGTAGTACTCTCGGCTTCTGCAAGCGAAACGGTCTGGGAGAACTTCGAAAATGTGAATTATCCGATCAACTTCACAACGAACGCAGCGGGTGTAACTGGTACGGCAAGTATTACAGCAGGAACTGGTGAGAAAGCCGGCTCCAATGTGCTGCAACTCGATTATGATATGACTGCTGGAACAGGCAAAATGTACGCTTATGCACAACTGAACGGTTCTACCGGCAGAGAGGTATCTGCTGCAGCTACATCAATGTCGATGGATGTTATGGGTGACAAAAGCCTGAACTGGCTGCGTGCCGAATTCACGGATGCCAATGGCAAAACGGTATATGCCGATCTCGCCAAGGCGATTGACTGGAACGGTTGGAAGAAGCTGAGCGTGGACCTGAACGGACTGAACATCGCCTATCCCGCGAAGCTGAAGCGGGTCTATGTGGTGAACGTGGAAGAAGGTCAGGATGAGCGTGCGAAATCAGGTACGGTTGCTTTTGACAACATCGCATTCACGATGCCTTCCAAGTCCAGTGAAGTCGGATTGCCTACGGGGACTGCCTCACTTGTGCTTGGACAGAAATCGATGACGGTGAACGGAACGAAAAAAGCGATTGATGCAGCACCGGTCCTAAAAAATGGTACAACGTATGTGCCAATCAAACATGTTTTGGACGCTTTTGGTGGTCAGGCAAGCTGGGATAGCAAAAATCAGCGGATCACGGTATTACGTGGTGGCAAGCTGATTGATCTGGTTGTAGGGCAGAAAGAATTCATTCTGAATGGTAAAAGACAGAGCGCAACTGTTGCACCATACGTAACGGGTGGTAGGACTTTAGTCCCGCTCAGACTCGTTTCCGAGCAACTTGGTCTCACTGTAAAATGGGAACAGAAAACGAAGACCGTTACCATCTCATCGTGATATGGTATGATATATACCGGAAACGATAGAAATGGAGTCGAACAAACGTGGATTTACAAGCCGATGCCATAGACCGCGTCATTAAAAACGCCATACAAGTCATGGAAAACAGCAAATATCAAATGTTCGAAATCATGGACTCGACTCGCGATGAGCTGAAAACGCTCAACGAGGAGTTAAAGTCGGTGTTGAAGGAGACGGCGGAAACGATCGAGAAAGTAGATCAGTTGGAGCTGAACTACCGCCGTTCCCGGATCCGGCTGACTGAGGTTAGCCGCGACTTTGTCCGTTATTCCGAGCATGATATCAAGCAGGCATATGAGAAAGCAACACAGCTGCAGCTGGATCTGATGATTTATCGTGAGAAGGAAATGTATCTGAAGGCCCGTCGGGATGACCTACAGAAGCGTGCCAAAAATGTGGAAGCTTCTGTGGAGCGTGCCGAGACCATCGGTTCGCAGATGGGTGTTGTACTCGAATACCTGTCAGGTGAACTAGGTCAAGTGACCCGGATCATTGAAAATGCCAAAAATCGACAAATGATTGGTTTGAAAATAATTTTGGCCCAGGAAGAAGAGCGGAAACGTATTGCTCGTGAAATTCATGACGGGCCTGCCCAGATGCTCGCCAATCTAGTGCTTAGGACGGAAATTGTAGAAAGAATGCTCATTAAGCAGGATTTTAAGATGGTCCAGGCCGAAATAGTAGATTTGAAAGGCCAGGTTCGTTCCAGTCTTGAAGAAATGAGAAAAGTAATTTTCAATCTGCGTCCTATGGCACTGGATGATCTGGGACTGATTCCAACGCTTCGGAAGTACGTGCAGGATTTTGAGGTAAAAACGAAAATCCGGTCGCTTTTTGAAACAAGAGGTAAGGAACATCGTTTATCTTCAGCCATGGAGGCTGCAATCTACCGCCTTGTGCAGGAAGGTCTGTCGAATGCTGCAAAGCATGCTTATCCCACATATGTTGTAGTGGAAATTACATACCAGGCTCAGCTCGTCAAAATTGTCGTTCAGGACAATGGGCTTGGGTTCAAACCGGAGCTTCTTGCGAAGAAAAGCAAGGATCATACCCACTTCGGTCTGATTGGGATGAGAGAACGGGTTGAACTGTTAGAAGGAAGAATAGAGATTGAATCCGGAGAAAATCAAGGAACCAAAATAGTGATTCATATCCCGACAAACGTGGATAAGGGAAAGGAGTAGCAGGATGATGGAAAACCGTGATACTGGTAAAGCATCGATTAAAGTTCTTTTGGCTGATGATCATCAGCTGTTCCGTGAGGGACTGAAACGCATTTTAAATATGGAGGACGACATTGAGGTCATCGGCGAATGCGGCGATGGAATTCAAGTGCTCGAATTCTGCAATCAGGATAAACCTGATATCGTATTGATGGACATTAACATGCCAATCGAAAATGGGGTTGAAGCAACGGAGAAATTGCGTGAGCTGTTCCCTGATGTCAAAGTAATTATCTTGTCCATTCATGATGATGAAAGTTATGTATTTGAGACGCTTCGTAAAGGGGCTAACGGATATTTGCTGAAGGATATGGAGGCAGAGTCTCTGATCAATGCGATTCGTTCCGTGCATGAAGGACATGCGTTCATACATCCGAAAGTAACAGGCAAACTGATCATGCAGCTGCGTCGTATGACGTATCTTAATGAAACAGGGGCAATGAGTGAAGGAGCTTCGAAGGAAGCAGGTGTTAAATTTGTCGCTGGCGACAATAACCCGCTTACACGTCGTGAGGCTGAAGTGCTTCGCTTGATGGCAGAAGGTAAGAGCAACAAAATGATTGGTGAATTCTTGTTCATCAGTGAAAAAACAGTAAAAAACCATGTCAGCAGTATTCTGCAGAAGATGGAAGTGGACGACCGTACTCAAGCTGTTATCAATTCGATCAAATATGGTTGGGTTACGCTCTAATACCTTATGTTTTTCGTAAAGTAGTATTCATACGGTAAGTCAGTCCATTGGTTGATTCAACCTAGACGAAGTATAGATTGGTGTTCACTCGCGCCCTTTCCAGAATGTTGGATTGGTCTGCGGGTTAATGGACTTTATCACTGCAAATGAGCAAAGTGTAAGGTTGTGCGGAACATATGTTCAAGCTTAGGCGTGAATGAATGACCTGGCCTGTCTTTCTTCGTCCGGTGTCGATCAGCGTGGAATATGAGTGATAGGAAATGCAAGTGTAACCCTTCAGGAAGTACAGCATATACTTGTTGTATACAGGGATGTTCGCCATGGGTGAGCATGACCTTCCGAGGAGGTGCAGTTGCCATGGTTGCTCATCTGACTATGATTCTGCTCATATACTTCCTGGCGGCAATGGCCGTTCATGCCATGCACCAGCGCCATCTTTCCCGTCCGGAATCTGAAGGTTTCGAGCAGATTCTGCTCATCCCTTCCAATCAGGCAGGGCGGATCGAAGGCATTGTAAGAGAACTTTGCCGGGAATTATTATACCGTGGTAAGAGCTTCAGATTAACCGTTGTTGCTGATCGCACAGAAGCGGAAACGATTACGATTATTGAAAAGCTTATGCAAAGGCAAGGCATGGAGACATCTTATCTGCCTGCTGTCCCTGCCGATATTGAACGGGTAGCACAGACCGATCACACGTTTCGACTGATTGATTTGCGCGAGTCAGAGCAATAAATCATGATGTGAGCGGGAAATGGGATTAACATTTCGCAGATCTACAGTGAAAAGATTACAGCAGAAGCTGTAGTCTTTTTTTGTAATTGTAGCCAAGTCTGCTTTTAAATTAAAAATGGGTTTTTATGCAATCTATGGTTATTGACTGGGTTACGATGAGTTCATGAGCACTAAAATAAACTTTTCGAAGTCAGAACTCTTAATTTAAAAGTATAGACGATTCAGATTGGAAAAAGTTTCGCAATTTTAAAGAAAGATTCTGGTTATTAGCAGAATTGTGGTGTGAGTGTACTATAGGGGATAGATCAGCCCATAAAATGAGAGCGGACTCTTCCATTATATTGACCTATGGTATATTAAACCATATAATTACTTAAAATGGATGTTGGACGTGGGAAAAGTGTGTTTCTGGAAGGGGGTATCTTCTTGAGTGTATTGAATAAGACGATCCGAACAGAATTTTTACATTACATAGAGGAAAACAAAATCCTTCTTTATCATTTTGCAGAGAAATCAGGCATTAATTCTGGAACGTTAAGCAGGGTGATTAATGGTTCACAGCCCATATCGGTGAAAATTCTGGATATCATGACAGAATACATGGGATTGGAAGAGGGATATTTTTATGAACAGTATGTGAGTGAGTTGTTTGATGACCCTACAATGAACTGGAGACGACTGCGTCCGTTTATCACTCGCTGTGCAGAGCTTGGGAAAAACGATTGTATTGAAAGAACAGTAGATCTAATGATGGAAAATCCTTCGTATATCAAACCTTTGTTTGATTGTGCCGAATCATTTAATGCCGAAGGGAGCGCGGCAGCTGCGCTAATTATATATCGTAAAGTGTGTGAAGGGGAACGGTACCAGCATGCCGAAAGATTGGCGATCTGTCAGTATCGAATATTCAAGCTCTCGATTAATGATGATCAGCAGAATAATCTGGAATGTGCTGTGCAATTTGATCCGTATGTCGCGCGCCTTAATGAGTTGGATCAACTGGATGCGCTGAAAGATCTGATGAATCTATACCTCTCATTGCGTCGTTGGGACAAAGCGGAACAACTGGCAACACGAATGGGCAAACTGGCGAGGGTGCAGTACAAAATCAAACAGCAACGGATTAGAATGGGGAAGAGTTATCAGGAGCCTTCCAAACCTTTGTTTGGTTATATTTTATACTCGGATTTGATCATAGCATCAATTTATGGAGAAAAGAATGAGTATCAGCAGGCGTTACACTACGTATCTTGCTATGAGAATCATGAGTGGATTATTGAGAATAATCTTGAGGCGGAGCTTACAAAGAATCAGTTTCGGGAGTGGGCAACAGCAAATAGGTACCTCTTTGAAATTATGGCAGGAAGAATTGAGATTTTAGATGAGTATGTGGATTATTTATCTACAAAAGAAAATGAGATTCTACGTGGGTTGTTCAAGCTCATTAAGGCAGCACTAAAATATAATATGAATATGGATCATGTGTTGGAACGCTTTAAGACCACAATATCATCATATATGTTCACACATGAGAAGGTGGGTTCCTACACCAATCAGATTATAGATGATCAGTTCGTGAATTTCTTGGCAGATGTAGGTGATTATTATCTAAACTCAGACCGGGTCCGGGTTGGGATTCAATTCGTACTGGATAGTTTGGCAATCTCAGCTAAAATTAACAACGATGCTTGTATGGTGAGAGGGTTCTGTACATTTGATTCCATTCGGCATTTAGCAACAGAAGAAGAAATTCATAAGTACACTACACTGCTGAAGGAGGTTCGAAAAAAGAGATGAAGATTAAATATATGATTATTGCTACCCTAATTACCATCACAACGATGGTGGTACCATTAAATACGTCTTCTGCTACGGAGCATGTACCGCTTGAAGTTCCAAAAAATTTAGCGACTAATTCTCATGGTCAAGGTGGTTGGTAGATCTTATTTTATAGATTATAGATAATTACCTGTGAGAGGATGGCCACATTTCATTTTCTTATAGGTTTTTTGTATATCTGACATGAATCTTGGTTTTTACATAAAAGGTTACACTATTTCATAGAGGTGAGGATGCTATGAAATATGTTGTGAACAATCAGGAAAGTGACTTGGAACGTGAACGGGAAAGTTTGCACGCGTTGGTTGCGATGTATGGTTTACAACATCCAATCGTAATTAAGCAATCCGAGATTTTAGATGAGTTGATTAATCGATATAATCGAATGTTCTCAGGCATCTCCAAACTAAGTAATACATAACCAGTTCCTGGACATTTCAGACCATTATGATTGAAGTAAACGTACATCGTAGAATAAGGTTCATCTCTCTTTATATATAAGTTTCCGGTCATAGGTTGTTAATGAAGTGGTTCATGAGGAGAATGATCTAATGAGACAGCAATACAAAAAGAAAATGATTTTTTTGATAACATTGATCCTGGTATTGAGTTTTAGCTCAAGCAAAGTAATTGCAGAAGGATATAAACAAGATGGAGAAGTCCCTGATATATATGGTACGACATCTGAAACGATATTTACTTTTGAGGTGAATGGTCAGATTCTACAACCTGGCGAGTCGATCTATATTGAGACAGCTCCTGATCAGCAACCTGTAATTCGAGTTGGGAAATAAGCTGTTTTTTGAATGGCTGAATTTGTAGAGTAGCGTTTCAGTTGATATAGTAATAAGTAGAGTGATCAATAAGAGATAGAATATGGACATGAAGCACATGCTCCGGCGAACAGCCGGGTTGGCATGTGCTTTTTTTTGCGTTCGGAAAATGTGCGATGGGGGAGGAGAGTAAATGAAAGTTGCCTTATATGTATGCCGTGTAGGGGAAGGGTGGAGCATGACTTTGTCTCTCGATATTCGAGTGGATGTAGCTTGGTGGCTAGAGGGAAGAAGTGGGCGACATGTGCTGCGCTGGTTATTGTTGGATACAGCGTTGCCGTTAAGTCAGGCATCTTGGTTGGTTGAACATTTTGAGATGGGGCGGGGCATGGATCAGTGGGGCGAGCGCGAATGGCAGAGTTATCTTGCGCGGAAGCTGGATGTGTATGAACCGGCCTCGGGTGAAACAGAGGCTAGGAAAGCTACAGCGGGCAAAGCGGGGAGTGCCACTGTGCGTGGTGCTTTGGTAGGCGGGATGCCAGAGCCGTATCCCGCCGTGCAGTGGGCTCAGCTGGAGCGGGACGCGGCCCTGCTGGCTGAGCGGATCAGCGGCCGCCAATTACTGGCGGCCGAGGCGGAGGCGTTGCTGGCGGATACCGCCCAGCCGCCAAGGGAGTGGCGCGCGGCTGCGCAGCTCGCGCGCTTGCACGGGCGGCTGAGCATCACAGCCGCCCTCGAAGGGCCTGCCACGCGCCGTCGGCACGCGTGGCTTGGACGCGCGCGGAGCGCGCCCGCTGCCACCGTTGTGGCAGCGAAGCCAGGCAGCGCGTGCCCTGCGCTGCCTGCGGTCTGGCGGCGTGCGCCTACTGCGAGGCCTGCCTCGCGCTGGGGCGCAGCCGTGCCTGTGCGCTGCTGCTACGCAGTGCAGCGCAAGGAGCCGTGCCACGACGCGGCGAAGCACCGCGTGGCACGGCCTTGGCCCCCACTGGCGGCGGGCTCGCCCGGTGGGGGCTTAGCGCAGCGCAGAGCGCGGCAGCAGCCGCAGCGCTTGCGTTTTTGGCCCGGCCACCCGCAGGGGATGGGCCGGGGCGGTTTTTGCTGTGGGCCGTGACCGGGGCCGGCAAGACGGAAATGATATTCCCCCTGCTCCAACATACATTGGATCGTGGCGGACGAGCACTGGTCGCTACGCCGCGCAGGGACGTGGTGCTGGAGCTAGCCCCGCGTCTGGCCAAAGCTTTTCCGGACACCTCGCTCGCTACCCTTTACGGAGGCAGTGACGAACGCTGGAAAGACGCGCAGCTCACGCTTGCGACCACACATCAACTGGTGCGTTTTTATCAGGGGTTTGATCTCGTTATCATCGACGAACTGGATGCGTTCCCTTATCACAATGATCCCATGCTCGCTCACGCGGCGGCATCCTCTTGTAAACCGGACGGGAATTTTGTCTATCTATCTGCCACACCCCCAGCTCGGCTACAGAGGGAAGCAGCGCAGGGAAAACTCACTCATGCCAAAGTTCCAGTACGTTTCCACCGTCATCCTTTGCCCGTGCCAAGATTGATCAAAATGGTTACCGTTGCTGAATGTATTAAGAAACGAAATCTTCCTTCTACCTTGAAGGCTAACATACATATTTCATTGAAGCGTGACGCTCAGGTATTTGTCTTTGTAACACGTATTGCCCAGATTGAGGCGTTTGTGAATCTAATGCGTCGTACCTTTCCCGGAATCCATATCGAAGGAACTTCATCTCAGGATCCTGATCGCGCTAGCAAAGTTATAGCCTTTCGTGAACGCAAAATTCGTTTGCTCGTAACGACAACAATTCTGGAGCGTGGCGTGACCATTCCGCGCAGTGATGTTTTTATATTTGATGCAGACAATGGTCTCTTTGATGAAGCTTCACTGGTTCAGATGGCGGGCAGAGCAGGGCGTTCCATGGATGACCCGGCGGGTAGAGTGGTTTTTGCATCATCTCGTCGGACACGTTCCCAGGTTAAGGCCGTTGCACAGATCCGGAAAATGAACACCATCGCTCGTCGCAAAGGTTACCTGCATCCACCATCCCAGACCTAATTGTCATCTGACAAGTTCGTATCCGCATTTCACAATACATTCTCAATACTGGAGGCGTCCCCCTATGTTCAACTGGCTCAGCAACATAACCGATCACGTGCAGTACCTGACTCAGCGCCTTCATCATCTGCTCGCCCCGCCGGGAGCGACTTGTCTGACATGTGGGACACGAGCGATTCTGTCTTCTACCTATCCAGGCATATGCCCACGTTGTGTGAAGCAGATTCCATGGATTCGTTCCATCCGTTGCCTGCGTTGTGGTCGGGGTGTCGGTTGCCCGGACTGTGCTCGTCCACACTTGCAAAACCGTTCTTTTATCCTCAACCGCAGCGCCGTACAGTACAACGCTCTTATGAAAGAATGGATTGGCATGTACAAATTCCGAGGTCATGAACGATACGCGCCGCTCCTAACCGCGCTGTTGATTCAAGCCTTTCAAGCGATGAGCGAAGAACGAAATTCTGCTTTGGCAAAAGAACCCCCAGCCCCCGTGGCTCATTCCGCCACACATGCTCAACAAACGAAGCCACAATGGCGGCCTGACGCGGTCACCTATGTCCCGGTGAGCAGCGAGCGGCTGGCCGAGCGTGGCTTCAATCAGGCAGAGCGGCTTGCAGCAGGACTTGCCGCCGCCTGCCGCCTACCCAGTGTTGATCTGTTGCAGCGCCAGATCAACACCACCAAACAAAGCTTCAAATCACGCGGTGAGCGTATTGAAACGATGAAGAACGCTTTTTCCATCAACCCGGATGGCATGCAATTAATAGAAGAGCTATACAGGGAATCTTATCTGCCAACACAGATGGGCATGTCACATGCCAAACCCATACAGTTACTGCTAATCGATGATATATACACAACAGGTAGCACCTTGGATGCTTGTGGGCGAGTTATTCTAAATGCTGGCTTCTCCATGGAGATTCCGGTCGAGATTTACACACTGACACTGGCAAGATCCTAATTAACAAATGGGCTTGTTGTCTATTTGTGGAATGCTTCACTTCTTGATACACGAATAATATATTCAACGGGAGGAGATAGAAGTGATATTTAACTAAAGTAGTCATGAGTGGGCTTGCGTATATATGCATCCTGTTCCCTTCTTTTGTTTTGTAAATAGACTATGGCTTCATCAGAGAAAATAAGGTAATGTATAGTTATTATCTATTCGGAAATGGAAGTTTGAGAGGGGCGTTTAAGCGATGAATCTAGGTAATTGTCCTCGCTGTGGTAAATTGTATGCGTTGAATTTTCGAGATGTATGCTCGAAATGTATTAAGGAGATGGAACAGGAATATCAGATCTGTGTAGATTATTTGCGCGAAAACAAAGGCACCAACATACAGGAACTATCAGATGCAACAGAAGTTTCGATCAAAACGATTACCAAGTTCATCCGCGAGGGACGGATTTCCATCGAAAACGCCCCGAATATGATGTATCCTTGTGAAGTATGCGGAACATTGATTCGTGAAGGTCATATGTGTGACTCTTGCCGTAATCGTTTGACGAAAGACTTGGCTGGTGCAGCTCGTGAAGTAGGTCAGAAGGATAACGGCAATATAGGCGGACGAACCTACAATGCTGTCGACAAACTGCGCAATTCATAGGAACGAGGTCTTAAATACAGATCTTGCTATAACAAATGTTTTGAAACGTACCGATAAACTTATTAAAGATTATCGGTTTTTTATATTATCCTAATCATTTTGATAACATAAAGATAAAGTAAGAAAAACGTATATCATCGTAAAAACCTAATGTGGAAGGAAGTGCAATTTCAATGAAAATCAATGAACCGAGTAGGATTGGCGCCATCAATTCATATCAGAGGAACGTTGAATCCAATCAGCAGGCTGATGCCAAGAAGAGCCGCCGTAAGGACGAGGTATCCATTTCTCCGGAGGCGATGAAGATGCTTGAGGAACAAGGGCGTACACAAGATGCAGGACGCATTCAGCGGATACAGGAACTGAAAGAACAGGTCAATTCGGGAACGTATCAGGTAGACAGCAGCAAGCTTGCTGACAAATTGCTACCGTATTTTAAGTCTTTTGATAAGGAATAGGTGATCACGTAATGGCAGCACTGGACAGATTAATTGCAGTTTTGCAGCAAATGGAACAAAGTCACCGCGATATGCTGGCACTCAGCGAGGTCAAGAGACAGGTCATTGTCAAAAACGATGTGGATGAACTCATTGCCGTTCTGAACAAAGAATCCCGTTTCATGAAACAACAGGAGCCATTGGAGATTGAACGGCAGAGCGCAGTTCACGAATTGCTTCAGGAGCGTGGGATCAAGTCCATGCTGAACCTGAACATTACGGAGATCTCGAAGCTGATTTTTGATCCGGCTGACAAACAGCGATTGCTTGAAGTCCAGAAGAAGCTGGCGGGAACACTGCATGAATTAAAGGAAATCAATCAACTGAATCAAAAGCTGATCGAGCAATCGTTGATGTTTATTGATCTTTCAATGGATATCTTTGCTTCTCGGCCAGAACAGGATGCCACATATCAGCATCCTGCTGATAAGAACGGCAATCCAGGGCGAATCGGTCTGTTTGACACGCGTGCCTGATTAATTAGGGGGAAACCAGGTGACATCTACATTTCATTCAATCGAAACGGCTAAACGCAGTTTGTTCACACAGACGACAGCTCTTAGCACAACAGGCCATAACGTAGCCAATGCCAATACGGAAGGGTACTCACGCCAAAAGGTAAACATGCAGGCATCCATTCCAATGGAGCCGTTCGCATTTCTGCATAGCACAACACCAGGACAGCTCGGTACAGGGGTAGAGTTCGATTCCATTACCCGTGTGCGTGAGAAATTCCTGGACGACCAATATCGTAATGAAAACACCAACTTCGGAAGTTGGTCTATTCAACGAGACACACTTGAGAAACTCGAAGCTATTGTAAACGAACCATCCAATACGGGTTTTCGAACGGTTATGGATAACTTCTACAAATCATGGTCAGATCTAAGTAAAAACCCAGAGGACGTTACAGCACGTCGGATTGTCAAGGAAACCACACTCGCTCTAACGGATGCGATGAATCAGATTAGCCGCCAACTGGATGCACTCAGTCAGGATTTGGATAGTAACATCGCGGTCAAAGGTAATGAGATCCAAGGTTACCTGGGTAACATTGCGAACCTTAATAGTGCCATTGTGAAAGTAGAGTCTCTTGGCGATAATGCCAACGATTTGCGTGACCAGCGAGACTTGATGTCAGATAAGTTGTCCAAAATTATGAACATTACGGTTACGGATTCTCCACAAGGATACCAGATTCAGATGAATGGACAGGCACTCGTTACAGGGGGGGCAGTACAAGTTGCGGTAGACCCTGTCTTTCTGAATGCTGCATATACGGCAGGTACGCTCACCAACGGCGAAGTCCATGGGATGATTAAGTCCAGAGATACGTTGGTGAGTGATTACCAGAAGCAAATGGACGACTTGGCTAATACCCTTGCTAACGGTGATATTCAAATTACAATTCCAGTGGGTTCTGTTTTACCTGAAAATAATCCTTGGGGTCTCACAGGTGAAGCTCGCAAGATAGATGAAAGTTTTCAAAATCCAGTGACGGTTAAAGGCTTAAACGGGTTGCATCAAATCGGGTACAGCATGGATGGAACCAATGCAGGAGGATTACCTTTCTTTACCGCAGCAGGTGGTGGAACAGTGATTACAGCGGGTAACATCTCATTGAACGCTGAGATTCTGGCTGATCCGAATAAGATTGCTACTTCGCTCCGCACAACGGATGCTTCTGGTACTGAAACTGTAATTAAAGGTAACAACACACTTGCGATTTTGATTGCTAATTTGAAGGATACACCAATGAAGACGACCGACGGCCTGCGAAATGCAACAATTGGTGCACAGTTTAGTGCGATTGTGGGACAACTGGGGGTGCAATCTCAAGAGGCCGCACGTCAAACATCGAACTCGGAGTTCCTAGTAGAGCAAGTGGATACCCGCCGTCAATCCGTCAGTGGTGTATCCTTGGATGAAGAGATGGCCAACATGATCAAGTTCCAACATGCTTATAGTGCTTCTGCACGTTTTATGACCACATATGATCAACTTCTCGATAAATTGATTAACTCTACCGGCATGGTAGGCAGATAATAGAAGGGAGTGACCTAACAACCATGAGAATTACGAATAACATGCTTAGTTCACAGTTGCTTTTGAACCTGAACCGGAATGCACAGCAGATGAACAATACTCAGACCCAACTGGCAACAGGCCGTAAAATTAACAAACCTTCAGATGATCCGGTAGGGATTACATACTCCCTTCGGTATCGAGCTGAACTGTCTTCTAATGAACAATTTCAGAAAAATGTAGATAGTGCAGTATCCTGGCTAGAATTCAATGATACCGTAATGAATCAAGCGGGTAATGTGGTTCAGCGTCTGCGTGAGTTGACGGTTCAGGCATCGACTGGAACAAATCCTCAGTCCGCACTGGATAGTATCAAAGAAGAGGTTAGTCAACTTAAGGAACAGCTTGTTGATATTTCCAACAGTAAGCTTAACGGCAAGTATATATTTAATGGTGAAACCTATGACGTGAAGCCTTATGATTTCCCGACTAATGCAGATGGGACGATGGATACAACTACAGCTACATCAATCATTACAGATAAAGGGAAAATTAATTTTATTGTTGGTGAGAGCGTACAGCTACCGATAAATGTGAGTGGAAATGAAGTGTTTGGTACTTTTACGGAAGAAGATAATTTATTTGGTATCATGAACAATATCATGAAGGCATTGGGCAGTGGTAACAAGGCGGAACTTTCCAATCAGTTGGGAAATATCGATAGCCGTATGGATAAGATGTTAGCGATCCGTTCTGAAATTGGTGCGAAAACGAACCGTGTTGACTTGATGGCAGGCCGCTTAGACGATTTGGGCATAAACTTAACGAATCTTCAAGCCAAAGTTGAGGATGCTGATTATTCGGAACTTGCGATGCAATCTAAAATTCAGGAAAATATCTATAATGCTTCCTTGTCTGCGGGAGCCAAAATCATCTCTCCATCGTTAGTAGACTTCCTGAGATAAAAGGAGGATGTATCTATGAGTACTCTTCCAATTGTTCAAATTAGAACAACGCCATCGTTATTAAGTATAGATGCCGATCTTGGCCAATTTTCTATACGCCAGCCAAAAGCAGATGTGCAACTTAATACTAAGCCTTCTAAATTAACGGTGGAGAGTTATCCTATTCGACTGAATGTAGATCAATCTAAGGCGTTCTCTGCATACACTGGCGGAAATATGATAGATATGAATGCGAGAATATATTCAGGTATTGAACAGCAATTCCTGCAAAATATGGCCAATCGCGTACAACAGGGCAATCAATTGGCAGCTATTCACAAACCGGGTAACACGATTGCTAATATCATAGGTACGGACTGGCAATCACAGCCTTTCCCTGAGACTAGAACTCCTGCATCATTTGATAACGTAGATATTCGTATTGAAACGAGACCGCCTGATATTCGTTTTCAAGCCGCTGTCTCAGAAATGAATGTTACGGTCAACAGACCTGAGATTGAATACCAGAGGGGAAAGCTCGATATCTATGTTAAGCAGTATGCATCAATTCAATATACTCCACCTACTGTAGATATGGGGTTATAAGATATAATGTAGAGCTATAGACGGTCTCTGATACAGTCCTCTATGGCTTTTTTTAATCAATTTTTGCCGAGGGAGGCGTTTGTCATTCATATCCAAACAAGCATATGGGGAGAAATAGAAGTTAAAGAAGAAGATATATTTAAGTTTCCTAAAGGTTTACCGGGATTCGAAGATAAAACAGAATTTACATTAATCCCATGGGAGGATACGCCTTTTACTTATTTGCAGTCGATACAAGAGCCTGGACTTTCATTTCTGTTAGTAAGTCCATTTGTGTTTATGCCTAGCTATAGTTTTGAACTGGCCGACATAGACAAAGAAGAGCTCGCGATTGAAGATCAAGTCACCGTATACACAATTGTTACAATACATTCTCAGGCGAATAATTCTACAATGAATTTGCTAGCGCCGATTGTTTTGAATCCTGAAAATCGCCTAGGTAAACAGGTTATACTTCATCAATCTGGTTACGAACCACGCCATCTCATTTGGGCTGAAGAAGAGAAGACTTCAGTGAAGGGCGGGGTGTAACATGCTGGTTTTATCACGGAAAAAGGGTGAATCTATTATCATTCAAGATAATATTGAAGTTACAATATTATCTGTAGAGGGTGATACGGTGCGTATTGGTATTTCAGCACCTAAAGATATTGATATCTTCAGACAAGAAGTATATCAATCGATTCAGGAGACAAACAGAGAGTCTGCAACACCTCTTGCAGCTAACGTTGAAGCATTTATGGAACGTCTTCGAAATAGTGGCAACAAAAAAGAATAAAAAAATTCCAATTTGCTATAAACACTTGCTCTCCTCCTGTCGATATATAATTTAGACGCTGCTTCGGCAGGGCGGCCGACCTTAATGTCGCGGCGTTTACCACAAGGATGTGGTACTAACTTATTTTCAGGGAGGAACTATCTAATGATTATCAATCACAATATCGCTGCGTTGAATACGCACCGTCAGCTGAGTGCAAACTCTGCTAACACAAACAAAAACATTGAAAAATTGTCTTCCGGTCTTCGTATCAACCGTGCTGGTGACGATGCAGCTGGTTTGGCAATTTCCGAAAAAATGCGTTCCCAAATCCGCGGTTTGGATCAAGCGAGCCGTAACGCTCAAGATGGTATCTCTTTGATTCAAGTGGCTGAGGGTAACTTGAACGAAACTCACTCTATCCTACAACGTGTTCGTGAATTGGCTGACCAATCTGCCAACGGAACGAACACTGCAGAAGACCGCAAAGCTCTTCAAAACGAAGTTAGCCAATTGAAATCTGAGATCGACCGTATCGGTGACACTGCTGAGTTCAATACACAAAAATTGTTGAATGGTAACTTGAGTGGTGCTGGTGGTTCCAACGGTATCAACCAACTATCTGGTTCCCAAGTATTCAAACAAACTGCTGGTACTTTGACAGGTGCAGACGCTAGTGGAGTAGCAACTAACACGGGTGGAGCAGAAGAGCTTAAGTTTGACAAAAAAGATGCAATCGTAATTGATGGAAAAACTATCACTGTCGACTGGAGCAAACATTTAAGCGAAGCTGATAAGGCTGTATTGACAGGTGACTGGTCAACAACTGCAATGGATGCAACTGCAAGTGGTAAAATCCGTGATGTATTGCAAAAAGCAATCAATGCATCTATTGATGATTCTGGAACTGGTGTAGAGCACATTAAAGTGACTGACGCAACTCCAGGTACGTTCAAAATCGAAAGTGGTTCAAAAGGGACTTCTTCGAAAGTTGAAAACTACTTTGGTGACGGTGCTACCCTCACAGCTAAGCTTGCAGACGGAACTGATGCTGCAGGAAGCGGTTCTGTATTAGACGTGTTCGTTGGTGCGGCTGCTGAGCAAGCAACTGCAGTAACAGTGGCGGCTGGAGAGAACAAAGTTCTTGATGCAATTGTCGCAGCTGATAAATTTAGCTTTAGCATCAATGGTGAAACTCGCACAGTTACGGGTCTCAATGCTGCTGCTAATTCCGATGCTAAAGCATTGGCTGATGCTCTCGCAACAGCTATCAATGCTCAAATCCTCGATATCAACACCAAAGGTGGATTTACAGACACCGACAAAGAAATTAAAGACGTTGAAGTGAAAGCTGAAAACGGTCGTCTGACTGTAACTAGCCCAAGCGGAGTAATTGATTTCGGTGAACTTGCTAATGGCGATGTATTGTCTAAACTCGGTCTTGATCAAGCTTCTCGCGAAGCTTCCGGTACGGGTGCTGTTTCTCTGCAAATTGGTGCGAATAAAGGCCAAAACCTTACATTCTCCATTAACGATATGAGATCTAACGCTCTGGGTATCTCCGGTGTAGATATCTCCAGCCAAACTGGAGCACAAAATGCTCTGACTAAATTGGATTCCGCAATTTCTAAAGTATCTTCTGAGCGTTCTAAACTGGGTGCTGTTCAAAACCGTTTGGAGCACACAATCAACAACTTGGGAACAACTTCTGAGAACTTGACTGCTTCCGAATCTCGTATTCGTGACGTAGACATGGCAAAAGAAATGATGGAACAAACAAAAAATAACATCCTTGCACAAGCTGCACAAGCAATGTTGGCACAAGCAAACCAACAACCGCAAGGCGTTCTGCAATTGCTTCGTTAATTTTCAACTTATTAAAAGCTCCGGATTAATCTGGAGCTTTTTTTTGTTTTGTTAGCATTTTCCTAAATATATGATTGAGTGCAACCGATATATAATATAAATAAGCTTTGTTGGAGGATAGACTCATGAATGTACAGCTTTCTCTATCTGCTTCAGGATCAGTTAGCGGACAGCCCAGATCTGATGCTTCAGGAACGGGTGAATCAGTAACCTCAACACCTGCTATAAAGAATACGAAAGAGATGAATTTAAGAGAATTGCAAGGTGCTAATGTCTCTATTGCTGATGAACATTTAATTAAAACGATCGAGCGTGCTGTGCAGTCCTTACAGGGCCCTCAGACAACCTTAGAGATAAGCGTGCATGAGAAAACTCATGATATTATGGTAAAAGTTCTTAATAGAGATACGGGTGAGTTGATTAGAGAAATTCCACCAGAGAAGACATTAGATTTAGTTGCTAAAATGATGGAAATTGCCGGAATATTAGTTGATGAGAAGATATAGAGAGGGGATAAGGTATGGTAACTCGTATTAATGGTTTTTCGGGTATGGATATTGATAGTATGGTCAAAAGTATGATGGCTGCCAAGAGAGTTCCACTCGACAAAATGAATCAGCAAAAACAAATCTTAGAATGGACAAGAGATAGCTACCGAGAGATTAATAGTAAGCTAGTTGAGTTTAGAACCAACAAACTCGTTGATAAGTACGGAAAAAGTGCAGCCCTAAATACGAACAAATCAGTTATTAATGGTAATACTACAGCAGTGAGAGCAGAGGCAGGTCCTTCAGCTACAGGAATAGACATGAAGGTAAGTGTAACACAACTAGCTTCTAACAAAACTGTGGAGACAAGGGGTGTGGGGCAGAGCGTTTCTAGCTCCAAAACTCTTGCTGACCTGAAAATGATTAGTGATGGTGTGACAGATCCGGCAGTATTAACTGATGCTGATCGTGAGACTTATAACAAGGCAGTGTATCCATTAACAATTGGTGGGGTTACTTTTGAGGACGATAAGGGGGAGCCATTGTTTAATGGAACTACGTCCATCGCAACTCTAGTATCCACAATTAACGGCAACTCTAAGTCAAATGTTACTGCTAAGTTTGATGAAATTACGGGTAAATTGATGTTTACCTCAAAAAAAGGTGGTACTTTAGGTAATACAGATGAAATAATCTCAAGTGGTGATAATAGCACATTGAAATTATTTAACCAAAGTTATGATTCTGTTAACGATCCCACAGAGTTTGTTGAAAAGACAGGGAAAGATTCTATATCGTTAGTTAATGGTGTTGAATTTAAAAATAATAGTAATAGTTTCACGGTCAACGGTGTAACCTTAACTTTATTAAAAGAAACATCCACCACAGTGGGTAGTGTTACAACTGATACACCCGCTGAGATTTCAATCCAATCAGATACTGAAACGGCAGTACAAAATATTAAAAATTTTGTAGAAGATTATAATTCGCTGCTTAATTTACTGAATTCGAAAGTAGATGAAGCCAAATATCGTAATTTTACACCTTTGACGGATGAGCAGAAATCGGCAATGAAGGACGATGACATAAAGAACTGGACAGAAAAAGCAAAAAGCGGACTTTTGAAGAATGATGACATTCTCCGAAGCACAATTTCTTCAATGCGGAGCATTATTTCAAAAGAAGTTGTAAACTTAAAAGAAATTGGAATTAATCTGGGAGATTACAATACCAAAGGTAAGCTAGAGCTAGATGAAGCGAAATTGAAACAAGCACTGGCTGCTAACCCACAGAAAGCAATTGATTTACTCCAAGGTCCTGCTAGTGATTCGGAAAGTGGGATTTTTGATAAATTAGCATCTAAATTCACTGAAACCCTTGATAGTATGGTAAAGCGTGTGGGTACAAGTAAGTTCTCAACAGATCTAACCACCACATTTAATGATCAAAGTGTTATGGGAAAAAGACTTAAACAATATAATGATAGAATCAGTGTTATGCTAACTAATTTGAACAATGCTGAAACACGGTTTTATAAACAATTCACTGCGATGGAAACAGCTATGAGTAAACTTAGCAGCCAATCCTCTAGCTTGTTTTCAAGCTTGGGAATGAATTCTTAAAGAGGGTGAATACATGATTAAATCTCCTTATGATAAGTATCGGCAATCTTCGGTTCAGACATCGTCTCCTTCACAACTCGTTGTTATGTTGTATGACGGTGCAATACGATTTGCACGTACCGGTATTGAAGGATTGAAACAAAATGATTATGAAGCGACTAGTCTTAACTTGGGTAAAGCTCAGACTATTATTAGCGAACTTATGAGTACCTTGGACAACTCCGTTGAGATTTCAAAGGGATTGTATTCAATGTATGAATATACTAATTATCTCCTAGTACAGGCTAATATTCAGAAACAACCTGATAAAGCTGAAGAAGCCATTGGGTATCTTACAGACTTACGTGAAACATGGATACAGGCTTCTAAAATAGCTGTATCGCAGTCAGAGAGTGCACATGGATGATTTAATAGCAGAATTAGAACTATTAAACTCTAATATAATAAGTGAATTGTCAGACGCGAATTATGAAGAATTGGTTGAATATGTGGACAAAAGAGGAATAATCATTCAACGTATTCAAGATCATTTAAACAATGTTTCTATTGATTCAGCTCAGAAGGCTAGAATTGTTGCGTTAACAGACCATGATGATGCTATTTTAAGCCGAATGAATTTACTACGTGTTGAAGCTCAGGATTGGCTTATGAAGCGTAACCAGGCAAAGGCTCAGCGTAATGCATACGAGAGTGACTTCTCGCCTGAAAGCATTTTAATGGATAGAAAAAAATAATAAAAAGAGTGAGCAAACATAAAATTTTATGTCTGTTCACTTTTTATTATTTTCTTATAATATATTATTTTTTCTAATACCATTCTCTTCTGTAGATTATCACCAGGTCTAATATGAAATAATCATCGTACATTTGTTTTACATTTCAAAACAGGATAAAATTAAACTTACCAACCCGCCAATTACCTGATATATTCAAGATATCCCACCATTCAACACAATCCCCAATTAATCTACAAAAAATTCCAAGAAAACATTTACTTTACCAATTGACAATGGATAACTTTGGGTGGTATCATCTGAATTGTGGGCAGAGGTTAAGGCCGAAAGCTTCACTTCATTTGATGACGAAGGGAATGTTAGTGCATGCAAGGTAAAGTAAAATGGTTCAACGCAGAAAAAGGTTACGGTTTCATTGAGACTGAAGATGGCGGCGACGTATTCGTACATTTCTCCGCAATTCAATCCGAAGGATTCAAAACTTTGGAAGAAGGTCAATCCGTAGAATTCGACATCGTCGAAGGCGCGCGTGGACCGCAAGCAGCTAACGTAATCAAATTATAATCATCCGGACAATCCGACCTACATATATGGTTAGATGGTTACCAAATTGAATTATCGCTAGCATCAGACTCCGGTATGTTCCGGGGTCTTTTTTTGTACTCATAGATTTAAGATTTGAGGATCATCCTAGACACATAATTCTAGTAAATTTAATCGATTTAAGAGATAGATTAAAGTTCATTTTACATATTAGATTGAGCAAGCTTAAAAACGGTTAAATACATCATCAAGCGCCAAATAATTCATACCAAGTAAATATTCGATTATGGCTGAATATGATGAAATATCGCGAAATATGGCGTTATGCCTATGTTGGCAGATGTGGCTTGAACAGATGTCATTATTCGGTCACCGGGAGTTTTTACATGGCGCTTACATTCGTGTTATAATGAAGTGGCAAAGGAAAAAGGAGGAGTGCCCTATGAATTTAAGTATTCGAGGTCAACAAATCGAGGTTACTGATGCTTTGAAGGATTATGTCGACAAAAAGTTGAGTAGACTCGAGAAGTATTTCGATGCACCCCTTAACTCTGACGGTGCTGTTACATTGAGCACGACGAGAGGTTTGCATACGGTAGAGGTGACGATCCCTTTGAAAGGCATTGTGCTCCGCGCTGAGGATGAGAGCGACGATATGTACGCATCCATTGACTCCGTGGTGGACAAGCTGGAACGTCAGATCCGCAAACACAAAACCAAAATTAACCGTAAGTTCCGCCAGGAAGGCAGCCTGAAAACACTCTTCGTTGAAGATCCAACAGGTACTGTAGCTACAGCTGAACTGGATACGGATACGGATGACGATGATTTTGAAGTTGTACGGACGAAACGCTTTATGTTGAAACCAATGGACGTGGAAGAGGCAATCCTCCAAATGAACATGGTTGGCCACAATTTCTTCGTATTCTCCAACATTGACAGTGAAGAAGTTAGCGTTGTTTACAAACGGAACGATGGTAAGTACGGATTGATCGAACAAGGTTAATCTTAACGTACAGGATCATCGGATCGAACTTGCATATGAATATCTAATATTAATGAACACAGGAACTGTAGATTCCTGGATTAGACTTAACAAGAGCTTCCATCCCTTAGGGGATGGGGCTCTTTTGTGCGTAGATGAGCTGGGAAATGACCTTTGGAAATAAAATGGTGAAACTATTCCCTATGCTGCTGCGTCTAATAGATAGTAAGAAGAAGCACAAACTGTAAAAGTTTACTGCCAGATTCCGATGCTTACGAAAATATTGGTATACCTACATTCGAGAACTGGATATTGAGATTTCCATCCAAATTTACCATCAAAATTCGTTGACAGGGCTGTCTACCCTGCAAAATGGAAACATGACAATCGGACGCTTCCGCTAACGACTATGATTTTTTGCACTTAAACTCCATTTGATATGTCTCAGAAGTTCAAAGAAGTGTGACGTGGCGTGTTGCGGCGGCCCTTACAAACTGTTACAATTTATGCAAAGAGAATCATTGTCCTGATGAGGAATTGTCAACGAATGATCGCTAATCACAATCAATGACAGGCACAGCACCATGAACATGATTCGCAAGGCTCGGGCTTCGGCTAGATATTTAATAACCGAATCCGTTTGAATACCGAATCAGCTTCATGAGGAACCCTTGGCAAGCCTGGAGTTGATTCATCATATTACTTATTAGCATATGATTTGAATTTGATTTTTACACGGATGACGAAGAGGGCAGAAATGACCTGTAGAAGCGAAGCGTTCGCCTTTATCCCCGGATTTCCCCCTCTGCGAAGAGAGTTTAAAAGAAATCAGGGGATAACAGCGATCGAAAGGACATTCTGGCAACTGAGTTGATGAAGTGTACCTTCATTAAGCTCAAATCATATTGTTTGTCACCCCCGGGTAAGTGGATGCAACATCCATCCGATGGTGTCGCGTGGCGGCAACAGGGGGTCTATTCTGTTTTGCACGAAAGGGGTATACCATGCTAGGACTTGTCAAAAAGATCTTCGGCGACATGAATGAACGTGATGTTAAACGTCTGATGAAGACGGTCGATGTGATCAATAAACTGGAACCACAATTTCAGGCGTTGTCTGATGAACAACTGAAAGGTAAAACGGACGAATACCGTGCTCGTATTGAAAAGGGAGAAACAACAGATGAGCTTCTTCCAGAGGCATTTGCAACCGTACGTGAGGCATCACGCCGTGTACTGGGCAAACGTCACTACGATGTACAGATGCTGGGCGGTATAGCTCTGCATGAAGGCCGTATTTCCGAGATGAAAACGGGTGAAGGTAAAACGCTGGTAGGAACACTTCCGGTATATCTGAACGCGTTGATGTCCAAAGGTGTACACGTGGTCACAGTCAATGACTATTTGGCACAGCGGGATAGCCAGGAAATGGGACAAATCTATGAATTCATGGGCATGACGGTAGGGGTTAACCTGAGCGGTATGGACCATGCTTTGAAACAACATGCATATGCATGTGATATTACGTACGGAACGAACAACGAGTTTGGTTTTGACTATCTGCGTGACAACATGGTGCTGTACAAAGAGCAAATGGTACAACGTCCATTGTTCTTCTGTATCATTGATGAAGTAGACTCCATCCTGGTCGATGAGGCGCGTACGCCACTCATTATCTCTGGACAAGCTCAGAAGTCGACGGATATGTACTATGCAGCAGATCGTTTTGTGAAACGTTTGGTGCCGGAAGAAGACTTTACGGTAGACATTAAGGTGAAATCCGTAGCGTTGACTGAGGCAGGCGTGGCAAAAGCAGAGAAAGCATTTGGTATCGAGAACTTGTATGATCATGCCAATGTAACTCTTAACCATCACATTGTACAGGGCTTGAAAGCTAATGCAATCATGCGTCGTGACGTGGATTATGTGGTCAGTGATGAGGAAGTTATGATCGTTGATGAATTCACGGGTCGTCTGATGTCTGGACGTCGTTACAGTGATGGATTGCACCAAGCGATTGAAGCCAAAGAAGGCATCGAAGTACAAAATGAGAGCATGACGCTTGCTACGATTACCTTCCAGAACTATTTCCGGATGTACCGTAAACTTGCGGGTATGACGGGTACAGCGAAAACCGAGGAAGAAGAGTTTAAAAAAATCTATGGTCTCGAAGTACTGCAGATTCCAACTAACCGTCCGAACAAACGGGATGACATGGCAGATGTCGTGTATAAGAGCATCGATGGCAAGTTCAATGCCGTTGTAGAAGAGATCGTGGCACGCCACAGTAAGAACCAGCCGGTTCTGGTAGGTACAGTGTCCATCGAGAACTCGGAGCGCCTGTCTGACATGCTCAAACGCCGTGGTGTAAAACACCAGGTACTGAACGCCAAGTACCATGCGGAAGAAGCAGAGATCATCTCAGGAGCTGGTCAAGCGGGTGCGGTAACGATTGCAACCAACATGGCTGGACGGGGTACGGATATTATTTTGGGTGAAGGTGTAGCTGAAGTAGGCGGCCTTCATATCATCGGTACAGAGCGTCACGAATCACGCCGGATTGATAATCAGCTGCGTGGTCGTGCAGGACGTCAAGGTGACCCGGGTTCAACACAATTCTACCTGTCACTGGGTGATGAATTGATGAGACGTTTCGGTGCAGACAATGTACTGAACATGATGGAACGCCTTGGTTTTGAAGAAGACCAACCGATCGAGAGCCGGATGATTACCCGTGCAGTAGAATCAGCGCAGAAACGTGTTGAAGGTAACAACTTTGACGTTCGTAAAGTCGTTCTCCAATATGATGATGTCATGAACCAACAACGTGAAATTATATATAAACAGCGCCGCGAGGTACTGGAGTCCGAAAATATTAAACAAATCGTTATGGATATGATCAAACCTTCCATTGAACGTATCGTTGAAGCACATTGTGGTGACGATATTCCAGAAAACTGGGAGCTGCAGGAAGTTGCCGATTACATGAACAGTAAATTGCTGGATGATGGTTCGGTAACAAAAGATGATCTGTGGGGCAAGGAAGCAGAAGAGATTATCGAGTATCTGTTCGAGAGAGTTCAGAACAAGTACAATGCACGTGAAGAGCGAATTGGCGAAGATATGGTTCGTGAGTTCGAGAAAGTGGTTGTGCTTCGTGCAGTAGACAGCAAGTGGATGGATCATATTGATGCTATGGATCAATTGCGTCAAGGTATCCACCTTCGCGCCTACGGCGGTACAGATCCACTGCGTGAGTACCAGTTCGAAGGCTTCGAGATGTTCCATCAGATGATCGCTTCGATTCAGGAAGAAGTAGCGACTTATGTGATGAGAGCACAGATCGAGAGCAATCAGGAGCGTCAAGCGGTTGTTGAGGAAAGCCAGATCTCGACAAGCGGTGAACCTGCTGAGAAACGTCCAGTGAAGGTTTCTGACCAAATCGGGCGTAACGATCCATGCCCATGCGGTAGTGGCAAGAAGTTCAAACACTGCCACGGTCAAGAGTAGAGCGATCGGAAGATGCTACTGCAATCGGAGTGGCTGGTGTAACATTTACTAGGTCAACTTAAATAGCATGACATGAACGGCTCCTTGCAGCCGGGTATTCATTGGATGAAGTGAAGGATGCAAATCCGATTAATGGTGCATAGTTATAATAATATGACCATGATCACGGGGAAGAGATATACTGATACAACAGTAGTCTCAACACCAGGGTGGCGCATCACTTACTTGATCTGGAGGAATGCCCTGGATGCGGGGAGCTTATCTTAATGAAAAGAGGAATTGCACATGATCGATCCAAACGTGAAGCATGACCTGCGTGAAATAGGCAAGAAACTAACAAACCTTAGGGGGTCTCTTTGACTTAGATCTGAAGCAAGAGATGATCGGCAACTTCGAAGTGAAGATGTCTGCCCCCGATTTTTGGGACGATAGTGACAAGGCGCAATCCGTAATCGCTGAGCTAAATGCGGTGAAGGGATCTGTGGATCAATACACCAAACTCCAACAGGATTATGATGATGCGGTGATGATGGTAGAACTGGCTGACGAGGAAGGCGACGAAGACCTCGCTGCAGAGATCGGTAGAAGCGTCACAGCGATCGTGAGCAAGGTGGCAGAGTTCGAACTTCAGCTGCTCCTGAATCAGCCGTATGATAAGATGGATGCCATTCTAGAGCTTCATCCGGGGGCAGGTGGTACTGAGTCACAGGACTGGGGACAAATGTTACTCCGGATGTACACACGTTGGTCCGAGAAGCGTGGCTTCAAGGTTGAGGTGCTGGATTATCTGCCAGGAGATGAGGCGGGGATCAAGAGTGTCACGCTATCGATCAAGGGGCACAATGCTTATGGTTATCTGAAAGCCGAGAAGGGTGTACACCGACTGGTGCGGATCTCTCCTTTTGACTCATCGGGCCGTAGGCATACTTCCTTCGTATCATGTGATGTGGTTCCTGAGATTGATGATACGATTGAATTGGACATTCGGACAGAGGATCTCAAGATTGATACCTACCGTGCGAGTGGCGCGGGTGGACAGCATATCAACACCACCGACTCAGCCGTGCGGATTACCCACCTTCCGACAGGTGTAGTTGTAACGTGTCAGAATGAACGTTCACAGATCAAGAACCGTGAGCGGGCGATGAAAATGCTTCGTTCGAAATTGTATGAGCGTAAAATTGAAGAGCAAAAACAACAGCTGGATGAAATCCGAGGAGATCAGTCGGATATTTCATGGGGTAGCCAGATTCGGTCCTATGTGTTCCATCCCTATAGTATGGTAAAGGATCACCGTACAAGCGTAGAGACTGGAAATACAGGGGCAGTAATGGACGGCGACCTCGATGCATTCATCGATGGTTATTTGCGCAGCCAGATTAAAGTAGAAACCGATTAATATAAGTTCCTGTATGGACCCATACGTGTAGGCGTATGCTGGTGTGTGCAGGAGCTTTTTTTTGAATAATTTTATAGGATAGAAAAAATGAGCGATCAACTGATCAGTCACATAAAAGGAGAGCACGAGAACATGCAACAACGATCACAATTTCATAATAACCGCAAAAAGAGGATAACTAGCCTCATTCCACTCAATGGTCCATGGAGAAACGTCGTGGACACGGTATCTATCATTTTAGGTTCGTTTTTAATTGCAGTGGCCTTTAATTTATTTTTATTACCGAATCAGATCGCTTCAGGTGGGGTGTCCGGGTTATCGATCCTGGGCAAGGAATGGCTTAATTGGGAACCGGCATATACCCAATGGGCGATTAACATCCCACTTCTAATCGCGGGTTTTCTGCTTATTGGTAAGCAGTATGGTATTCGTTCAGTCCTGGGCAGTATTGTCCTGCCACTGTTAGTTTATCTCACGAAGGATTGGGCCACTCCAACAACGAATCCGCTACTTGGTTCACTTTATGGTGGGATTGGCGTTGGTCTAGGTATTGGAATTGTATACCGAGGTAGAGGATCAACAGGTGGCATGAGCATTCTTGCCAGAATCGTACAGAAATACAGTGGACTGAGTTATTCATTGTGTGTAGTCATCATGGATGCTACGGTTATTATTATGGCTGCATTTGTGTTGTCATTAGAGCAGTCTCTCTATGCGCTGATTGGGTTGTATGTTACCGGTAAAGTGATCGATGCCGTTGAGATGGGCCTAGGCTTTTCCAAGGTGGCGTATATTATCTCCAACCAGACGGAAGCGATTAGCAAAGTGATTTTGGATGATCTGGATCGCGGATTAACGAAGCTGGAAGCCAAAGGTGGTTACACTGACGATCAGCGAACCGTACTGATGGTAGTCGTTGGGCAAAATGAGGTGCCAAGACTCAAAGCGTTGATCCGGTCTGTGGACCCGGGAGCTTTTGTCATTATCAGTAACGCGCACGAAGTGCTCGGCGAAGGTTTTAAGCGTGGAGAACATGTGTGAACGGCGTGAAGAATATCGAGTGAGCCATATAGGCTTAATAAGTTTGGGAGTTCAAAACAAGAAAAAAACAGGCACATCCTTCTCCAAAATGACGGGAGAGGATGTGCCTGTTTTTATAGCCGGAAGAAGCGAAGCGCTCGCCTAAAAGCTTTCTGCAGGAAGCTACTTCGGAAGTGTAAGCTATCCTCGGATTGTTCCCTTTTCAAAAAGAAGAAATCAAAAAAACCTGGGGATGACAGCGATCGGAAGTTGATTCTGTCATTGGAGTGCCACCGCTACAGAATCGGAGACAGCAGACGAGAAATCGCTTCTTTGAAGCGGATGATCAGACTGCGTTTTTGGTATTCATCAAGCGTCATTTCCCGCGATACATGCAGGTCGTGCTCAAAGGTTTGTACAAGTGCTGTTGCAATTGCTTCATCATACATAAAGGCATTAACCTCAAAGTTCAACCGGAAACTGCGGTAGTCAATATTGGCGGTTCCCACGGATGCAACCAAACTGTCAATGATAAGTGTTTTGGCATGAATGAAGCCATTATCATATATAAATACTTTGGCGCCAACCTTCAGCAACTCACCAATATAAGATAACGTAGCCCAATATACAAAGGCATGGTCGGGTTTATTTGGAATCATGATGCGAACATCTATGCCGGACAGACACGCGAGACGAATAGCTTCGAATACACTGGCATCCGGGATAAAATAAGGCGTTTGAATCAGAATCGATTGTTTGGCCCCGTTAATCATCTTGAGATAACTGTTCTTGATATGTTCAGTCTCTGCATCTGGTCCACTGGAGACAATCTGCATGGCAATCTTTCCTGTGCCCTCGATATGAGGGAAATGCGCCGGAACGTAAGGTGTGTCGTGTTGTTTGGACGCTTCATTCCAGTCCAGAAGGAAACGGGTCTGCAGCGCATGGACAGCATTTCCCTGAATACGCAGATGTGTGTCACGCCAGTAACCGAATTTTGAGTTCAAGCCAAGATACTCATCTCCAACATTAAACCCGCCCGTGTACCCCAGGTTACCATCGATGATGACAATCTTCCGGTGGTTCCGGTAGTTCATACGCAAGTTGATCAGACTGAATTTGGAGGGGAAAAAGACTTCAACCAAGCCGCCTGCTTCGCGCAATTCTTTGAAAAAGCGTTTCGAAACCCGCCGTGATCCGAGCGCGTCATACAGTAATCGGACTTTGATGCCTTCCCGCGCTTTGCGGATAAGTGCATCCCGGATTTTTTTACCCAGACGATCGCCTCTATAGATGTAGTATTGCACGTGCACGTGATCCTGAGCCGCTTCGATGTCGTCCAAGAGCCGTTGGAACTTGTCTGTTCCGTCCGTAATGATCTCAACCGCATTATCCTCCGTTAACAGAGCACCGTTCTGCTTCAGGTTCATATAAATCATGTCCTGGCTAGTCTCGGTTGCTTGGTTGCGGAAAGGGGTGCGGTTATCGTGCAACTGCGTGAGCTGGGCTTCAATACGTTCCTCTAGCCCGAGCTTCTTACGTTCCTTCCACTGGAAAAGCCGGTATCGGGTCAGATTCTGACCGGTTAAAAGATAAAGTACAAACCCAAACACCGGAATAAAGTTCAAGACGAGCAGCCAAGCCCAGGAAGCGCTGGCATCCTTCCGTTCGAAGAAAACGACTGCTGCCGCAAAAATAATATTCAGGCCAAGGAGTACAATAAGTAAAATGGATTCGATATGCACTATAGTCCCCCATGTCTCATTATGACCATCATGAATCTATTCATATGTCCTTGATTAGCAGGTTAGTTATGAATGAGACCCTGATTGTAATGTTTCCTACTAATACGTATTTTAACAGATGTATACCTATTCGTCCCAGATGTTAAAAAAGATATGTTCGGATTGGATGGAAATCCATGTGAAATTGATGATAGAGTGTTGTATTTATATAACCAGAGTCGTATAATAATACACAAATATGCATATAAGCGACGGAATTGCTGTGTTCGATTATCCTTCAGAGAAGGACATAGCACAAGTAGCGCATACATCGAGATTGGGGGAGCGAGAGTGAATAACAAATTAAAAGTAGCAATCGTCGGTTCCACCGGCTACGGCGGGGTGGAGCTGATTCGTTTTTTCCAGAACCATCCGCTGGTTGAAATCACATCGGTGATCTCATCATCGAGCAGTGGTGAGTCCATCGCAGATGGATTTCCGCATTTGACGGGCGTGATTCACAGGCCACTCGACGGTGTAGATCCGGCTGAAATTGCGAGTCGTGCGGATCTGGTATTCACAGCGACCCCGTCCGGCGTAAGTGCAAAGCTCGTACCGAGCCTACTGGCAGCAGGACTTAAGGTGATTGACTTGTCTGGCGATTTCAGACTCAAGGATGGAACGGTGTACGAAGAGTGGTACAAACATCCGGCGCCTTCAGCTGATTTGCTGGAACAAGCGGTATACGGCATGGCTGAGGTGTATGGCGAAGAAGTGAAGGGACAGAATTTTATATCCAACCCAGGCTGTTATCCAACGGCTACACTTCTTGGACTGATCCCTGCTGTAGAGGCAGGCTGGATTGATCCTTCTACTATTATTATTGATGCTAAATCAGGCGTATCTGGAGCAGGACGCGGAACAAGTCTGACAAATCATTATGCAGAGATGAATGAGAATTTCAAAGCCTATAAACTGAATAAACATCAACATATTCCCGAGATCGAACAAGTGCTTGGCAGTATAACGGGAACGCCTGTTACGGTTACCTTCACAACACATCTGGTGCCAATGACACGTGGAATCATGAGTACGATGTATGCAAACCTCGTTGGGGAACACAGCGACCGGGAGATCGTAGATTTATACCGCAAATATTATGAGAACAGACCTTTCGTACGTGTACGTGAACCGGGCATCTGGCCTTCTACCAAAGAAGTGTACGGATCCAACTATTGTGATATCGGATTTGCGGTGGATTCTCGCACAGGGCGTTTAACGATTATTTCGGTCATCGACAACCTGGTGAAGGGTGCTTCCGGGCAAGCGATTCAAAATATGAACCTGATGATGGGATGGGAGGAGAACCTCGGGCTGAACATGACACCGGTATATCCATAAGGGATTGGAATTCAGGAGGAGCACTAGAACATTCGGTGTAAAAGTGCTCTCTCAGAGTCACTAGGGAGATCGGATAAGGTTAAGCAAGCGATCATCAGCATATAGCTGAACGCATACGGGGGATATGATATGGGAACGAATGTGGAGCAACAGACTTTTACCGTGGTTGAGAACGGAACAATTGTAACCCCTGGGGGATTCACTGCTGGTGGACTTCACTGTGGATTGAAAAAGACATCTCGTAATGACATCGGAGCGATCCGCTGTGATGTACCTGCTACAGCTGCTGCTGTATACACAACGAACGTGTTTCAGGCGGCACCACTCAAAGTAACGCGCGAAAGCTTGAGCAACGGACGCCTTCAGGCTGTTATCGTTAACAGTGGTAATGCGAATGCATGTACAGGGCAACAAGGGGAAGAAGATGCTTATGCGATGCGTTCGGCCGCTGCGCGTGAGTTGGGTGTGGCGGAAGAGGACGTGGCTGTGGCATCCACAGGTGTCATTGGGGAATTGCTCAAAATGGATGCTGTACATTCAGGCATCACCGGACTTCCGGCGCATATGGGCAAGGAGTCGAATGAGGCGGAACAATTTTCACAAGCGATTCTGACAACGGATTTGGTGAAAAAGGAAGCTTGCGTCTCCGTTATAGTTAACGGCAAGACGGTTACGATTGCGGGAGCCGCCAAAGGCTCGGGTATGATTCATCCGAATATGGCGACAATGCTCGCTTTCATGACATCTGACGCGGTCATTGGTGCAAAAGCGTTGCAGAGCCTGCTG
The DNA here is from genome assembly GCF_037974265.1 of Paenibacillus sp. FSL R5-0623. Taxonomy (NCBI): domain Bacteria; kingdom Bacillati; phylum Bacillota; class Bacilli; order Caryophanales; family Paenibacillaceae; genus Paenibacillus; species Paenibacillus sp. FSL R5-0623. Next base: position 6,234,906 of record NZ_CP150233.1, on the reverse strand, counting down.
CGCCAGGCTACGAATCATACATTCAACATGATTACCGTCGATGGGGATACAAGTACAAACGACATGCTGGTAGCTATGTCCAGTGGATATGCAGGCAATGAAGAGTTGACGACAGAGCATCCGGATTGGGACGCTTTTGCAGCCGGCTTCACCTATGTATGCCAAGTATTGGCCAAAGCCATTGCTCGCGATGGTGAAGGAGCAACTAAACTGGTCGAGGTAGAAGTTACAGGAGCAGTAAGTGATGAGTCCGCGCAAGCAATCGCGAAAACTGTCATCGGTTCCAGTCTGGTGAAATCAGCCATGTTCGGCGCAGATGCTAACTGGGGACGGATTATTGCAGCCGTAGGGCGTGCAGGACAGCCGGTGAACCCGGATACCGTAGATATCCGTTTGGGAGATATCTCGGTACTTGCGCAGTCCCGCCCAGTTGTGTTTGACGAAGAAGCGGCCTTGGCCTATTTGCAGACCGATACAGTTCGCATTGTGGTAGATCTGCACCACGGCGAAGGAACAGCAACAGCCTGGGGCTGTGACCTGACGTATGACTACGTCCGAATTAACGCCGCATACCGCACGTGATTAGTCTTTGGGATAAAAGTTTTGCGAAACAGCTGTCTTCTATTGTGAAGCTGTTTCGTGAGATGTTTCAAAAATTATCAAAAGAAATTTAAACTTGTTGTTTGGTGTTGGATATATAGTGATAGTAATGGAGAAGACGGAATTGATTCTGCAGAAGCGGAGCGGTCGCCTTTGTCTCCGGGTATTCCCCTATATAAGGATAATTCAAGAAACCTGGAGACAACAGCGATCGAAAGAACAATCCGAATTCGGAATGGACTCCTACCAGCCTTCGTCACCTTATAAAAGTGTTATATTTTTTTGAATGTAATTTTTACTATGGAAGGAGCTTGCCCTCATGAATTCAACAATGCCAAACGAGAGTACCGCAACGGAAGCGAGCACAGAGAAACAGATGTTTGTCATGAAATGTGGAGGCAGCACGCTGGCAGCATTGCCCGAGTCTTTCTTTGCGGATCTGCGTGATCTGCAGTCTCAGGGCACACAGCCGGTAATCGTGCATGGTGGAGGTCCTGCGATCTCAGATAACTTGGCGAAGCTTGGTATCGAAACCGAATTCGTTAACGGCCTGCGCAAAACAACTGAACCTGTGCTGGACGTAGTGGAGATGGTGCTTGCGGGCAGCATCAACAAACACATCGTGCGTCTGATTCAACGTGTGGGCGGTCGTGCACTAGGCTTGTCCGGCGTCGATGGAGGTCTGATTCAGGCGAAGCCCGTATCGAACCACGCAGAGATCGGTTGGGTAGGCGATGTCACTGGTGTGAACGCAGAGATTATCCAAGGCATCGTGAACATGGGTTATATGCCGGTTATTGCGCCCGTTGGTGTGGATACAACCGGACAACGCTACAACATCAACGCAGATACAGCTGCGGGTGCAGTGGCGTCTCATCTCGGCGTAAGCCGGATGATTGTCGTGACCGACGTTCCTGGCATCATGAAGAACGTAGGCGGCGAGAAAAAAGTACTGCCATCCGTATCTGTACAAGAGATTGAGGACATGATCCAGACTGGAGAAATCTATGGCGGCATGATTCCCAAAGTGCGTGCAGCTATCGCTTGTATCCATGGTCAAGTACGTGAGGTCGTCATCGTAGACGGCAGCGAACCCCAAATCCTGAGCCGAGTGCTCGGCGGAGAAATCATCGGAACAAGAATCATCCGTATGCAATAATTTGCTCTCAGTGTGCTGGGGTCTTAATAGTCTTATATTAAATAAAAAAATATGTGCACGGCTTTTTTGTGAATCTGGGCATAACGCGATAACGCAGAGTGCAGTGCCAATCTGAAGAAAAGACGCAAGAACGGAGAGGACAGAAATAACCTGAAGAAGCGAAGCGTTCGCCTTTATCAATGGATTTCCCCCTTTAGAAAATTAATCAAAGAAATCCGGGGATAACAGCGATCAGAAGGTTGTTCTGTCATCGAAGTGGAAGTATGCATACGTTCGGAAGATGGACTGCAATCGAAGTGATCTAGTGTTATGTTTATTCACCTTAGGCGTGTACCAACCAATAAGGAGTGATATGGTCATGGCAAAAGGCAACGAACAGCCAGGTTCTGGCACAGCGGTAGCGGGCGCAACAGCAACAGGTGCAGCGGCACAGACGGAAAGCTCGCTTTTCCAAACGTATGCGCGTTATCCAATCAGTCTGGTTAAAGGTAAAGGCAGCTGGTTGTGGGATGACCAGGGCAATCGCTATCTCGATTTCATGTGCGGACTCGCTGTAACTAGCCTGGGCCATGCACCGGAGAAAGTTGGAGCCAAGCTGAAAGCTCAGATTGATGAGTTGTGGCATGTGTCCAACCTGTTCCAGATTCCGGGTCAGGAGAAAGCAGCAGCATTGTTGACAGCCAATACGTGCGCTGACGCAGTGTTTTTCTGTAACAGTGGTGCCGAAGCGAACGAAGCAGCTATTAAAGTCGCACGTCGTTATCACCAGAAGGTGAAAGGCACAGATCGGTATGAAGTGATCACATTTGCCCAGTCCTTCCATGGTCGGACACTTGCTACACTGACAGCAACTGGACAGGATAAGGTGAAAGAAGGATTTTTGCCATTGCCAGCCGGATTTGTAACCGTACCTTTGCATGATATCCCTGCCCTTGAAGCGGCAATTGGACCCAACACAGCAGCTATTATGCTGGAAATGGTTCAGGCCGAAGGTGGTGTATATCCGGTTGAACCGGAATTCGTCCAACATGTACGGAAACTGTGTGACGAGCATGGGTTGCTGTTGATTGTCGATGAAGTTCAAACGGGAATGGGACGGACAGGAAAACTGTTCGCGCACGAGCATTATGGTATTGAGCCGGACGTGTTCACCGTTGCCAAAGGTATCGGTAGTGGTTTCCCAGTAGGAGCGATGCTGGGTAAAGGTTTCCTGCGGGATGCATTCACGCCAGGTAGCCATGCGACAACATTTGGCGGAACACCACTTGCTTCATCCGTTGTAATTGCAACAATCGAAACGATGCTGGAAGATCGCTTGCCAGAGCGTGCAGCAGAGATGGGCGAATACCTGATGAGCTCCCTGCGGGATCATTTGGCGGGTAACTCCTTTGTGAAGGAAGTTCGTGGCTTGGGATTGTTGGTCGGCATCGAATGTGCTGAGCCGGTAGGTGATATTGTCCTTGCTGGGCAAAAACGCGGGATCTTGTTCGTCTCTGCAGGTCCGAATGTGATTCGTTTGCTTCCGAACTTGTATGTGAGCAAAGAAGAGATCGACGAGGCGGTATCCCTGGTAGCTACATTGATCGAAGAGCACGTAACGGCCAAAGCCTAACATAAAAATGAGAACCGTTCTGTCTCGGGGCCATTACCGGCCTCGAAGCAGAACGAGATGATGAATCCCTGTAGCCGCGCGGTGAACTTGCGGAAGATAAACTTGAGAAGTACCAAACACGATGTTAACGGTGCTCTCTTCTGCCCATGCGGGTGCAGGGAACCGGAAATAAGGAGGACATTATAGATGACAGCACAACAGACGGAAAAGATTCAGAAGATTGATCTGAGAGGCCGGGATTTTATCGAGTTCACGGACTACACAGCAGAGGAGATTCGTTATCTGCTTGATCTCGCGATTGAGATTAAAGGCAAGCAAAAAAGCGGTGTACCTTTTCAACCGTTGAAAGGCAAAACGATCGGACTTATTTTTGAAAAATCATCCACACGTACACGTGTATCTTTTGAAGTCGGCATGTTCCAATTGGGTGGACATGCGCTCTTCCTGAGCAAAAATGATATCCAGCTGGGTCGCGGGGAAACAACACATGATACAGCCAAAGTATTGTCCCGCTACCTGGATGGCATCATGATTCGTACCTTTGGACACCATAATGTAACTGAACTGGCAGAGCATGCCGATGTTCCAGTCATTAATGGCCTGAGCGATGCAGCGCATCCTTGCCAGGTACTGGCGGACTTCCAAACGGTGCTTGAGCACAAAGGCAAACTGGCAGGTCTGAAAATGGCCTACATCGGAGATGGCAACAACATGGCGCACTCCCTGATGCTCGGTGCAGCGAAGATGGGAATGCATGTTGCTGTAGCAACGCCAGAAGGCTATGAGCCGGATAGCGCAGTTGTGGAACAGGCGCGCATTATCGCACAGGAGAGCGGTTCTGAAGTGACTGTAACGTACAGTGCACAAGAAGCAGCCAAAGATGCAGATATCGTGTATACGGATGTATGGGCGAGCATGGGCTTTGAGGAAGAGCAGAAGATTCGTGAGCAGGCATTTGCGGCATATCAAGTGGACGAGGAACTGATGAAAGGTGCGAAGCCGGACTACATGTTCTTGCATTGTCTGCCAGCACACCGCGGTGAAGAAGTGAGTGCCGGTGTAATTGACGGACCGAACTCCCTGATCTTTGATCAGGCGGAGAATCGCTTGCATGCACAGAAAGCATTAATGGCTGCATTAATGAGCGAATAGCTGCTATTTCATTGAATGGGTTGATTTTAGGCGCAGATTTCGCGATGATAGATAAAATATAAATGATTAATAAGTTTATACTGAAACATACACAAAAACGGAGATTACAGAAAGAGCCTGTAGAAGCGAAGCGTTCGCCTTTATAACCGAATTTTCTCCTTTTAAAAGGGATTCAAGAAAATTAGGGGATAACAGCGATCAAAAGGTTTTCTGTAGTCGTAGTGATCAGTGGATGAACAAGGGTTTAACTTATAGCAACTGATCTTGGGGAGGACCATTGAACATGGCTAAGGAAAAAATTGTACTCGCATATTCAGGCGGGTTGGACACATCTGTAATTTTGAAATGGTTGAAAGAAACATATGATGCAGAGATTATCGCATTCACAGCGGATATTGGACAAAAGGATGAATTGGACGGTTTGGAGGAAAAAGCACTGGCAACAGGCGCTTCCAAAGTATACATTGACGATCTGCGCGATGAGTTCGCAAAAGATTTCATCTATCCGATGTTCCAGGCTGGCGCCCTCTATGAAGGACAATACCTGCTTGGTACAAGTATCGCTCGTCCACTGATCGCTAAACGCATGGTGGATATCGCTCGTGCAGAAGGTGCTACAGCCATCGCTCACGGTGCTACAGGTAAAGGAAATGACCAAGTTCGCTTTGAGCTGAACGCGGCTGCACTGACACCAGACATTAACGTAATTGCACCTTGGCGTCTGGAAGAATTCCGTAACCAGTTCCCGGGACGTGCCGAGATGATTGCTTACGCTGAAAAACATGGCATTCCGGTAACCGCATCTGCGGCTAAACCGTACTCGACAGACCGTAACCTGCTGCATATCAGCTATGAGAGCGGTGTGCTCGAAGATCCTTGGTTCGATCCAAGTGCGGACGAGAACAAAGACATGTTCCTGCTGAGCAGTGCACCTGAAGATGCACCAGATCAAGCGGAATATGTTGAACTGGAGTTCGAACAAGGCGACTGTGTTGCACTGAACGGTGAGCGCTTGAGCCCACTGCAAGTGATGGAGCAACTGAACGAGTTGGGTGGCAAACATGGTATTGGTCGTGTAGATATGGTCGAGAACCGTTTTGTTGGTATGAAGAGCCGTGGCGTATACGAGACACCAGGTGGAACAATCTTGTTTACAGCACATCGCAAAATGGAATCCATCACGATGGACCGTGAAGTGATGAACCTGCGTGATAGCCTGATCACACGTTATAGCACACTGGTATACAACGGTTTCTGGTTCGCACCGGAACGTTTGGCGCTGCAAGCGCTGGTGACTGAAAGCCAGAAAAATGTAACAGGTACCGTTCGTGTGAAATTGTATAAAGGCAACATCATCGGCGCAGGTGTGAAAAGTCCTGTCAGCCTCTACAATCCTGACATCGCAACGATGGAAGCTGATCCAACGCAAGCCTACGATCAAGGTGATGCAACAGGCTTTATCCGCCTGAATGCACTGCGTTTGAAAGTAAACTCCGGCGTGGAGCAAAACAAAAACTAATTTCAACCTGCATCTATAGAGCTATATCAATATAAATGACAAGGCAGGCCGTTCTTGCACATCTGGCAGGAGCGGCTTTGTCCATGAGCGAAAGGGGAGTACTCACCGTGAGCAAGCTGTGGGGAGGACGTTTTACAAAACAAACCAATCATTTGGTTGAGGAATATACGGCATCGATCAATTTTGACAAGGCTTTGGCTGAGGAAGATATTCAGGGCAGTCTGGCCCATGTGACGATGCTGGGCAAATGCGGTATTCTGCCAGCGGAAGATGTAGAGACCATTAAAGAAGGACTGATCACCGTTCTGCACAAAATTCGTGCGGGCGAAGTGGAATTCTCCGTATCGGACGAAGACATCCACATGAATATTGAGAAAAACCTGATCGAAACGATTGGCCCTGTAGGCGGCAAATTACATACAGGCCGTAGTCGGAACGATCAGGTTGCAACAGATATGCACTTGTACCTCCGTGAGCGCGTGGTTGGATTTGTAGGCATGCTGCATTCCTTGCAGGAAGCACTGATTGGACAAGCAAAAGATAACCTCGATACCATCGTACCGGGTTATACGCATCTTCAACGGGCACAGCCCATTCTGTTCGCACATCATCTGATGGCGTATGTCTCCATGTTCCAACGGGATGCAGAGCGTCTGATGGACAGCTACAAACGCATTAACATCCTGCCACTGGGCGCAGGTGCGCTTGCAGGCACAACATTCCCAATTGACCGTCATTTTGTGGCAGAACAACTGGGCTTTGATGGTGTGTACGAGAACAGTCTGGATGCAGTAAGTGACCGTGATTTCATCGTTGAGTTCCTGGCGGCAGCTTCGCTGATCATGACTCACTTGTCTCGTCTGAGTGAAGAGTTAGTCCTGTGGAGCAGCACAGAGTTTGGATTCGTTGAACTGGACGATGCGTTCTGCACAGGCAGCAGCATTATGCCTCAGAAGAAAAATCCGGACGTTCCTGAACTCGTTCGTGGTAAAACAGGACGTGTGTACGGCAACCTGATCGGTTTGCTGACGGTACTGAAATCTCTTCCACTGGCATACAACAAAGACATGCAGGAAGACAAAGAAGGCATGTTTGATACAGTAGCGACGCTGGAGGGTGCACTGCAACTGTTTGCTCCAATGATCGCAACAATGACAGTGAACAAGGATCGAATGCGTCAAGCGGTCAACCAGGATTTCTCCAACGCTACGGATATTGCCGACTTCCTCGTAGGCGAAGGTTTACCTTTCCGTCAGGCGCATGAAGTGATTGGTAAAACAGTACTGTACTGCATCCAGAACAGCAAGTATTTGCTGGATCTGACGATTGATGAATTCCGTCAGTTCTCACCGTTGTTTGATGACCGGATCTACGATGTGCTGCAACCGGAAGCGGTTGTGAACGCTCGTAATGTTTACGGCGGAACAGCTTCGGGTCAAGTTGCCGAAGCGATTGGACGCAGTGAGAAGGTACTGGAGATCACCGAGCAATGGATTACGAACCGCGGATAATACCACGGATATAATAAGGTACCCTTACAGATACAACTGTACAACAAAGAAGCAGGCCAGAGAACTTTGTTCTCAACGGCCTGCTTTTTGTGTTTTACAGTGGTGTGCTCTAGATATATTCAACTCAACCGCAAACGGAAGGAAGGTTGTTCTGTCATCGGAGTACCAGTCTTCTGTATCCTCAGTAGCTCCGAATGCTCCACTAATCGCGCTTAGGCAAAGGCAACCATTTCAATACATCCTGAATCTTGGCATCCCAGTAGCCCCACTCATGTTCACCAGGCCCTTCCTCGTACGTCAGTTCGAAGTTCGTCTGTTCACAGGCTTGCCGGAAGGTTTGATTATCCTCATACAGGAAATCTTCTGTTCCGCAGCATTGGTAGAGCAAAGGTCGAGGACTTTCGCTAGATTGATTTTCTTTTAACAGATGGATCAGATCGTTCTCTGTACCTGCCACCTCGGGTCCGAAAATCCGCTGTAACTCCGTCTGTTGTAATGCTGAGGATGCATTTCTATCCATATGTGCAGACATATCGAGTGCTCCAGACAAACTGGCAGCAGCCGCATATTGATCTGGTTTACGAAGGGCCAGCTTGAACGCCCCATAGCCACCCATGGATAATCCGGCAACGAAGTTGTCCGCCCGTTGATCTGACAGCGGGAAGAAAGAACGAGCAAGTGCCGGCAGTTCTTCGCTGATAAAGCTCCAATAACGTCCGCCTTCTACCATATCTGTATAGAAGCTGCGGTGTACCTGTGGCATAACAACGGCGATCCCGAGGTTGGCCACATAACGTTCGATCGATGTCCGGCGCAGCCAGATGGAATCATCATCAGACAGACCGTGCAACAGGTACAGGGTTGGGTGCAACCCTTTGCCAGTCACATTCTCCATACCGATCTGATTGTGAGTTTGTTGCGGCAGAATGACATGCATGCTGGTGCTAAGCCCGAGCGTATCCGAGTAAAAATCACATTTAATAAGTGCCATGAGTATAAGAAACCCCTTTCATAAGTTCGTTAACCACGTGTTCTGACATGAGACGATGGGATGGAAATCGGATGCCTAGGCCTCCAAAGTGTTTATATGTAACAGGTTATACGCATTACGCTTCCATTGCAATAACAAGATCTACAGTAGAAAACAAAGAATTTCACACCAGTGGTTAAAGTGGAAATCTGTAATCTGATCATCGATTCTTCAATGTGGTTTACAACGTAACAATGTTATGTTACACTCGTTTCAATAAAAAGGGGGACCATATATGACAGATGATTTGATCTCCAAGAAAGAATTGTTGGACCTGACAGGAATCTCATACGGCCAGTTATACCGCTGGAAGCGGAAAAATCTCATTCCGGAAGAATGGTTCATTCGGAAGTCGTCCTACACCGGACAAGAGACTTTTTTTCCCAAACAACAGATTTTACTGCGCATTGACAAGATTCTCAATATGAAAGACGGATTATCGCTGGATGAGCTGGCAGACGTATTCTCACCTACGTTGGGTGAAGTAGAGATGTCTGCACAGCAACTATTAGAGCGAAACATTGTTTCACAGATCTCGCTGGATCTGTTAAAAGAAGCAGGTCGAGAACAACCGCTGTATGTTTTGGAGCAGATTATGATGCTCTACGTCCTTGATAAGCTGTTAATGAGCGGAGATATTACTCGGCAAGAGGGCGCGTTGCTGATCGAAGTGATGTCCGAACATTATTACCGTTTTACAGGCAAACCCAGCGAACTCGTGCTTATTCGTAAGATGGGTGTTCCTTCATTCATGCTGGTAACAGCAGGAACGGAGTTTTATTTTGACAATGGTGTGAAAGTGGTTCTTAGGCAGCCGATAGGAACATTTATGGAAGAATTAAAACTCAAATTGGGATAAGGAGAGGATCATCTATGGAAGAGCGGAATAAGCGGAATGATCTGAATGTGGCGGGCATAAGTCAAACGGCAGGCGGGAATTTTCACCGTGTATCTATTGATGGCATGGCTAAGGTGAACGGCAACCTGGACTGCACCTCTATGGAAGTGAATGGGACATTGAAGATGCACGGCGCTTTGACCTCCGAGAGTGCAACCATTAACGGCATGTGTACGTTGAACGGTCCTTTGACCAGTTTTCGTGTTCGGGTGGATGGCATGACGACGATTAACGGAGATCTCCATAGCCCTGAGCTTGAAGTGAACGGAAAGTGTACCGTACGTGGAAGAGTGGATGGGGAACGAATTGATATTGGCGGTGTGATCGATATTGAAGGGGATGTCCAATGTGAGTCCATGAATGTACGGGGCAATATTAAGATCAGCGGTTTACTGAATGCGGGAACAGTGGAGATCAGGCTGCATACATCTTCTTCGGCTAAAGAGATTGGCGGAGAGCGTATCGATATTCGTCGCAAGGAACAACAGAATGGATTTTGGAAAAGTATTGGTCTGGGCGGGAGCCCTTCTTTTAAGACATCCTTAATTGAGGGTGATGAGATTGTGCTGGAAGATACCGAAGCTGACATTGTTCGGGGGAGTAACATTTTTATCGGCCGCGGCTGTAACATCAGGCTGGTCGAGTATTCAGGTGAACTTGAGGTAGATCAGGATGCCAAGGTGGGCAGCAGTCAGCGAATTTAAAGTTTGGATATGGAGAGAAAGGGATGGGATCGACATGAATAACAATCCTGGACGTTCATTGGACAAAAAAATGGATATCAGCATCGTTGGTGATGGCAGTTCTTCTGGTGGCGTGTACGGCAAGATCAAGGTTGTAGGGGACGCGTCCTTTAACGACAATCTATCTTGTGATCGATTCAAATGTACGGGTACATCGGTCATATACGGATCACTTGAATCCACAGATATTAAAATTACCGGAACCCTGACTCTGACAGAGCGAGAGACCAGCAACGATGGTGAGGATGGAATCCAGACACCTGGCCTGCACGCCAAAGCTGAGCATATAAAAGTGGTAGGTGAACTTCATCTGTCAGGGGATTGTCAGGCGGAAAATATCAAGCTGAACGGGCGTTTGACGATAGCAGGGATGCTCAGCGCTGAACACATCACACTCAAAATCATGGGTCCATCCGAGGTCAAGGAAATGGGCGGTGCCATCATCTCGGTGAAGAGTGGCCGGTTGAATGATTTGTTTACGGGGAATAAATCAATTCTCAAGGCACAGATTATCGAAGGTGATGATATTGAATTAGAGAATACGGAGGCCGAGATTGTCCGTGGCGATAAAGTAAAAATCGGTCCTGGCTGCCGGATTGGTACAGTGGAATACCGTTCATCTCTGCAAATTCATCCGCAATCGGAAGTTTTGCTGCAAAGCAATCGGTCCTTGGACTGATTAACGAAAACTTCTTTTCGGATATACTAATGCAGTCATATGAATAGAGCGTGAATGGAGAGATTGAGTACAATGGTTGCACGTAAAAACAGTATTGGATTGGTGCTGGCAGGGTTACTGCTCAGCATACTAATGGCTTCGATGGATAATACCATCGTGGCAACAGCTATGGGGGATATTGTCGGGAAGCTGGGTGGGCTCGACAAGTTCGTCTGGGTTACCTCCGCGTACATGGTGGCTGAGATGGCAGGGATGCCGATCTTCGGTAAGCTATCCGATATGTATGGACGGAAGAAGTTTTTTGTATTTGGTATTATTGTGTTTATGCTTGGCTCAGCGCTGTGCGGAACGGCAACGTCTATTGTGGAATTGACGATGTACAGAGCGATTCAAGGTATTGGTGCGGGGGCCCTGGTGCCGATTGCCTTTACGATCATGTTTGATGTCGTTGCACCAGAATCTCGTGGTAAATTGGGTGGATTGTTTGGAGCCGTCTTTGGCCTCTCCAGTGTATTCGGACCTCTGCTCGGTGCTTACATTACCCAGTATGCGACATGGGAATGGGTATTTTATATCAACCTGCCGCTAGGCTTGATTGCATTTGTGTTTATTGCGTTCTTCTACAAAGAGTCTCATCAGCATCAATCTCAACAGATCGACTGGCTGGGTGCTGTAACGCTGATCGGTGCTGTTGTGTGCCTGATCTTTGGTCTGGAACTGGGCGGCAAAACATTTGCCTGGGGTTCGTGGCAGATTCTTGGCTTGTTTGCCGGATTTGTAGCATTAGCGCTGCTCTTCCTTTTTGCAGAAACCAAAGCCAAAGAACCAATCATCTCCTTCAGCATGTTCCGCAACCGGGTCTACTGGTCCAGTAACGTTATTGGTATGTTCAGTGGTGCGGCGTTCATTACAGCATCCGTGTACATTCCGATCTTCATACAGGGGGTACTCGGTGGTAAAGCGACCAACTCTGGTCTTGTGCTGCTACCCATGATGCTTGGGTCCGTTGTGACGGCGTCCTTGGGCGGTGTGTTGATGACCAAAATCAAGTATCGTAATATCATGATTCCTACGTTAGCCCTACTTGTCATTGGACTTGGATTGTTGACTACACTGGATGAGAATTCATCCCTTTGGACGATACGTATCTACATGGTGATGGTTGGTCTGGGTGTCGGTGCTTCGTTCTCGGTACTCAGCAACGCAGCCATGAATGCGTTTGAACCGCAAAGACGCGGAGCAGCAAGCTCCACACTTAACTTTTTGCGGTCCCTCGGTATGACGATGGGCATTACGATCTTTGGTATCGTACAGAGCCAGGTATTTACGCGTAAAATGAATGATGCTCTCGCTGGTTCAGCTGCGGAAGCAGGCGGTGCTTCAGCGGGTGGCGTGCCGCAGGGAGTGGACCTGACCGATCCACATGCGTTACTCTCACCAGAACTCAGACAGGCGATTCCGCCTCAGGTGCTGGATACCATCACACATGCCTTGTCTTCTTCCATCGTGCAGTTATTTGCCTGGGCTGTGATTCCGGCTGCACTCGCGTTGGTCGCTTCCTTTTTCATGGGAAGAGAGAAGATGGTTGTAGGCGAAGAGCAAGGCGAATACACCGGCGGTCACTAAACCGTAATACAGTAAACTAACTATAAGTTAAGGTAGTACAGCTGATCGTAGCTTGGTAAAACCCGAATAACATATCTTAAACCATAAATAGACACACTTCTCGCGTATCCTTAAAAGGGACGGGAAGTGTGTCTTTTTGTTTTCGTAGGATCAGCTTATGTTTATCCATGAATTACGGCAGGACCTTGTTTGTACCATTCCGTGATCTGTAAGTTGTCGGTTGCTTTGAAAAAAATTAAGGCTGTTTTGTATCGCTAATCCCGTCCTCGACCACAGAAGGCCCTTGCGGGTCAGGCAGGCTGCTATGACCGGAGCGGGCAATCAGGCGATTCTGAGCTTTGTACGTGTCCCGTGTAATCGTTTTGGATTCGACCACTTTGCCGTCCAGCCTCTTGGTTCTTACCGTCTCCACGATATATCCAGGCTGTCCGTCTTGCAGCACCTGCTGTGCACCATCAGGCAGTACCGTACTGGACACATACTTTACCGGAACACTTAATGTTTCAATGGTACGAGATTCAAGGGCATAGCTAACATTCTCCGGGAAGGTGCCGAAAAATTTCACCATCAATTGGTGATTCTTCACCTCTGCATGAATGAGTAAGGATTTTCCAGTATTATTCTTGAAGCGAAAATTGATGGCTCCCGAGGCAAAGGTGGCATCCAGTCCTTTGGGCAAATATTTGACCGGCAGGGAATGGTTGCGACGCTCAATAATATCAAGACCCGTCAACAGCGCTGCATTATACACGGTACTGGATACCTGGCAGATTCCCCCGCCAATTCCGGGGGTGAGTCTTCCATTAACAATGACCGGTGCCTCACGAAACCCATACTCCTTTTCAGCTTGACGGACGACCTTCTCATAATCGAATGTGGCATCTGGTGGCAAAATCATGCCATTAATCGCTTCCGCCGCTGCGCTGACATTATGTATCCGGCCTTCACTACTATTGCCCAGACCCGTGGAGAACTGGATGATCTTTCGGTCAATGCCTTCCTGGCGCAGCGAATCAAGGGTTACTTCAGGCTTCAGCGTATACAGTGGTACCTGAATCAGCAATGGGGCGGATTTCTCATCCGGGTTCAGTACACTGAAATCCCTGTGCAGCTTCGTCTGTATGAGATTTGTGAGTGTATCCCAATCAATCCGGCGGACTCCCTTTTCCGGGATATACTGGACTTTGTCACTTGTGGTAATGCGGCGAACAGCGTCCGCAGGTGTACCGAAGGTTTCTTTTTCCCAGGCAGGGCTGAGATGTTCTTGAAGTGGCCGTAAATCGTAGCTCATATCGAGAGAGAACTCTTTTGGAAAATGATAACGTGCATAAGCGCGTTCCCACAGGTTACCTTCCTCCAGCTGCTGTATTGCGGATTCCAAGCTGTTAACGTTGTAACTCACCCCCACCTGAGCTGCGGTATACGACATCGTCTGGGGGTTGGGTTCAGTCACTTCAAAGGTGACAGGCCAGTCCTCCAGCTTTTGGATCTTTTCATCCAATTGATGCAACACGTTCTTGCGATTCTTCCCTTCTACCAGCATGCCGCCAACATGAACATCTTTGGGCAGGGCAGGTTGATTCACGTACATGTACAGCAATCCATAAGACGCGGAGCCGATCAAGAGGATAGAGAATAGAACAATGACCGTCAAATGTATTTTTTTCATAACCGTACGCTCCTTTATACTTCGGTTGTTCCCGACTTTGTAACACTTTCTATATATATGATCCAATGCAGGAAAACTTTCGGGTACTCAATAGGTAACAAATTTGTTACAATAAACTTCATATGAATCCATGCTTCACCATTGAAACAGGAACGAAGTGGATTTTTTCCTGATGAAATTCAGGTCTTTTTAAAGGAAATGCCGGGATTGTGTCGAAATGATAATGGCTAACTATGCGAGCAGGAAGTGATGATGTGATAGAAATGCAGGACGTGTGGAAGACCTACGCCAATGGGACCCACGCATTACAAGGGGTGTCGGTGAAGATCGACCGCAATGAATTTGTCTATATCGTCGGTCCGTCCGGCGCAGGTAAATCAACATTTATGAAATTGATGTACAGAGAAGAAGTTCCGACCAAAGGACAAATATCCATTAACGGATTTAATATTGGTAAGTTGAAGCCAAGAAAGATTCCTTATGTGCGTCGTAACATCGGCGTTGTGTTCCAGGATTTTCGTCTGCTGCCACGGATGACAGCATTTGAGAATGTGGCATTTGCGATGGAAGTTATTGAAGCACCGAAGCGTCATATCAAGAAACGAGTGATGGAAGTGCTTGATCTGGTGGGACTGCGCAGCAAGGCGGGTCGTGAACCTTCACAGCTCTCTGGTGGAGAACAGCAACGTATTGCCATTGCACGGGCTATCGTCAATAACCCGTCGGTTATTATCGCGGATGAGCCTACAGGTAACCTCGATCCGGAGACGTCGTGGGGCATTATGCAACTGCTGGATGAGATTAATTTCCGGGGGACAACCATTGTTATGGCGACCCACAACAAAGATATCGTGAATACGATGCGTAAACGGGTAATCGCGATTGAACGTGGACAGATTGTACGGGATCAGATGAGAGGGGAATACGGTTATGAATTTTAGTACTCTCTTGCGCCATCTGCGGGAGGGATTCAAAAACGTATTCCGCAACGGCTGGATGTCTGTGGCCTCCATCATGTCCATCATTGTGTCATTATTGATTCTTGGCGTGTTCATGTTGCTGGTGCTCAATGTGAACTCCATGGCGAATCAGGTTGATAGCCAGGTGGAGATCAGCACATTCCTCGAACTGAATGTGGACGAGAACCTGCGTAACACACTGGAGCAAGAAATCAGCGCGATGCCTGAAGTAAGTGAGATTCGTTTTGTGTCCAAGGAAGAAGGACTCAAGGAGTTCCGTGAACGTCTTGGAGAGAGTGCAGATAACGTGCTTAGCGGTTTCGATGTGGATAACAACCCACTGCCGGAGACCATTGAAGTTGAGGTCATTGAGCCGGAAACCGTCGCTTTTGTGGCGCAAAAAATCGAAGCTTTGAACGAAAAACACCCGGAGAAGCCGATCATGAAAGTGAACTACGGCAAGGAAACGGTGGAAGTGTTGTTCA
Source organism: Paenibacillus sp. FSL R5-0623 (assembly GCF_037974265.1). NCBI lineage: Bacteria > Bacillati > Bacillota > Bacilli > Caryophanales > Paenibacillaceae > Paenibacillus > Paenibacillus sp. FSL R5-0623. The sequence continues at coordinate 6,219,264 of NZ_CP150233.1, read as the reverse complement.
AATTTACGAAACTTGTTCGTAACATCGGATTTATTTTTGTCGGGGGACTGGGTCTGATGTCCATGTTCCTGATCTCGAATACGATTCGCGTAACGATTCTGGCTCGTCGCCGGGAGATCGGCATTATGAAGCTGGTTGGCGCAACCAATACCTTTATTCGCTGGCCTTTCTTTATTGAAGGTGCACTCATTGGATTTATTGGCTCGGTGATTACGGTTGGTGTGCTCTTCGTTGGATACAGCCAGTTGATGAACACGATTGGTCAGGATGTCTTCATGCAGATGCTTAACTTGATTCCGCTCGGCGAAATCTGGTTGCTGTTTGGAACCCTGTTGATCGGACTCGGCGTGCTGGTAGGTATTTTGGGAAGTACACTGTCCATTCGGAAATCACTCAACGTTTAATTTTGTTTTCAACGATCGAATTGCAGAATATGTCGAAAAGAATGGTAAAGCAGGTTCATTAATGGACGCTGTTTGACGATATGTAGGAAAGACGGAGTCTTTTAAGATTGAAGAAAGCAAAGAACATGCTGTTCACCACCTGTGCAGGTTGCTTTCTTGTGAAATCATAGGATGGGGGATCATCATTTTGAAAAAAACCGCTTCGCTGCTGGCCTTTACGTTATTGGCCAGTTTGACGCTTCAACCTTCTGACGGATATGCCAAGAGTAGCATCAGCGATATTGACCAACAGATTCAGCAACTGGAGAGCAAGGCGGCTTCTGCCAAGCAGGAGCAAAAAAAAGCGGCTTCCAACAAAAAGGAAGCACAGCATTACAAGAACAAAACCAACGCTTATCTGAAGGTTGTCATGGAACAGATCAATGTCGTTAGTGATGAACTGGCCAGTGTATCCTTGCAAATCGAGAACACGGAGGAAGATCTCCGTACAACGAAAAAAGATCTGCAAGCGGCAGAAGAACGCATCGTTGCAAGGGAAAAACTTTTGGAGTCACGTGTGCGTCTGATGTACACGGACGGTGCTGTATCGTATCTGGATGTATTGTTGTCCTCCACTAGCTTCACTGACTTCCTGACCCGTGCGGATTCACTAAAAACGATTGTGGATCAGGATCAGCATCTGCTGGATGAGCACAAGGCGGACAAGCAACTTGTCGTGGACAAAAAGGCAGAATTGGATGTGCAATATGCGGAAGCCAAGAGCCTGTATGCACAGAAGAAACAGCGCAAGTCCCAATTGAATGAAAAAGAAGCGGAAAAGCAAGTGCTTCTCGCTTCATATGATGCTAAAATTGAAGAGTCAGAAGAGCTGACACAAGAGCAGGAAGATGTATTAATGCAGATTGCCAGCAAACGTTCGGCACTTCTTCAAGAGAAAAATAAATTGCGTGAACAGCAGGCTGCAGCTGCAGCCAAAGCAAAAGCCGCAGCAGCCGCTCGGGCGAAAGCTGCAGCCAAGACACCAACCAGAGTGAGTTCGGATAGCAGCAGTGAGGTCACGTATTCATCCGGTAATGGTATCTTCTCAAGACCGGTATCTGGAGGACGTATTTCTTCTGGATTCGGTCCCCGTACCCATCCAATTACGGGCGTAGTGGGTAAGATGCATGCCGGTGTCGATTTTGCTGTTCCTGTGGGAACTTCGGTTCACGCTGCTTCTGGCGGAATCGTGATCATGGCTGAATGGTATAGCGGTTATGGTTATACGGTTATTGTGGACCACGGCGGTGGACTTTGGACGTTATATGGTCACTTGCGCGAAGGTGGATTCAAAGTCAGCAAGGGAGACACAGTAAGCAAAGGGGATACCATTGCGGAGTCAGGAAATACAGGGAACTCTACTGGACCTCACTTGCATTTTGAAGTGAGAGACAACGGTACTGCTGTAAATCCGATGAACTATTTGTAATTATTGCTCCATCGTTCGAATGGAAAAAACATATTCCGTACAAGCTAGACATATACTAAGCTGGCATGTTCAGGGAATGGATTCTGGCAACAATGGAATCTGACACGCTTCAAAACTAAAGGCGGTGACAAACGGATGATGAAGAAAAGATCGGCGCTACTGCTTGTCATTGTGGGTCTCCTTGGCGGTAGTTTACTAACCCTGGTATTAATGACGTATCCAGGAATAGCGAGCCAGGCCACACCGGGCGAAGGTTTGCTGGCCAGTGTAACCGGTAATACACAGCAGAAGAACGATTTGAAGAAGATTGAAACCGCGATGGATTTGATCTCAAGCAACTATTATAAAGACGTGGATCAGACCAAATTGATTGACGGTGCGATCAACGGCATGATGGACTCGCTTGGTGATCCGTACTCCAACTATATGGGGCAGGAAACGGCTGCTCAGTTTGAAGAGTCGATCGAAGGTTCATTTACCGGTATTGGCGCAGAGGTATCCTCACAGGATGGAAACGTTGTTGTTGTTTCCCCGATCAAAGGATCCCCTGCCGAGAAAGCGGGTATTCGTGCAAAAGACATGATTATGTCGGTCAACGGCGAATCCCTGCAGGGTTTGGAACTGAACAAGGCGGTCAACAAAATCAGAGGTCCCAAGGGCAGTGAAGCGAAGGTACAGGTCAAACGTGCCGGATCTTCCGAGCTGATTGAATTTGTGATTGTACGGGATGACATTGATCTGGAGACGGTATATGCTCACATGGAGGATGGCGGAATTGGCGTTATTGCCATTACTCAATTCTCTTTGAATACAGGCGATCGCTTCAAGGAAGAATTGGCGAAGCTTGAGAAGCAGAACATGAAAGGTCTGGTCATCGACGTACGGAATGACCCAGGCGGTGTGTTGCAAGTTGTTATTGATATCGCTGAGCAGTTTGTTCCTAAAGGCAAGGTTATTGTGCAAGTTGAAGACAAGAACGGCAAAAAGGAACAAAGTAAGTCCAATGGATCAGCCAAAACTTATCCAGTCACAGTTTTGATGAACAAAGGTAGTGCGAGTGCTTCGGAGATTTTGGCCGGTGCATTACAACAGTCAGCAGGTGCTAAGTTGATTGGTGAAAACTCCTTTGGTAAAGGAACCGTACAGACGAGTTATGACAAGCAGATGGGTGACGGCAGCTTGCTGAAGATAACCATTGCCAAGTGGCTCACTCCGAACGGAGACTGGATTCATGAAAAAGGTATCAAACCGGATATTGCGGTAGACCAGCCGGATTATTTCTCGGTGGCACCGATTAACAAAGAGAAGTTACCACTGAAATATGACAGCAATAGCACGGATGTGAAAAGTGCGCAGACGATGCTGAGAGGACTCGATTTCAAACCGGATCGTGTGGATGGATACTACGACCAGAAGACGGAAGAAGCGGTCAAGGCATTCCAGAAGCAAAAGGGCATTCAGGCTACAGGCCAGATTGACGAGAAAACCGCTGAATCACTGGAAGCGGCTCTGATTGAACGTATTGCCAATCCTCAATATGATGCACAGCTGAAACGCGCGATCGAAAATGTCTCGAAGGATATTTCGTCCGCTGTGTCGAAGCCATAAAGAAGGCTGATTTTCAGCCTTCTTTTTTTCTGAACCGGCTGAAAGAGAGGGGTGACTGACCACAATGGAATGGGTATGGCCGTGGTTAACTACATTAGGGGAAGCTATGTTGCAGTTGTTTATTCAGCCGTTTTATTATATTGCGGTGATCCTGATTGCGCTGATCTATCATCGTCAGTTACTGCAGGAGCGTAAATTGTTCCATGTTCGGTTGCAAAGCTCAATAACACAGACGATTCGTGCCGTGCTCGGAGGCATACTCATTGGTACCATCGTCTCAATTGTGTCCCTATTCCTCGGTGCACATCTTACACTGGGAAGTCTGATATGCATATGGGCTGCAACATTAATTCTATCCTTGTTCCGTATCCGGTATCTGTGCTTTGCTTATGCGGCCGGGTTACTGGGTGTGCTGCAATTTGGTTTGAATCTGGCTTCAGGCTGGCAACCATCGGGTTGGATGGGCACTATCACGGAAACGCTACGTGCCCTGGATATGCCAGCACTGCTTGTCCTGGCGGCGCTTCTACATATGGGTGAAGCCCTGTTGGTACGCATGCAGGGGGTATCGATGGCATCACCACTTCTCTTCGAGGGAAAACGCGGGAAACTGGTTGGTGGATATCAACTGCAACAGTTCTGGGCCATTCCTCTACTGATTCTTGTCCCGGTAACAGGTAGTGGCGCGGAGCTGGCTTGGAATCCACTGATGAATGCGGGACATAGTTACATGCTGGTTGCATTGCCGATTATGCTCGGATTCGGTGAGATAACGCAGAGTATGCTTCCGTCACAAAAGGTGCAGATCTCATCAAAACGGTTGATGATATATGGGGCAACTTTGCTCGTGTTCAGTTTGCTTGCGGCATGGTGGTCTCCACTCATGGTGGTTGCTGCGCTGATTGCATTTATTGGACATGAATTTCTGGTATGGTACAGCGCGTTTGAAGAGCAAAACCGAAGTCCGGTATTTGTCCATCCGCAGCATGGGTTGAAAGTATTGGCTGTTATTCCGGAGAGTCCTGCTGCAGATTTGGGGATTGAAGCCGGAGAGACGTTGTACAAGGTGAATGGCAAGTTGGTTCATTCGCCGGAAGAGTTGCATCGTGCTCTGCGGATGAACCCCGCTTTTTGCAAACTTGAGGTGCGAAATCACCAAGGAGAAAGTAAGTTCATGCAACGAGCGATCTATGAAGGGGAGCATCATCAACTTGGGGTCATTATGGCACCGGACAATCACGAGGTCTGGGCGATTCGGTTACGTCCACTGACGTTGTTCCATGTTATCAACCTCAAATTGTTTGCCCGTCTGAAAAAACCACACAGGGACGAAGCTCCCTTGGCGTTACCGCCAGCCCCGGTGGCTAGTGATAAAGGGTCCGTGGAGATGTAACAACTAAGCATACTTGATGAAGTATGTTGTATAAATCAAGCCATGAAAAAGGTATTTCCGAACGCCGTCACGGGCAAGGGAAATACCTTTTTTGTTATTGTTTTAATATAAAGATGGCGATTTGGGTCCGATCACGCAAGCTCAACTTACCCAGAATATCCGTGACATAGTTTTTGACCGTGCCTTCACTGAGGAACAATTTGGCGGCAATTTCCTTATTGGACAACCCCTCCGAAATGGCCTCGGCAACCGCCAGCTCCATACGTGTCAGTCCATAGGCTTCGATTGGGTTCTGTGTCAGGGGAATCGCAGCGGGACGAAGAAGGCCTGCCAATTTGCGGGCAATATCCGGATGAATTAACATATCGCCGTTATGTACGGTCTTGATGCCTTGGATGATCCGCTCGGGGGGGACATTTTTGAGCAAATAACCGCTAGCTCCATTCTGTAATGCCTGAATAATATACTCATCGTCGTCAAACGTAGTCAGCATGAGCACCTGGATTTCAGGAAAACGTGCCTTGATGCGTTTGGTACCTTCAACTCCGTCACATTCCGGCATCCGAATATCCATTAACACCACGTCCGCAGGCGTTCCTGCTTCTAGCAATTCCAACGCTTCCTGTCCATTTGAGACTGTGCCTGTAACACTAATGCCAGACTCGAGTCCGAGCAGCACTTTAAGGCTCTCGCGAATGAAATAGTCATCATCGGCGAGAATCAGCCGAATAAGTGGGAGTTGGGCTGAATCATTGTCTTGGTTTACATCATTCCGTTCGGACATGAGAACATTCACTTCCTTTTTCAGAGTATATCAACTTTGTTCGTTATTGGAATGCGTGTAATCACTGTATACGGATAAGCCGATTGGATCTCCAGGGCTCCTCCCACCATTTGTGTGCGCAGAAGCATGCCTTCCTGTCCTATGCCGTTTCGCTTGGAAGAATGAGGATTGATTTTGCCATCATTACTTACGCTCATACAGACTTCCTGATCCCCGAATACCAACTCCACTGTGATCGAAGAAGCATTACCGTGTCGCAGTGCATTGGTCAGGGCTTCTTTGGCATTTTTGTATAAAACAATCTGTATGCTGGGATACAGCACATGAGATGGGCCTTGAACTTCATAATTTATCTTCACGCCGGTATCTCTACCGACTTCCTCTAGGAGACGATCCAGGTCGTAGGCTTTGGATGCATAGGAATTAGGTTGCAGTTTGTGCAGTGTGCTGCGCATATCATCCATACTATTGGCCAATTGATCGCGAATCTGTCGCACCATTTCCGTTCCTTGTTCCCTATCTCGGGGGAGGGTCAGCAGGGCGGCTTCAGACATCATTTTGGTGCGAATCAGTCGATGCCCGATATCGTCATGAAGCTGTCTTGAGATCCGGGTGCGTTCCTCTGCCTGAGCCGCTCCTTCAAGTTGCTTTGCGAATAGTAGTAATTGCGCACGCGCTTCCTGTAGCTCGTAATGTTTGCTGCGAAGTTCGTCATAGACTTGTTCCAGTTGTCCGCGGCTGCTCGCCGTTCTTGATCCCTGCCAGGACAGAGCCGCTGTGATGAGCAGAAGCAGGTTGCCAAGAACCATCGCAGTTGTCTCTGCGGAGAGTAATGTAGTGGCGGTTGTATTTAGTGTGGTTAACCCTGGCTGCTGTGCCTGTGGGACAGAATAATGCCAATGCAAAGCGACATTGTTAGCGATAAGCTGAATTGCAAACATCAACCATCTCCGACTTCCCTCCAGTCTGTATATATACACGTAGAGCACGGATAGAGAGAGGAATAGCAGGAATGGTCCATACGAAGCAATCAGCCAGCAGCTCCAGAGTATTTCGGTCAGAAGCAACAGCCACTGCTGTGTACTTGAACGGTTGAAATCTTTCCACACGGAGAGTCCAAGCGCGATGATGATATACAGGGTGTAGACGGCTTCATTTTCCAAGGGCAGCATCAACATGTACAGTACTGCTGGAACGATAATTAATCCATATTGCAGAAGCCGCATCGGCATATGTAAATGACATCCTTTATATAAAAGTGGAGTAGAAAATCTCTTGGTAATGCGCCCTTGATTATACCATAAGCAGCATTCGAATCAGGAGATGACTTAAGTCACCTTCGATTCATGACCTTTTGTACCTTCGCTACAGATTACGATCCGTTACACTAAAATTATGAAATCCAGCGGCGAAGGCCGAAACGGAAAAGGGGCGTAAAAGGGATGGGCATACTTGAAGTAGATCATGTAGTAAAACGATACGGCAGCAAGCTGTCCGTGGATCATTTGAACCTTAGTGTTGGCAAAGGCGAGATTTTTGGATTGCTTGGTCCCAATGGAGCAGGAAAAAGTACCACCATCAGCATGATTGCAGGGCTCCTGAATATGGATCAGGGTGAAATCAGATTAGATGGGATATCGGTCAAGGAGCGACCGCTAGAAGTAAAGCGCAAGATCGGACTCGTTCCGCAGGATCTGGCTTTATACGAAACCATGTCTGCTGCGGAGAATGTGACCTTTTTTGCCAGACTGTATGGACTGCGTGGAAAATTGCTTAAGGAAAGAGTGCAGGAGTCCCTTGAATTTGTAGGGTTACAGGATAAAGCAAAGGATGCCCCCTCGACCTTCTCTGGTGGTATGAAACGCAGATTAAACATCGCATGTGCGATTACACATCGCCCGGATCTAATAATTATGGATGAACCTACAGTGGGCATTGATCCGCAATCTCGGAATCATATCCTTGAATCGGTACGCACACTCAACAAGATGGGTTCAACGATCATATATACAAGCCATTACATGGAGGAAGTGGCGGCGATTAGTCACCGGGTCGCGATTATGGATCAGGGGCGAATTATTGCCTGTGGGACTGAAGCAGAGTTGAGAGAACGGGTAGCATCGGAGGAAAAAGTAGTGCTCTCCACTTCCGGTATCGGTGCCGACGTCGTGGAAGAACTGAAACTTCACCCCCGCGTACGGATGGTAGACGTTTCAGAGAATACACTGACCATTACGCTGCCTTCGGCACAGCAGGATCTGCAGGATCTGCTCTTCATTTGCAGCAAACATGAAGTAGCCATTCAGTCGCTCAAGGTCGAAGAGCCGGATCTGGAAACGTTGTTCCTCAATCTGACCGGGCGTACGCTTCGGGACTAGGGGGAACAAGAGATGAATATATGGCATATTTGCATCTTTGAATTGAGGCGTATTCTTAAGATTCGGTCTGTAGTGTTGAACCTGTTCATTCTGCCGTTGTTACTGATTTTTATATTGGGTACGGCACTTTCCAGTACGATGGGTACGGCGAAGGATGTTATTCCGGATACTGTACGTGTGGGAATCATCCATTTGAGCACTGAATCTGGCGGAGGATCAAGTACGGTTAATCAAGCGATGGATACATTCGTTAAATCCTCGGAAGTGGCTGAGATGGTCAAGGTGCAGAACTTTACGACAGAAGAAGAGGCCGTTCATTCACTGCGTACCGGCAAGCTGGACTTTGCTGTAATGATTCCTTTGGATTTTGAGCAAAACGTGATGATGGGGAAAGAGGCCAGGTTACAGTGGATACGAGGAAAGGACAACACACTTAATACCTTGGGTGAAACTTTGTTCACGCGTTTTACGGATGAATGGAACCGACAGATGGCGATTACCAAAGTGCTCGGTCCGGAAGTAATTGCTGCCATGGCCTCTGCTTCGGAGTCTGGTACGGCGAATTCCACCTCCATTGCTGTCACTAATCCCGGTAAGACAGGTACGGCGTATAGTGCCTCCCAATACTATGCAGCTTCCATGCTGGCAATGTTCATGTTGTACTCGGGCATGACAACCAGTACCAGCCTTTTTGGGGAACGGGATAACAAAACGTTAATTCGCCTTCAGGCTGCGCCGATAGGTAACGGAGTTATTTTCGCTGGCAAAATTGCAGGCAATAGTCTGCTCGCTTTCTTACAAGCAACAACGATCATACTTATGACGTATTGGTTCTACGGTGTGGATTGGGGAACCCATCCTTGGTATATTGTGCTGACTTGTGTATGTATCACATTGGCATCTATGACTCTTGGCGTGATCGTGGCATTGGTATGCAAAAGCACGGCATCGGCCAGTGCAACGCTACAAGGTATCATCGTTGCCATGACATTCATCAGCGGTGGGTTCATGCCCATTCCGATTGATTTTGTACAACGGCTTAGCCTATTTACGGTTAACCACTGGGCGCTCCAGAGTTTTCTGAGAATGATGTTGGATGCACCTGTAGCAGAGATTGTGTATAACATTCTAATGTTAGGCGTGGTATGCGCTGTATTACTGTTCATCTCAGGAATGATCTATAGAAAGGCAGGATACCGATATGAATAGTCTACACATCGCCTGGTTGATGATTAGACGTACCCTTGGCCGTAAAATGGGCTTCATTACGTTTCTGCTTCTGCCTTGCCTGGTGGTTACAGGAGCGGTTGCTCTTTTTGGAAGCGAGCAGATTACACGTACTGTTATTCCCTATGTGAATGAGGATGGAGGGGTGGCAGGGACATGGATGATTCATGAACTTGCCGGCAAAGAGGAGTATCTGCTCAAACCGATGACAAACGAAGCAGAAGTGAAGGAAGCCATCGCTCAGCAAAAAGGAAGTTCTGGCATCATCATTCCGGCACATTATACGGAGGATCTGTTACAAGGAAAGCCAACCGAAATTCAATTGGTGGAACTGCGTATAAGTGAAAGTTCCTATACCCTACGAGCAGCAGTTGAAGGTTTGACGAACGGATTGTTACAATCTGCTTCAGCTGTTAAGGTGGCAGCAGGTCCTGTCTCAAGTGAGACAGATATACTATCGAGTATACAGAAGCCATTTGAACAGCTTTTACAGGAGATAGGAAAACATCAAGTCGCTGGTGAAGTCACCGCTCTGCAGATCTATCCCAAGCCAGGCCTGAACAATGTGACTGGATTTACAATCATGTTTATGATGGGGCTGTTGACCAGTGCAGTGGCTGTGATAATGGAAGATCGCAGGAAACGTACGATGGCCAGAGTATACACGGCACCCGTCCGTGCGTATGAGATTGCGCTTGGTAATTTCCTCGGCAGCTTTGTCATTGGTATGATTCAGATTGTTATGGTTTTGGGAGTCAGTAGGTGGCTGCTGCATTATGATGCCGGTATTCCTTTTGGCATTCATTTCGTCATCTTGGCCGCATTCATGCTGGTCTCCATGGGGATCGCAAGTACCGTGGCAGGATTAATTCGTAATCCCAAAAATGCGAACATGCTGAATTCGCTTGTCATTATGCCAACCTGCATGATAGGTGGTTGTTTCTGGCCAATCTCGTTGATGCCGGACTATATGCAGAAGCTCGCTAACTTTGTTCCACAGAAGTGGGCGATTCAGGCAGTGGAGACGATCTCTGCTGGCGGTACATTATCGGATATCACATTGCCGTTATTGATTTTGTTTGGCATGGCTGCCATCTTGCTGACTGTAGGCTCTGCGATTCTACGCCCTAGCCAGCCAGGAGTAGAGGCATAAATAAGGTTTATACGACATAAAAGAAAGCACGCTCTGCTGAATTGAATTCAGTTAGAGCGTGCTTTCTTTGCATGAGTATGTTGCATTATGTGAGATATGGATGATTAAGGCTGGAGCTGACGCAGGACCGTTATTTCAACCCGACGGTTCTTTTGTCTTCCGGCGGCTGTGGTGTTGTCACCCGTTGGGCGAGTATCCGCATATCCGGCATACTGGAAGCTGTCCGGGTTAAGTTTCTCTGTATCCAGAAAGAATCGCAATACAGACAGTGCACGTTCTCCTGAAAGCTGCCAGTTATCGGTATAGGCGGAGTTTGCTCCCACAGGAACATTATCGGTGTGACCCTCAATGCTGACAATGGTATTCAGATCGCGGAACAGGCTGGCAAGTTTACTGAGCGTTGGTGCTGCACCGTCCTTTAGAGCGGCCTGTCCCTGGTCAAACAGGAAGCGGTCACTAAGTGTAATGGATAGGCCCTGTGGCTTGTCAGCAACAAAAATCTGGTTTTCCAGTTTATTATCCTCGATATATTGGGTAATCACATTGAATAGATTTTGCAATTCCTGCTCTTGTGATCTGAACTGTTCTTCCCGTTCTGTGAGCGGCTTGTTTTCATCTTCTGGTGTTGCTGTCCCGGAATCGGAAGGGGTTCCTTCACCTTTTGAAGGATCTTCACCCTGCACCTCGGAGGGTGGAGTCTCTGTAATCGTTTGACCGGGTTTCTCACCGATTCCCTCACCAAGCTCAAGGATAGAGTCGGACGCATTAAATGTATTTTGTAACGATTGAGTAACGACGTCATATTTACCGGAATCCAGATTGCTCATGGCATACATGATGACAAAAAAGATTAAAAGCAGAGTTATGAGATCGGCATAAGTAATCATCCAGCGATCCCGATGATCGATAGTTTCTCGTTTTCCGCGCCGTTTACTGCGCCGACTCATCCAATCCCTCCTTTGCTAGGGGGCGTATATGCTGACGATGCGTGAGGGTGAAGGACTCCAGTCTTTTGCGAACAAGCTGGGGATTCTCACCGTTCTGAATGGCAAGTACACCTTCGAGAAGCATTTCCATGGTCTGCACTTCATCGGCACCTCTTGATTTGATCTTGGAGGCAATGGGCAAAAAGATAAGATTGGCACTGGCGACCCCATACAGGGTTGCGGTAAAGGCAACAGCAATGGCAGGTCCGAGTCCTGTGGGATCGGTCAAACTGCCAAGTACCTGAATAAGTCCCATCACGGTTCCGATGATCCCCATGGTTGGAGCGTACCCACCAGCGGATTCAAATATTTTGGCATAACCCTCATGTTTTTGTTCAATCGAGTCAATCTCCATCTCCAGGATCTGGCGAACCACATCCTGATCGGTACCATCAACAACCATCTGAATACCGTCTTGCAAAAATGGATGCGGATGATTCATAACCTTGCGTTCCAATGCAAGTACACCTGAGCGGCGTGCGATTGAAGACATCTCTACCAGTTCTTCAACCCACAAACCTGAATCATTATTGTTACGTCCAAAAGCCATACGCAGGGCAGCTGGAATCGTACGCAGGCGATGCGCCGGGAAACTGGCAACCACAGCAGCAATCGTTCCACCGAATACAATTAAAGCAGCCGTTTTTTGCAAGAGACCAGACAATTGGCCGCCTTCCCACAAAAAACCGCTAATGACTGCGGCAATTCCGGCAATAATACCGATAAGTGTCGCAATATCCATAAATTAACCCACTCCTATCTTCATTTCACGTTTGCATCACTAAAACGAACGAGGTATAATTAAACGGGAACAAATATTCCTATTACTATAAGTTTTCCCATATGAAAATTCGGGGAACTTCGACAATATATAGTGACTATTATTTTAGACGATAGGGTGAGATACGGCAATGAGCGATATTATAATGAGCGACAAAACGTTCGAAATCGAGTCAGAGTTTTCTCCCCAAGGTGATCAGCCGGCAGCCATTAAAGAATTGGTGAAGGGTGTTCAGGAGGGGAAGAGGTACCAGACACTGCTGGGTGCAACGGGTACGGGTAAGACGTTTACGATAGCCCAGACGATAGCCCAACTGCAACGTCCGACGCTGATTATTGCACACAACAAAACGTTGGCAGCGCAGCTTGCAAGTGAGTTTAAAGATTTTTTTCCTAATAACATGGTTGAGTATTTCGTTAGTTATTACGATTATTTTCAGCCAGAAGCATATATCCCGTCCTCCGATACGTATATCGAGAAGGATTCAAGTATTAATGAAGAGATCGACAAACTGCGGCACGCAGCGACAAGTTCGTTGTTTGAGCGCAGGGACGTCATCATTGTAGCGAGTGTTTCCTGCATTTATGGTTTGGGTTCACCGCACTCGTATTCAAGCATGTTGCTGTCACTTCGGGTAGGCATGGAGAAACCACGCAATCAGATTTTGTCTCGTCTGGTAGAGATCCAGTATCAGCGGAACGATATTAACTTTGTACGGGGTACGTTCCGTGTTCGTGGGGATGTTGTTGAGATTTTCCCTGCCTCCAAGGGCGAACATGCAATTCGGGTTGAATTGTTTGGTGATGAGATCGAGAAAATTACGGAGATTGATGTGTTAACCGGAGAACTGATTGGTGAACGTGAACATATTGCCATCTTCCCGGCGTCTCACTTCGTAACGCAAGAAGAGACGATGAAGGTTGCGCTGGTGAACATTGAGCGTGAACTGGAGGAGCGTCTTGAAGTGTTGCGTGAACAGGGGAAACTGCTGGAGGCTCAGCGACTGGAGCAGCGCACACGGTATGATATCGAGATGATGAAGGAAGTTGGATTCTGTTCGGGGATTGAGAACTATTCCGGTCCACTGACTTTCCGAGAACGCGGCGATACCCCATACACATTGATGGATTACTTCCCGGATGACATGTTGATTGTGGTCGATGAGTCTCACGTGACTCTGCCACAGATCCGTGCGATGTACAATGGTGACCAGGCGCGGAAGACGGTATTGGTTGAACATGGTTTCCGACTGCCGTCAGCATTGGATAATCGTCCACTCAAATTCGATGAGTTCGAGGGCAAGATGGATCAGATTATCTATGTATCGGCCACACCGGGTCCGTATGAGATCGAGCACACCGATACGATGGTGCAACAGATTATTCGTCCAACCGGACTGCTCGATCCAATCATTGAACTGCGTCCAACGAAGGGACAGATTGATGACTTGATTGGTGAGATTAATGACCGGATTGCCAAAGACGAGCGTGTGTTGATTACAACATTAACGAAGAAGATGTCCGAGGACCTGACAGATTATCTGAAGGAAGTTGGAATCAAGGTTCGTTATCTGCACTCCGAGATCAAAACGTTGGAACGGATGGCGATTTTACGTGATTTAAGGTTGGGCGTTTTCCATGTGCTAATCGGAATCAACTTGCTCCGGGAAGGTCTCGATCTGCCCGAAGTTTCCCTCGTCGCTATTTTGGATGCCGATAAGGAAGGATTCCTACGTTCCGAACGCTCACTGATCCAAACGATTGGTCGTGCCGCACGGAACAGCGAGGGTCGGGTTATTCTATACGGTGACAAAGTGACGGATTCGATGGATAAAGCGATAAAGGAAACCGAACGCCGTCGTGAAATTCAGATGGCGTACAACGAGAAACATGGCATTACACCACAGACGATTCGCAAAAAAGTGCGTGACGTGATTGAGGCAACCAAAGTTGCCGAATCCAAGAAAGACTATCTCACAGGCGCAGCCGAGAAGATGTCGAAGAAAGATCGCCAGGCGCTTATTCAGCGCTTAGAGGTAGAGATGAAAGATGCAGCCAAAAACCTGCAGTTTGAGCGTGCTGCCGAGCTTCGCGATGCGTTGCTGGAACTTCGCGCTGAATAAGATACAGCTCATTCATATGCTCCCGTAAAGATGGATCTGTAACAAGAGAACGGCCAATTGGCCGTTCTCTTGTTGAGTAAGGAAATCATTGATATCTACCGATAATAAGAGATGTTGAAATCTTGAATTCGGGTCTATACTGATAGAAATGTTGAAATTGGTTAAAAGGTTTATAGGAAAGCAATTGGGAGTCGTGTCCCCCCTGAGAGCCGAGAGCGTCACGGTATTGACCTTGGAGCCGAGCCGAAGGCAATGGCGACCTATCGCGACCAAGGCGAAGCCGAGAGCGCCCCGGTGTTGACCTTGGAGCCGAGCCAAAGGCAATGGCGACCTTGTCGCGAACGTGGCGAAGCCGAGAGCGTCCCGGTGTTGACCTTGGAGCCGAGCCGAAGGCAATGGCGACCTGTCACGAACGTGGCGAAGCCGAGAGCGTCCCGGTGTTGACCTTGGAGCCGAGCCGAAGGCAATGGCGACTTGTCGCGAACGTGGCGAAGCCGAGAGCGTCCCGGTGTTGACCTTGGAGCCGAGCCGAAGGCAATGGCGACTTGTCACGAACGTGGCGAAGCCGAGAGCGTCACCTCGCAGTAGAGCGGCCACATAAGGTCCCGGCAATGAGCCGGAACCTTATGTGGAGCCGCGGGCACACGACCACCCTTCACATAGCAAGACCCGACCCCTCACCGTTGCACTGCTTGTTTCGGGTGTCCAGAGGGCTGCGCCCTCTGGGGCCCTCCCTTGGAAGGGAGGGTTTGGGAGGGATCGAAAAGCCTTTAAAGGTTTGGATTAACACACTGAGAGGATGAATACTATTGGCGAGCGATAATATTGTCATTAAAGGCGCACGAGCGCATAACCTGAAAAATATCGACATTACCATCCCGCGTGACCGCTTTGTTGTATTGACCGGTCTGAGTGGCTCAGGCAAGTCCTCGCTGGCTTTTGACACGATCTATGCCGAAGGACAGCGGCGTTATGTCGAATCATTGTCAGCTTACGCAAGGCAGTTTCTGGGACAGATGGAGAAACCGGATGTGGATTCCATCGAAGGATTATCTCCTGCCATTTCAATAGATCAGAAAACAACAAGCCGTAACCCACGTTCCACAGTTGGAACTGTGACCGAAATTTATGATTATCTGCGTCTGTTATTTGCGCGTGTGGGCCATCCACATTGTCCGGACCATGGCGTGGAGATCAGTTCCCAGACCGTAGAACAAATGGTTGACCGCATTATGCAATATCCAGAGCGTACACGGCTACAAATATTGGCACCGATTATCTCAGGCCGTAAGGGCGAGCACAAAAGTGTATTTGCCGATGTATCCAAGCAGGGCTTTGTCCGTGTACGAGTGAACGGGGAATTGCGTGACCTGTCAGAAGATATTCAATTGGAGAAAAACAAAAAGCATACGATTGAAGTGGTTGTTGACCGGATCGTTGTTAAAGATGATGTACAGGCGCGGCTGGCCGACTCTATTGAAACAGCACTTAATTTGTCCGGTGGACAACTACTAGTGGACATTATGGGCGAAGAAGAGCTGCGCTTTAGTTCCAACTTTGCCTGCCCGGTGTGCGGATTCAGTATTGAAGAGCTTGCACCACGGATGTTCTCATTCAACAGTCCCTTCGGCGCTTGCCCAGATTGTGATGGGTTAGGTGTCAAAATGATCGTTGACCCTGATCTGCTCGTACCGGATCGGACTAAGACCATCGAAGATGGAGCTTTTGATGCTTGGACAGGTGGTACATCCACCTATTATCCGCAGTTCCTGAAGTCAGTATGTGAGCACTTCAACATTCCGCAAAATGTACCTGTCGAAGATCTGCCAGCTGAGCAGATGAACAAGTTGTTGCAGGGTACAGGTACGGAGAAAATTCGTTTCCGGTATGAGAATGATTTTGGACAACGCAAGGAAGCACTGGTTACCTTCGAAGGTATCGTGAATAATCTGGAGCGTCGTTATCGTGATACAGCATCTGAAGGTATCCGTGAATTCATCGAAGGTTATATGAGTGCGAAGCCTTGTGGTACCTGTAAAGGTCAGCGTCTGAAACGCGAGAGTCTTGCGGTTACGATCAATGATCACAACATGGCGTATGTGACTAGTTTGTCCATTGGTGAAGCTGGCCGATTCTTCGATTCATTGGAATTGAGTGAGAAAGAGCAGACAATTGCCAAACTTATTCTGAAAGAAATCAACAGCCGTCTAGGCTTCCTCGTGAATGTCGGTCTGGATTACCTTACACTGAGTCGTGCTGCCGGAACATTGTCCGGTGGGGAAGCCCAGCGGATCAGACTGGCTACACAGATTGGTTCCAGCCTGATGGGTGTGCTGTATATTCTGGATGAGCCAAGTATCGGTCTGCATCAACGGGATAATGACCGCCTGATCTCAACCCTTGCGCATATGCGGGATATTGGTAACACATTGATCGTGGTTGAACATGATGAGGACACGATGATGGCTGCCGACTATATTATTGATATTGGCCCGGGTGCAGGTATCCACGGAGGTACCATTATGTCTCAGGGTACACCGCAAGAGATCATGAATGATGAGAACTCATTAACCGGTCAATATCTGAGTGGTCGCAAATTCATTCCTATTCGTGCAGAACGTAGAAGTGTAGGAGACCGTTGGTTGGAAGTACGTGGAGCCAAAGAAAATAACCTCAAGAATCTGAACGTGAAGATTCCAGTGGGTGTATTTACTGCGGTAACGGGTGTGTCTGGCTCAGGTAAATCCACATTGATTAATGAGATCCTCTACAAAACGCTGGCACGTGATCTGAACCGTGCTCGGGTACGTCCGGGTCAGCATAAAGAAATTCGTGGTTTGGAGCATATCGATAAAGTTATCGATATTGACCAGTCGCCAATCGGGCGGACACCACGTTCCAACCCGGCTACGTATACAGGTGTCTTTGATGATATCCGGGATCTGTTTGCTCAGACGAACGAAGCCAAAGTACGTGGATACAAGAAAGGCCGATTCAGTTTTAATATCAAAGGTGGACGTTGTGAAGCCTGCCGTGGAGACGGTATTATCAAGATTGAGATGCACTTCTTGCCGGACGTTTATGTTCCTTGTGAAGTCTGCAAAGGCAAACGATACAATCGGGAAACGCTTGAAGTGAAATATAAAAACAGAAATATTTCCGATGTACTGGAAATGACGGTTGAAGATGCAACCCAATTCTTCGAGAACATTCCGAAGATCCATCGCAAAATGCAGACACTGATGGATGTGGGTCTGGGTTATATCAATCTGGGGCAACCTGCAACCACATTGTCTGGTGGTGAAGCCCAGCGTGTGAAGCTTGCTTCCGAGCTGTATCGTCGCAGTACGGGGAAAACCATCTACATCCTCGATGAGCCGACTACGGGTTTGCATGTCGATGATATCGACCGTTTGCTGAACGTACTACACCGTCTGGTTGATTCCGGGGAATCGGTGTTGGTGATCGAGCATAACCTGGATGTGATCAAAACGGCAGACTATGTTGTTGATCTGGGTCCAGAAGGCGGTAGCGGTGGAGGTACCATTGTTGCAACTGGAACACCTGAGGATATCATCAAAGTGGAAGCTTCCTATACAGGCAAGTACTTGAAGCCGGTTCTGGAGCGGGATACCGAGCGGAGCAAGGCACTGCAATTGGTGGACTAAGGTCCTCTACCAGTAGTTATATCAATATGAAGTGGCAGTATTGGCCCTTCTTTTCGAAAAGGTTGAGACGTTGGATTATGATCTGATGTGCTCTGCTTCCGAGAAGAAGGGTTTTTCATTTTGAGTTATGCACAGTATTTTTCTCGGACTAAGGTTATTTCGTGAAAGTGTTTACATATGCATGATGACGAGCATTACAGGAATATTCAGCCAAATTGGATTTTTTTCATTTTTATGGATGATAGGGCTTGCATTACAAGCAGGGTACAGATAACATAGAGGAAGATATTAGGGTATGCGTTAGCTGTTCAACTATGGTAAGGAGGTCTGTCTATCCATGCTGTTTGCAGAAGCTGCCACGGCGAGTACATCGAATTTTAATGCATTTGATATTTTTGTCATCTTATTTACGATCCTGATTTTCATCGGAGTGGTTCGGCTTCTTCGGGCACCGAAGAAGAATCTGTTTGCGATCGGATTTGCAGTAGTCAGCCTACTGGTATTTCTGATGACAGACTATGCGATGATAACGGGTTGGTTTGCTCAGTAGGAATGCCGCAGAATTTAAATGTAATTTAAGCCAATAGTGCAAGTTCAAAAAGATCGGTTTTCAGTACCGAGAAGATGGGATGAAGCTAGAAATGGAGTAGCGGAGCGTAGGGAAAACTACGTGAGCAACTACAATGTTTCGAAAAGAAACATACTTCGTAAGCCTCCCGCTTATTTCGGCTGAATTCCATATTCGATGCTGATGATGCCACTAGGCATCCTTGGTAATCAAAAGCGGACTTTTTGAACAACCTCTAAAAGAGGTACAGACGAACACTTTCCAGAGAGACATGGAGGGTGTTTTTTTCATTTATACTGAAACGATTGAACAAGATTCTATCTTCTCTACTAAAATAGGACTTAAAACAATTGTATATCCAGATTCTGTATGATACATTGAGGGATACCGGAATTGCAGATGAGAGAAAAAGAGAATAGATTCAGCGATGAATCCGATGTCGAGTCGCGCAAGAAGGATGTATAGAGAGGGTCAGGTGAGAATATGAGCGTGTTGGGTAAAAAGGGGATAGCCATACTGATGGCTGCTGTACTCTCGATTAGTGTAGCGGCAACGGCCGGTGCAGCTGAATCCAAAGCGGCGATGCAAGCGAAAGTGGTAGACGGTCAAGTCTATGTGAACACCAAGGATCTGCTCAAGGCAGTTGGTGGAAGTGGACAATATGATGCCAAATCCGGAACGTACACGTACAAGGGAAGTGAAGCCATTCCCAAAGTGATCGAAAAGGTATCTCCTTCGGTCGTAGGCATTATTGGGAAATCTACCGAAGCGCAGGACGGTGCAACATCAGACGACCGTTATAATCTTGCACATGGTACAGGTGTCATTATCCGGTCGAACGGATGGATTGTAACGAATGCTCACGTGGTCGACGGATTAACGAACCCCGTGGTCGTAACGACGGATGGCAATACATACAAAATTACGAAAACATACAGTGATGCACTAAGTGATCTGGCTCTAATCAAAATCAATGCCAAATCACTCAAACCGGCGAGCTTTGCCAAAGCTTCACAAACTACTGTTGGAGAAACGGTGATTGCCTTGGGTACGCCGATTTCCTTTTCTTTGCGCAACTCGGCAACGGTAGGGGTAATTAGCGGCTTGAATCGTGGTGTTGAGGCGACCTACCGGCTGATTCAGACCGACACGGCCATTAACCCAGGAAATAGCGGAGGACCGCTGGTCAACCTGAAGGGTGAAGTGGTTGGTATCAACTCCATGAAATTTTCTGCGGTCGGCGTAGAAAGTTTGGGGTTTTCGATTCCAGTGGATACCGTTCAATATATCATCGATCAGTTTTTTAAATATGGCAAAATAAAACGTGCAAGTCTGGGACTGCAGCTGGAAGAAAGCTGGTCTGCGATTGTGGGCCTGCCTACAGATGATCCCTTAACGATTACAGGCGTACTGTCTCCTGAAGCCAAGAAAGCCAAAATCAAAGAGGGCGATGTCCTTTACAGTGTCGCGGGCACACGTGTCTCTTCAGTAGTGGATATCAATGAGTTGCTCAAAAAGTATCCGCCTGGGCAAAAGGTAAAGCTGTTGATGCAAACGGATGGCGATATCGTTACCCGCACGTTGGTGCTTGCTGATCGCGCAGACATCGTAGACGAGGAAGATGAAGAGTTCCTTGCAGATGAAGAACAATAAAGCCCGGCGATCAGCCCGGATGGAGAGAGGACGAAAGAACGGAATGAAAAAGTCATGGATACGTGTGCTAAGCACAGGTGTATTAACCGGGATGCTGACCATTGGCGCGGCATTGCCTGTATGGGCATCTGATCTGACGACAAGTGAACTACGTGTCAAAGCGGGGAGCACGAGCGCCTACATTAACGGCGATAAGCAGGCCATAGCCAAACCTTACAAGTTCAAGGGTGTTACGATGGTGCCTGTTGGTGTGTTCAAGAAAGCATTTGGCAGTGAAATCCGGCTGGAGAAAAATGATGTCGTCAAAATCAAGGAAGGTCCGCACACGGTTACCCTAACGATTGGCAGTTCAATTGCCTGGGTGGATGGTGCGAAACATGAGATGGGTGCCGCTCCCAAGATGGTGAATGGCGTACTTATGGTTCCACTTCGTCCGGTTGCTGCCGGTATCGGAGCGACGCTAGCTCCAACCAGCTCCGGAGAAATGGTCATTCGTCTGTTGCAAACCGATGATTCGGTGGATGACGAGGATGGCATTCATCCGGATGAAGGCAAAACCAGAATCGGCAACAGTTTTTACGGTTGGTCTATTAACTACCCGGCAGACCTTATGGTTTTTCAGACCGGTGAGCAGGAGCGCATGATGACTTTTGGCGCTGCGGACAACAGTTATTATCTTGAAGTGTATGTCAGCGATCAGGATGTGGCTCTGGATGCGGATGATTTGTTGCAGCAACTCGTCCAGGAGGCCAAACAATCGGGAGATACGGTGTTGGATCGTGAAGCGGTGTCGAAAGGCAAAACGCCTTATGCACGGATTATCGTGAAAGATGTAGACGGCATGTTATGGGAGATGCGTCAGTATCTGAGCGAAGGCCGTCAATATGATGTGTACCTCGCGGATTACGAAGCCCTGAATTATAAAGATCTGGGCAAACGTGCAGCGCTACTCAATTCATTCCAGCCAACCTATGCGGAATCGGATCGAACGATCAAGGATCTGTCCACCGTAGATAATGGCATGCGCTCCGCGTGGAACGATGACTATGGTATTGAGTTGAAGATTCCTGCCGGCTGGTCGATTGACAACAATCAGATGATCTATGAAGCCAAGGATGGTGCGTATCTGCAATGGCGTGTCACTTCGGCGAAGGCAGGTACAACGGTAAAAGACTGGAGCGGCCAACTGGATAAGTGGATGCGCGAGACATTTACACCAGAGAGTTATGAGCCAATTGGCTCGTATACGATGGACATCTCAGGAGAGACTGCCGAGGTGAATGAGTTCCGTTATAACTTTGGCGGGGGCTGGCAGACCGAGTTCGATGTTCTTTTGCAGAAGAATGGGTATCGATATTATGCAGAGTATACGTTCCCTGAGGAGCAGCTTGCAGATCGGGCATGGTTTGAACGGATTATGAAGAGTGTGGAGATTGATTTTGATACGGTTGCCGATAATTTTGGTCAGCTGGATGAAGATCCGTATTTGACAGACAAAACGAAGACACTTACACGTACGTCCAAACGTTATCATTACAGTGTAGATATTCCGCGTTACTGGGCACCGTACAGTGATCGATTCGAATATTCACCTGTGGTGTACACCTTTACGGGCGGTGAATTCTCCATTGCGGCGAGCGAAGACAAGTCGATCGAGATGACGGTCAGCCAATTGAGAGAAGCTTATGCCGAAGCCACCAAAACCCGTAAGAACTTCCAGCTGCTTCGCAGTGAAGAGCTGATCTTTGCGGGTGTGCCTGCATTTTCCTTTACGTATCATGAGCTGGACAAAGGCGTGCCGTATGCAGGTCGCCAGATCGTGTTTGAGAAGGACGGAACAACCTATACGATCACAAGTGGGCTGAATGATGCCAACAAAACAGAAGTTCAGGCGGCAGCCTTGGAAAAAGCAGTGAACTCATTTACTTTTATTAAATAATATTAGTGGAGCCGGAGGGTCAAAAGACCTTCCGGCTTATTTGTTTACTGTATAAGATAAATTTAATATTTACACTGGTACTGCAATCGGAGTGTCTAGTGTAAATCTTAATGGAAATGAAAATGGTAAACGGTTTTTTCAGGAAAACGTAGAAGAGTCGGTGCAGAAGTGGTACACTATACTAGTTCAGGAGTTATGACTGCTGATCTGATGATTATGAATGACTGTAAGCTTGGAGTTCAGGCAATACAGACATAATAGATAGATATTGTAATACCGTGACAATGCAGGTGTACCCGATAAGGTGCAGTCTTAGGCTTGGTATGTTCAGGCGTTTAAGGATATAGGGATGAAATCCGGCGGATAGCCGGTTATGGGGAGGATATACATGAAAACAGCAACAATACGAAGAGAAGACGTTGAACTTCTGGCACCTGCTGGTGACTGGGATTGTATGCGTTCGGCGGTAGCCAATGGCGCAGATGCAATTTTCTTCGGAGTCGAAAAGTTTAATGCACGGGCACGGGCGAACAATTTCCGTATGGACGAGCTGCCGGAGATAATGGCGTTTTTGCACAGTTATGGCGTAAAAGGTTTTTTGACCTTTAATATATTGATTTTTGAAAATGAATTGACGGATGCAAAAGAACTGATTGACGCTTGTGTCGATGCAGGTGTGGACGCTGTAATTGTTCAGGATTTGGGTTTGGTGAAGATGATCCGCGAAATCTCGCCGGATTTCCCGATTCACGGTTCAACACAGATGACGATTACGTCCCCGGAAGCGGTCGAGTTTACGAAGCCTTTTGATATGGAACGTGTCGTTCTGGGACGGGAGAACAACCTGAAGCAGATCCAGAAGATCGGTGAGCAAGCGAAGCTTCCAATGGAAGTATTTGTGCATGGTGCGCTGTGTGTATCCTACTCGGGGCAGTGTCTGACTTCCGAAATGTGGGGAGGACGTTCGGCGAACCGTGGAGAGTGCGCACAAGCTTGTCGTCTTCCATATGACCTGATGGTGGATGGGGTGCACAAACCGATGGGTGATGTAGCTTATCTGTTGTCTCCGAAAGATCTGGCAGCGATTGACCTGATGCCGGAACTGATCGAAGCAGGAGTAACTTCTTTCAAAATTGAAGGACGTCTCAAAACGCCAGAATACGTAGCCAACGTAGTAAGCAAATATCGTAAAGCGATTGACCGTTATTTTGATGGAGATAACACACCGCCAAGCAAGGAAGAAGTACGCGAATTGCAGCAAAGCTTCTCCCGTGGATTCACGCATGGTTTCCTGAGCGGTACAAACAACAAAGAACTGGTGGATGGAACGTTCCCGAAAAGCCGTGGTGTCTACCTTGGTCGTGTAGATCAAGTGTTGCGCGATGGTGTGGTCCTGAAGCTGGATGCACCCGTGAAACGTGGAGACGGGATCGTATTTGACGCTGGAGACCCAACGAAGAAGGAAGAAGGCGGACGGGTATACGATGTACGTCGCAAAGGTGTAAAACTCGAAGGCGAAGCCGAAGAGGGCTGGATCGTTGACGTTGTGCCAGGCCGCAGTGACGTGGATCTGCGCCGCGTGAAAGTTGGCGACAAAGTGTGGAAAACGAATGACCCGGCGCTGGACAAACGTCTGCGTCAAAGCTTTGAGACCGAGAAACCGTTCCGTGTATTCCCGGTGAAGGTGAAGGTCATCGGCAGCCCGGGGCAGCCGCTTAGCACCTGGTGGACAGACGTGCAGAAAGGCACGACCGTCCGTATTGATTCCGAGATGGAATTGGATATCGCCCAGAAGCGTCCAATGACGCATGAATTGCTCGAGGAGCAGTTCGGACGTCTGGGAGGCACCGTGTTCCAGTTGGAAGGAATGGACGTCAATCTACACGGTGACGTTATCATCCCAATGCGCGAGTTGAACAACATTCGCCGTCAGGCGGTAGAACAACTCGCGGGTGAACGTCCTAAACCGCCTGTCTACGTGAAACGAGCGGTAGATGTGTACGGCGATTCGGTTAAACCGGCATCGCCAGTCGCTCGCGGTCAAGCAGAACTGACCGCGCTCTGCCGCAGCTTGCCACAAGTGGAGGCAGCGATTGAAGCGGGAATCGGTATGATCTATGCCGACTTCGAGTTCATCAAGCAGTTCCCGGCAGCCGTGGAAGCTGTGCATGCCGCTGGTCGCAAGATCGCGTTGGCAACACCGCGTATTCATATGCCTGGGGAGAACGGATATCATAACAACATCCTGCGTCTGAAGCCGGATGCGGTATTGGTTCGTAATACAGGCGCACTGTACTTCTACCTGCGCCACCGGATGGAAAACCCGGATGCGAAGCACCCGGAACTGATCGGCGACTTCTCATTAAACATCGCTAATCACAAGACAGTTGAATTGTTCCTGGAAGCAGGATGTGACTGGATCACGCCATCCTATGACCTGAACATTCAACAAATGGTTGATTTGCTGGGCCACTCCCGTACAAGTCAGACCGAAGTGGTTATCCATCAGCATCTGCCGATGTTCCATACCGAGCACTGTGTGTATTGTACGTTCATGAGTGAAGGAACGGACTTCACGAACTGCGGCCGTCCTTGTGAGGAACAGCGTGCATCCCTGCAAGACCGGATCGGCATGTCCCACCCGGTACGTGTGGACGAAGGTTGCCGTAATACGGTGTACAATGCAGTGGAACAGTCTGGTGCCGAGTATCTGACCAACTTTATGGATCTGGGTGTATCCCGTTACCGTGTGGAATTCCTGGAAGAGACACCGGAGCAGGTACGCGAAGTTATCGATCTGTACAACCGTGCACTGCGCGGCGAGATCAGTGGTACACAAGTTTGGAAAACACTCAAAGCAACAAACCAACTGGGCGTTACACGTGGTCAATTGGTGAAATAACGATTGTATGGTACAACAACAGTTACAAGCATGAAGGAACCCCAAACTCTGCTTCAAGGAGCTCTTGGGGTTTTTTCTATAAAGGGAACGTGAAATATTGAAAGCATCAAACGAGCCTGAACTGTAGCGGTCAGCGACCAGTCAGTGTGCATAAGGAGGCGGAACACGTGGCGCCATTCACCATGATGGATATCAAATTGCTGTGCGGAGTCACGGCATTTAAGCGGGGAGAAGATTACAACCTGTCTGGCAGGGTGACCAATCTGGTGGTCAGTGAGGATGAGTGTCATTACAATGCTGTAGTCCGAGGCACCAAAAGATATAAAGTAACGGTGGATCTGGATGAAACGGGCGAGATTGAAGCTTATTGCAACTGTCCCGCTTATGGAAATTATTATGACTATTGCAAACATGTCGCTGCAGTTCTGATGGCGATCCACGAACGTGCGGAAGAACTGGGAGACCACTCAGCGAACAATGAGGAGGGAAAGAAAGCCGGAAAGGCTGATGACGGGATAAGGAAAGAATCATCTCAATTCGATTCCAGGCGGGACACTACCTCTGGTCCAGGCACTCTTTCCAGAGTGGGTACACTGGTCGAAGAGAGTCATTGGGAGCGTCCTGATTCGTCTGCCAATTCCGCCCAGCAGCTTAATACTGCTTCGAAACCCACGGCGTCTCCATTCACCCAGGCAGGTCGCCCAAGCTCAGCTTCGGGGTGGGGCCGCTCGGCAGATAAACCTTCTTACCGTACGGCGGATCAGATTCTGTCCATGTTTGCCAAGGATCGGAGACCGCTGCATGGAAATGATCGTAAATACACGGCCCCTGTCAGCCGTTCCTCCCTGCGGGAAGAATTGCAGGTTCAGTTTATATGTAAGCTGACACAGGTTCACAAGGGTGGTGGGAAACTTGCTCTTGAGTTGAAAGTGGGTAACAAACGTCTGTATGTGGTGCAGAAAGTGAAGCAATTCCTGAACTGTATCGAGAAGGGCGAGCCCATGTCATTTACCAAGCTGTTCCACTATGATCCATTGATGCATGTTTTCACTCCGCAGGATCAGGCCATTCTCTCGATGCTTATTCGAATGAGACAGAGTGAGGAGGCCTATCGCCAATCCATCTCCGGTTATCTGGGAGCTTCGGACGGACGGGATATATTGATTGCTCCTCTCGTATGGAAGCCATTGCTGGAATTGTTGCTACAGGCTGACAGCCGGATGGAGGGCACGGGATTTGCCAATGGACCACTCACACTGGGTGAGGGGGTACTTCCTTTATTTTACCGGATCGCCCAGGGAGCGAATGAAGGATATCAGCTTGAAATTTCTGGACTGCGTGAGCTGATTCTTCTCCCTGCTTATGATGCCGCTGTGGTGGAAGGGCAGTTGCACATGTTGGAGCCGATGCAGATGCGAAGTCTGGAGGACTTGAGCGCGGCACTTACCTCATATGGGATCAAGGAAAGCATTGATATTTCGACCCAGCAGGTGGATGAATTCGTACAGCATGTCGTACCAGAACTGCGTACGCTTGGACATCTGTCCATTGATTCACAGGTGCGTGAACAGATCGCGGAACCGGAACTTTCACCGAAGCTGTACATCGACTTCTATCGTGAACGTATTACAGCGCGTCTGGAATTCGACTATGAGGTCATGGTTATTAATCCACTTGCAGAGTACCTGATAGATGAAGAAGAGAAAAAGGTTATTTTGGTGCGTGATCGATACAAAGAGCGGAATCTGATTGAACGGCTTGATCGGTCTTTCCTGGAACGTGATGGTAGCGTCTGGGCGAGTGAACGGGAAGATGCCATCTATGATGTCATGTATCATCTGCTGCCTGAGCTTGAGAAACAGGTAGATATCTATATGCCAAACGCCGTGAAAGCGATGGTGCAATCCTATCCAACACCGCCGAAAGTACGAGCAGATCTAGGAAGAGGATTGGACTGGCTGGAGATTTCATTTGAGATGGAAGGTGTGGACGAGCAGGAACTTCAGGAACTCATGCGCCGTATTGTGGAAAAGAAACCATATTTCCGTCTCAAGAGTGGTGTCTTTCTCTCACTTGAAAATGAAGGTGCAGACAGTTTCGCTCACATGGCCGATTCACTTGGGCTGGGTGCAGATGACATCAAAGGCAGCCATATCCGGCTGCCAGCTGTTCGGGCGTTACAATTGCCAGGCAGGGATGAGGTTTCCGGTCATGTGAAGTGGGGAGGCTCCCTGAAACGTTTCCTTGATGATCTGCGAGATCCCGAACGGATGGATTTTGCATTGCCAAAAGCGCTGAGCCCCATCCTGCGGGATTATCAGAACAGCGGATACCAGTGGCTGCGTACCCTCGCTTATTATCGTTTTGGCGGCATTCTGGCGGATGATATGGGACTTGGCAAAACGTTGCAAAGCATCGCCTATATCACAGCAGTGCTTCAGGAGAAGCCTGAGTACAACATTGACCATACGGGCGGTGATAAATACCGGGAGAGCGGATCATTACGGGGCGGTGAAACGTTGGCGACTTTCAACATCGATCCCAAAAATGGGCTCCCATTGGATAAGATGGCTTCAGTGAATACGGATGGCCTATGGTCCACGATGCAGCAGGATGGACTGACGATCCGAACGAGGGTCATTCATCCTCCGGTACTTGTCGTGGCGCCTGCCTCGCTGACTTACAACTGGGCTAATGAGTTTGCGCGGTTCGCCCCGCATCTGAATGTCCTGATTGCCGCAGGTCAGAAAGAAGAGCGAGCCAATATGCTTTCTGGCATGGACGAGGCAGATGTAATTGTGACGTCGTATCCTCTGTTGCGACGGGATTTGGACACCTACCTGGGCCGAACCTTCCATACGCTTATTCTGGATGAAGCTCAGGCAATCAAAAATGCTTCTTCCCAGACCGCGCAGGCAGTGAAACAAATTCAGGCCCCGCGTCGTTTTGCACTCACAGGAACGCCTGTAGAGAACTCGCTGGATGAATTGTGGTCCATTTTTGAAGCGGTATTCCCTGGGTTATTTCCAAGTTACAGAAGATTCCGCGACCTTCCTCCGGAACGGATCTCGCGGATGGTGCGTCCGTTTATTCTGCGCCGCCTGAAGAAGGATGTGTTGGAAGAATTGCCTGATCGAATTGAAACGGTACAGCGGTCAGAGCTTACGGTTGAACAGAAAAAACTGTACGCTGCATACCTTTCCCAACTTCAGGATGAAGCATCGAAGGACATGGAGGATAACGGATTCCAGAAGAATCGCATCAAAATTCTGGCAGGCATTACCCGTTTGCGTCAGTTGTGTTGTCATCCGGCCCTCTTTGTTGAAGGATATCAAGGCGATTCCGGGAAAATGGAACAGTTGCTTGAAACGGTCGAGGATTGTTTGGCTGCAGGAAAACGAATTCTCATCTTCTCCCAATTTGCGAGCATGTTGAACCTGATTCGTCAGACCCTCGCGGCACAGGGAAGGAATCTTTTCTACCTCGATGGTCAGACCCCTGCACAGAGCCGTGTCGAGATGTGTCACAGATTTAATGAGGGTGAAGCTGAACTGTTCTTAATCTCCCTTAAAGCTGGAGGTACCGGACTAAACTTAACAGGGGCAGATACCGTTATATTATATGATCTATGGTGGAATCCCGCCGTGGAAGAACAGGCAATTGGCCGTGCCCATCGCATGGGACAGAAACAAGTGGTGCAAGTCATCCGTCTGGTTACCGAAGGTACAATCGAAGAGAAGATTTTGGAACTCCAGCAGCGGAAGAAGGACTTGATTGCCGAAGTAATCGAACCGGGAGACGGGGGATCGACGACTTTATCCGAACAGGATATTCGAGAATTGTTGATGGTATAATGGAGTCCAAACATCGTAGCACTCAGAAGCATTAAATATATGAAAATATGTATCTAGCAAAAGGAGTGGGTTCGTGTGCGTATTCGCAAAGCGATTATTCCAGCCGCAGGGCTGGGTACCCGGTTTCTGCCTGCCACCAAGGCGATGCCTAAGGAAATGCTGCCCATCGTGGACAAGCCAACGATCCAGTACATTATTGAAGAAGCCGTAGCTTCAGGCATTGAAGATATCATTATTGTGACAGGTAAAGGGAAGCGGGCCATTGAAGATCACTTCGATTATTCTTTTGAGCTGGAGCAGAATCTGGCGGAAAAACAGAAGTGGGACTTGCTTAACGAAGTACGCAAACCCTCCGAGATGGCAGATATCCATTATATCCGTCAAAAGGAACCGAAGGGACTTGGTCACGCGATCTGGTGCGCCCGCAAGTTTATCGGCAACGAGCCTTTTGCTGTCCTGTTAGGGGACGATATTGTGGAAGCGGAACATCCCTGCCTGAGGCAGATGATCGATGTCTACGATGAACTGCAATCTCCGGTTGTTGGTGTACAGCCTGTTGATTGGTCCGAGGTATCCCGCTATGGGATAGTGGACGGAGAGTTGCTGACCCCTACCGATGATCGTGTCTTTCGCGCCCGCCGCTTAATTGAGAAACCAAAGACCGAAGACTCTCCCTCCAACCTGGCTATTATGGGACGTTATATTCTTACACCGGATATCTTTGAGATACTAGGTCAACAATCTGCTGGTGTAGGGGGAGAAATTCAACTTACGGATGCCTTGTCCCGATTGAATGAACAGCGGCAGATTCTCGCATATCATTTTGACGGACTGCGTCATGATGTTGGCGAGAAGTTGGGCTTTATTGAGACATCGATTCACTACGCATTGCAGCGCCCGGATCTACGGAAAGATCTCTTAAAGTATTTGGAACAGGTCGTAAAAGATCAATAAATGGTTTACCGCATACCCTTGAAGTCCAGCCGAAGAATGATATCGCGGCTGGGCTTTAATTTATTTTATGGAAGAGTAAATATGAGGGTTATACAGGCCAATGAACAAACACATACCCGCCACTTTACATATACATAGTCAATATGAAGAAATGATGTCAACAGCAAAACGGAGGGATATCATTGAAGGTAATTCCGCTGTTTATGGATGGCGCAGCCATATTGGAACCCAAGGTATATGGTGATCACCGTGGATATTTTATGGAGAGTTATAATGAGCAGGTTCTGCATGAACAGGGAATACAACACGTCTTTATTCAGGACAATCAATCCTTGTCAGCTGAAGCAGGAGTTCTGCGTGGGCTTCATTATCAGCTTCATCCCAAAGCACAGACTAAACTGGTGAGGGTTATATCTGGGGCTATATATGATGTGATTGTGGATGTGCGGAAATCTTCCCCAACCTTTGGACAATGGAAAAGTGTCATTCTAAGTGAGTACAACCAGCGGCAACTGCTTGTTCCTCAGGGATTTGCTCATGGATTCTGCACCTTGGTGCCTCATTCCCAGGTAACTTATAAGGTAGACGCCTATTATTCGCCTGAACATGACCGTGGAATTCTATGGAACGATCCGGCGCTCGCCATTGATTGGCCTGTGACGAAACCTATATTATCGGAGAAGGACCAGAAGCATCCTTTACTGAAAGATGCCGAACTGAACTTCGACTAATTAAACAGACTTTTCAGATACTTTATATCTGGAGGCAGAGGGAGAGAGACAGCATGAAACTACTGGTTACGGGTGGGGCCGGATTTATCGGCAGCAACTTTGTACTATATATGCTTCGTGAACATCCGAGTTATGAAATTATCAATGTGGATGCATTAACGTATGCAGGGAATTTGGAGAATTTGCATACGGTAGAGTCGAATCCTCAATATACATTCATCAAAGCAGATATTGCAGATGTACAGCAGATGGAAGCTATTTTTTCCCAAGGCATCGATGTGGTTGTGAATTTCGCTGCTGAATCTCATGTGGATCGCAGTATTCTTTCCCCGGATATCTTTGTGCGTACCAATGTGATGGGTACTCAGGTACTGCTGGATGCGGCAAAGAAGTATCAAGTTACCAAATTTGTTCAGGTATCGACGGATGAGGTGTATGGGTCACTAGGTGCAACAGGTTTATTTACTGAAGATACACCTTTGATGCCAAACAGTCCTTACTCTGCTAGTAAAGCTGGCGGGGATTTGCTCGTAAGAGCCTATCATGAAACCTTTGGACTTCCTGTAAATATTACACGCTGCTCTAATAACTATGGACCTTTTCAATTCCCGGAGAAACTGATTCCGCTGATTATATCCCGTGCATTGAATGATGAGGCCATTCCAGTATATGGTGACGGGCTCAATATTCGTGACTGGCTTTATGTCGAGGATCACTGTAGCGCGATTGATCTTGTGATTCACAATGGACAATCGGGGGAGGTATATAACATTGGCGGTAATAACGAACGTACTAATATGTATATTGTGCAGACTGTTTTGGAGCAACTGGGCAAACCAGCGAGTTTGATCAAACATGTACAGGACCGCTTGGGACATGATCGACGATACGGTATAGATCCAACCAAAATACGTACAGAGCTCGGTTGGCAACCTGCATATAACTTTGAGACAGGGATCAGAGAGACAATCCAGTGGTATCTGAAGCATCAAGACTGGTGGACGAGAATTCAATCAGGCGCGTATCAGGATTATGTCCAGCTTCAGTACGGTAAGCGGATGGGTGATTCGTCCCAATGAACTATAGAGTTATGGTGACTGGCTCGGCGGGACAGCTGGGTTATGATGTGGTGAAGACCTTCCAAGCAGAGGGGCATCAAGTACTGGCCTGTGACAAAAACCAGATGGATATTACCGATCAACAGCAGTGCACAGATATGATTACAACGTTCCGACCTCACATCATTATTCACTGCGCCGCTTACACGGCAGTCGATCGGGCCGAGGTAGATGAAGATACAGCATACGCAATCAATGCATCAGGTACTAGAAATATCGCGGTTGCCGCCGAGATAGTGAAAGCAAAACTGGTATATATCAGTACCGATTATGTATTTGATGGGAGCGGGAGTACACCTTACCGAGAGTACGATGTAACCAATCCCCAGAGTGTGTATGGTAAGTCCAAGCTTGCGGGGGAACGACTGGTTCAAAGTTTGTGTGCGCAATGGTTTATCATTCGAACATCATGGGTGTTTGGCATATATGGCAGTAATTTTGTCAAAACCATGCTGGCACTTATGGAGAAGCGTCCTCAACTGCAGGTTGTTCATGACCAACAAGGTTCACCTACCTATACCGTGGATCTTGCCCGATTCATTCATACTCTTTCTACGAGTGAAAAATATGGTATCTATCATGCTTCCAATTCAGGAACTTGCACATGGTACGAGTTTGCACAGGCAATAAGAGAGGAGGCCGGTAAGCAGAGTGGGTTCGAGCCGACAGCCGAACTTATGCCATGCACAAGCGATCAGTTTCCGCGTCCAGCCCCCCGTCCTGCATACTCGGTGATGGATCATCTGGCGATTCGAACGAACGGTCTGGAACCTCTGAGACCTTGGCGTGAGGCGCTGATTGCGTTTTTGAAAGAGTTGAGTGTACAGCAAAAGGACTGAGTATGTGGAGGTCCGTGCTTTATTCCCAAACTGCACCCACCATTTAACAGCCGCCTCCGGGCGGCTGTTTTGTTTTACACCTCATCAATTCGGGTAGTTAGCTAACAAAAAGGTACTGAGGATGTGAATGCTATATGAAACGCATTGCCGCCGTGTTAATACTACTGATCGTTACCGTGGGCACACTCTTTTTCGCCTATGAAAGCGAGAGTGAGGAACAACGGGACGGATTTACCGCTTATAGATTAATCGCCCATGCGATGGGCAGCATTCGTGATCAACCATATACCAACGCCTATGAAGCGATGATTGCCAATTACGAGAAAGGCACACGTGTATTTGAGATCGACTTTATGTTAACATCGGATCGCAAAGCCGTAGCCAGACATGAATGGACCGCGAATATGAGCAAAATGCTAGGACAAGACGAAGAACTTTCGGAGGATAAACAGGCCGGGGCGCTGACACATGATGAGTTCATGAATACGCCTATTTTGGGTATGTACCAGCCTATGGATGCCGACTGCATTATAGATGTACTGGCTGAGTACCCGGATATGTATATCGTAACCGACACCAAGGAACAAAAGGACGAGGACATTCAGCAGGTGTTACAGTCCCTGGTGGATGCAGCCAAAGAACATGATCCATCCGTGCTGGATCGGGTGGTTGTACAGATCTATAACGAACCGATGCTTGAAACGGTAAAAGAAGTCTATGCATTCCCTTCCATTATCTATACGTTATATGCCACACAGGATACAGAAGCTCAGGTTGTTGATTTTGTGCAAAAGAATGATATTGATGCCGTGACTATGCCGGAATATAAAGTAAACCAGAATTTCGTGGCCAAGCTGAATAGTGCAGGCTCAGTCACCTACGTGCATACCATCAATGACACTGAACAGGTGGCTAACTATGAGAAATGGGGCGTGTATGGGGTCTACTCGGACGTGCTGACGGAGCAGGAACTGGATGAGATGAATACACGTTTTGCCTGGAAACCGTAAAAATTCATGTTTTTCTGTTCCCCTTTTTATA
The DNA here is from genome assembly GCF_037974265.1 of Paenibacillus sp. FSL R5-0623. Taxonomy (NCBI): domain Bacteria; kingdom Bacillati; phylum Bacillota; class Bacilli; order Caryophanales; family Paenibacillaceae; genus Paenibacillus; species Paenibacillus sp. FSL R5-0623. The sequence continues at coordinate 6,185,693 of NZ_CP150233.1, read as the reverse complement.
CGAACATTGACACTCACTGTCTGCTGACTTAGACTTAGTTTACAAGCTTTCTAGGATGCAGAAGAACCTCTGGAGGAATGTTCGTTGATAGACATGATTAAGCAGTGGAGACATGTATTTAAGCTTGACCCGGACCGGGAGATTACGGACGAAGAACTTGATCTGGTCTGCATGTCGGGGACCGATGCAATTATCGTCGGCGGATCTTCCGGAATTACCTATGATAACACGGTAGACCTGATGTCCCGTGTGCGTCGTTATGAGTTGCCATGTGTGCTTGAAGTATCCGACCTGGAGGCTGTTGTTCCCGGCTTTGATGGATATCTGATCCCGATGGTCCTAAATGCAACGGACAGCAAATGGATGATTGGGCACCACCAGCAAGCCATAGAGCGTTACGGTTATCTTATCCCTTGGGATCTACTGATTGCCGAAGGTTATATCGTCCTGAATGCAAACTCCACGGTAGCTCGGTTGACTGGTGCAGATACGGATCTGACGACAGGAGCTGCGGTGGCATACGCCCAGGCTGCGGAGCGTCTGCTCAATCTTCCAATTGTATACATGGAGTACAGCGGAACGTTCGGAGATATGGAGCTTGTTAGTGAAACACACAGACAATTGGAGCGGGCACACCTCATCTACGGCGGTGGAATTGATGATCCGGAGAAAGCCACGCGAGCTGCTCAGGTGGCAGATACTGTCGTGGTAGGTAACATTGTGTACAGCGATTTGAATAAGGCACTTGAGACGGTGTTGGCTGTAAAAGGAACCATTTAATCGGTTTAGTTTACCATTCCCCCATTTTCCCCTTATGATCTGTTAAAATAGAACTTTGCCCTTACTAATTAAGCGATTCGTATACAAGAGTTAGGTTTACACAGAAATGAAGTGTTCTCTCTTGTGATTTCACTACCCTTAAATATAAGCTGAACTAAATTTTACACGAGAACGTAGAGGACAGAAATAAGCTGGAGAAGCGGAGCGTTCGCCTTTATTACCGGATTTTCACCTTTGAAAAAATAGATAAAAAAATCCGGGAATAACAGCGATCGAAGGATTATTCTGTCATCGGAGTGGTGAGTGTAACCTATTAATTTTGCTTTATAGACCAACCAACGAAAGGAGCATGCATGCATGCAACCTGTAAATATACATGATGCCGTTGCACGACTTAACACCCCTCAACGGCAAGCCGTCGAGGCGACGGATGGCCCGCTGCTGATTATGGCCGGAGCGGGCTCGGGCAAGACCCGGGTGCTGACACACCGGATTGCCTACCTTATTGCAACACGGAAGGCACCCCCGTGGGGCATTTTAGCGATTACATTTACGAACAAAGCCGCTCGTGAGATGCAAGACCGTGTATCCCAACTCGTTGGTGGCTCCCAGGGCCGCGACATTTGGGTATCCACATTCCACTCCATGTGTGTGCGTATTCTGCGCCGTGATATTGAACGTATTGGCTTTACCTCCAACTTCAGTATTTTGGACTCATCGGACCAATTATCTGTAATTCGTAGCTGTATGAAAGATCAGAATATCGATACCAAGAAATTCGAGCCCAAAGCAGTTCAATCCATGATGAGCACGGCGAAGAATGAACTGATTAGTCCGGAGCAATATGAGAAGCAGGCAGGAGATTATTTCGAGGGTATTGTAGCGAAGATATATAAGATGTATCAGAAAAAGTTAAGAGCCAACAACTCACTTGATTTCGACGATCTCATTATGCAGACCATTCAACTGTTCAAAGAAGTGCCGGAAGTCCTCGACTTTTACCAAAAGAAATTCCAATACATTCACGTGGACGAGTATCAGGATACGAACCGTGCACAGTACATGCTGTGCCGCATGCTCGCTGACAGTCACCATCACATCTGCGTTGTAGGGGATAGTGACCAGTCGATCTATCGCTGGCGTGGGGCGGATATCAGCAATATCCTGAACTTTGAGAAAGATTACCCTGAAGCAAGTACGATTTTGCTGGAGCAGAACTATCGTTCAACTTCCAATATCCTGAATGCAGCGAATGAAGTGATCGGCCTGAATACAGGGCGTAAACCGAAGAAACTGTGGACGGACAAAGAGGGTGGTTCGAAAATCAAGGTGTACCGTGCGGATTCCGAACATGATGAGGGGTATTTTGTTACCTCCGAGATTAGTAAAAATGTGAAGAACGGCAAATCCTATCAGAACCATGCTATTTTGTACCGTACCAATGCCCAGTCCCGGGTTATAGAGGAAATTCTGATCAAGTCTGATATTCCGTATCAGATTGTCGGCGGCATCAAGTTCTATGATCGTAAAGAGATCAAGGACATTCTGGCGTATCTGCGCCTGTTATCCAACCCCGACGATGATATCAGTCTTACCCGGATCATTAATGTACCGAAACGTAGCATTGGTGATACAACGGTAGCGAAGCTTGCGGCTGCGGCAGGAGAGCGTGGAATTTCTATTTTCCGTGTACTTCAGGTCGTAGATGATCTTGGTTTTGCTGGTCGTACGCGGAATGCGCTGGTGGAGTTCTATGACATGATCGCTGCGTTGCATCAGATGGTAGAGTATCTGTCTGTAACTGAACTGACCGAGAAGATTCTTGAGATGAGCCAATACCGTCTTGAGATGCAAAATGAAAACACACTCGAATCCCGTGCACGGCTGGAGAACATTGAAGAGTTCCTGTCGGTAACGATGGAATTTGAGAAAAATAATGAAGACAAAACGCTCGTGTCGTTCCTCACCGATCTTGCATTGATTGCTGACATCGACAGCATGAACGATGATGAAGAGGATCAGAGCGACGCGGTTACCCTGATGACCATGCACAGCGCCAAAGGTCTGGAGTTCCCGGTTGTCTTTATCGTGGGTATGGAGGAAGGAGTTTTCCCGCATAGCCGTGCCTTTATGGACAATGAAGAACTGGAAGAAGAACGCCGACTTGCTTATGTAGGGATCACCCGTGCGGAAGAGCAACTGTTCCTGTCCTGTGCACAGATGCGGACGTTGTTTGGACGTACCACAGCGAACCCACCTTCCCGCTTCTTGGATGAAATTCCGGATGAGCTGAAGGAAGACACCTCCATGGCTCGTGATCGTTACCGTCGTGGAAGTAGCGGAGGCGGCTCATATGGTGGACGTGGACTAGGTTCTAGTGGAGGAAGTAACTTCGGTGGTGGCACCAAGCTCTTTGATCACCAAAGCAAGAGCGGTTCATCTGCTACCTCTTCCACGCCAACTTCGCGTGTGACCACAAGTACTTCCCGCCCAACATACTCTACGCCATCATCTGCTTCCAAGCCGGTAGCTTCTAATGGTGAAGCAGGGTTCAAGGCAGGAGATAAAGTGCAGCATGGTAAATGGGGGACAGGCACCATTGTTGCGGTCAAAGGGACAGGTAATGATACCGAACTGCAGATTGCCTTCCCGGCTCCGGTGGGTGTGAAACGTCTGCTTGCCGGTTTTGCCCCAATTACCAAAGTAGAATAATTTTTGAACGAAACTTCCTTTTGCACGATAACAGAGAGAACAGAAATAACTTTCCTAAGGAAAACTGCTTCTTAAGCATCTTCCTCGTTTTTGTCACGGGATTTCTAACCTTGATTGATATGACTAGAAATTTATATAAGTTCAATGTAATATCGGCACGGTAACGGAGAGAACAGAAATAACTTGAAGAAGCAAAGCGTTCGCCTTTATCCCCGGATTTCTACCTTTTAAAATGAATTAAAAGAAATCTGGGGATAACAGCGATCGGAAAGTTATTCTGTTATCGGAGTGTCAGTGTGGATATTCATTCATTGAATTTATGTAGTGACCAGCGAACGGAAAGTTTTCCTGTCATTGGAGTCCAGGTGCAATAGGAGTGTTCGTTCTACATATATGATCAAATTAACGGAGGGATGGCCCTGTATGGACCCAATGCACCGGATGGAGCAACTCGTTACCGAGCTGAATCAGCATAATTATCAGTACTACACGATGGATCAGCCACAGATCAGCGATAAGGAGTATGACCTTCTGTACGATGAACTGGTTACGCTGGAACAGGAAAGCGGCATGGTTCTGCCTGATTCTCCAACACAGCGTGTGGGTGGCGAACTGCTAAAGGGGTTTACCCCGCATCGCCACTTATCCTCCTTATGGAGTCTGGACAAAGCACAGAATATTGAGCAGCTTCGGAGCTGGAATACCCGTGTACTGAAACTGATTAATGACTATAACGGTAAAAATCCCGATACGCCTTTACCGGAACCAGGTTATGTCATTGAGTTGAAATTTGACGGATTGACGTTGAACCTGACATACACCAACGGTGAGTTGGTGCAAGCCTCTACACGAGGGAACGGTACCGTAGGTGAAGGTATTTTGGCACAGGTAAGAACGATCCGATCCGTTCCGCTCAAAATTCCTTACACAAGCGGTACGATTGAAGTACAGGGTGAAGGTATCATGAATCTGTCTGTCTTGGACCGATACAATGAGACAGCGGCAGAACCACTCAAGAATGCGCGTAATGCAGCAGCGGGAGCGCTCCGCAACCTGAATCCGAAGGCGACGGCTGAGCGTAGGCTGAATGCTTATTTTTATAATGTAGGTTATTCGGATGATATTCAGTTTGCCAATCATCAGCAGATGATGGACTTCCTGCGTGAGAACCGCTTCAAAGTGAATCCATCGATTACTTATTTCCATGAGTTTGATGATGTAATGGAGCAACTAGCCGCGATTCAGGAGAACCGAGGGCAGCTAGACTATCTGATCGATGGAGCTGTTATCAAAATTACGGACATGCGCACCCGCGAGGTACTGGGTTATACCGATAAGTTCCCTCGCTGGGCGGTAGCATATAAATTCGAAGCAGAAGAGACCACGACAGTTCTTAACGCTGTGGTATGGAATGTGGGTCGTACTGGCAAAGTAACTCCGTTGGCACGCGTAGAACCGGTTGAACTTGCCGGGGTAACGGTACAGAACTGTACTTTGAACAATGTCGGCGATATTGAGCGCAAAAATCTGAAGTTTGCTCTGGGCGCAAGGGTCTTTATTCGCCGCTCCAACGACGTCATTCCTGAGATTCTGGGTAAAGTGACGGAGGAGAGTGATGGTGAGGAGATCGTCTTCCCTGAGCAGTGTCCTGCATGTGGATTCCCACTGGAGCAACGCGGAGCGCATCTGTTCTGTAACAACAGACTGGCATGTAAACCGCAAACGGTAGCACGTATTTCCCATTTTGCTTCCCGTGATGCCATGGACATCGAGACGTTCAGTGAGAAAACGGCGATTCAGCTGTATGATGATTTGAACGTGCGTGAGCCTGCCGACCTGTATACGTTACAGTTTGATGATCTGGTGAAGCTGGAGCGGTTTGGGGAAAAGAAAGCGAACAACCTTATCGCTGCGCTTGAGCTTAGTAAAGATAGAGACTTGGCTTCCTTCTTATACTCACTGGGTATTCCGAATACAGGTAAATCGACAACGCGCATGCTCGCTGATCATTATCGAGATCTGCACGCCATTATGAATGCAACCGTGGAAGAACTGGTTGAACTACCCGACGTGGGTGGTATCGTGGCTGAGAGCATCGTAAACTTTTTTGCAGATCCTTTTACACAGGCTGCGATTGAGAAAATGCTCAACTTGGGTGTAAAAGCTCAGGCACCTGAGGCACCAGCCGTTGCTGTTGTGGAAGATTCCTTCTTCAGTGGTAAAACGGTCGTCTTGACCGGAACGCTGCACCAATTGACGCGGGAAGAGGCAACGCAAAGACTGGAAGCGCTCGGAGCGAAGGTAACCGGCAGTGTGTCGAAAAAGACAGATTTGGTTATTGCCGGAGAGAAGGCAGGTAGTAAACTAACCAAAGCTCATGATCTCGGTATTCCAACGATTGAGGATGAGGACGAACTTGTACGTCTTTTGAACCCACAGGGTTAAAGGATGAATTAACAAAAGAGTTCATATAAGAAAGCCCCCGAAGACACGAATATGTGATCGGGGGCTTTTGCTGTTTATTGAATTATTTGCTACTATGATGAACGCTCACCAATCTTATCTGATCATGAACCGCTTAAATTGTTAGGAATGCGTTGAGATGCGCCTGTAAGCCATGCATCCTTGTCATATCCTCGCTCTTCCCAGTAACCGATATGTTCGCTGTCGATGAGTTCAATGCGATTTAACCATTTTACTGATTTATAGGCATACATCTGAGGAATGACGAGTCGTACCGGACCGCCAAGATCAGCAGGGATAGGTTTGCCATCATGCATGACAGCGACCATAATATCTTCCATTTGTGCTTGATCCATCGTAATCGCATCTGTATACACACCATCACCGGAATAAAACTTTACACTATGAGCTTCCGGTTTGACCCCGGCTTGTTTCAAAAGCTGTGCAAGAGAAATGCCTTCCCAGGTATTTTTATATACAGACCAGCCCGTTACACAGTGGAAATCACTAACCTGTACGGTACGCGCCATCTTCACGAATTGTTCCCAGTTCCATACCTGTGCTCGCTCAACCAGTCCATCGATTCGGAAAGACCAGTTAGCATTGGAGAAGGATGGTATAGGCGTAACGGTATATACGCGGAAATGACCTTCAGCTCCGCCTCCAATGGGAGGTGAAGAAGCAGATAGCGGTTGTGGCAGAGGAACCATACGGTTAGGATCGTTCTCCAGCATGCTATCAATACTATTATCGATCTTGAGATTTCGTCCTACCCAGGATATAAAAGTAGGACCAAGAGTCACGGCGAGACCAACCCCCACAGCAGAACGGATGAAAGCTCGTCGTGTATACAACGGTTGAGGTCGCTCCTCTGATTTGAGGGGATCTCTCTCGGAACTGCGATCAAACTGGGAAGAAGATATAGCAGCCGGAGTTTCTTTTTCATCCGATATTGAATCAGATGGATCAGCTGTATGTTGAGTTCGTGTTGAAGTTGTAGTGGTTTTAACCGCACGACGTGCAGGATCCTTTAACCATTTGGTCCGAGTGATGGAGTGATAGATAATATAAGGTAAGCCCACCCAAGTCAGCAGGTCATGGATCAAAAGTGCAGCATTCGACCATCGAGGTCCAGCCAGCTTGAACTGCCATAATACAATACCCGAGAGTAGCCAGCCTACCAGCAGCGCAAGAACAAAGATGGTGTTCACCCTTTGCCATGGCCTATTTCGAAGCTGTTTCCAGTGCTTTCCGGCCAAAATCAAGTAGTATACTACGGGTGCCAGCATAGCTAGCCCAACGATGATATGTAGCCATTTTAACCAGACACGTCCAATTCCGAGTATCTCGCGCCAAAAGCCGCCTACCAGCATAAGACCTGTTACAGCAAGGATCACAACAATCCAGGCATTCCAAGCATGGATGGAAACTAACTTTTTGCCGTAACCTTTGCGTCTGTTCTTCAACCATTGTTTCAAGTGCGATCACCCCATATAGGTTAGTAATGAGTTTATTCAGAACTTTGATATGTAATAGCTAGCTGTGAATGGAGTGCGTGATCTGTGTAAAGGTGCAATGCAAGATGGATATACGATTGTTCATAGGCTACTTATGAAAGTAGTACACTTGACTGCTTAGCCTTATCTCTATATCTATATCTATATACCTTATTATAGAGTTTTTGGATCACTTTCTTCAAACGAACAGAAGGGCAGGGATCGTTATCCCATCTTGGGTTCAGAGAATGTGCTAATCTGTCGAATACAGGTTGGATGCAAGACACCGTAGATGAAGATATCATGATATCAAAAGGTCGATTAAAAAAGCTTGCTAATTAAATCACTACGTGATATATTATTTCTTGTCGCTTCAAACGAATGATTGTCATAATCATTTGAAAGATGACGAAAACAAAGTATTGACAGTAAGTTAGTTAACATGATATGATAAGATTCCTGTCCGGTTGACAAACATCAACATAAACGGACATACAAGTTCCTTGAAAACTGAACAAATGGATAGTAACTTTTGATTCACAATGAATCGTCAGATTCAAAATGAGCTTATCGCTCTTTTCAATACTTTATTGGAGAGTTTGATCCTGGCTCAGGACGAACGCTGGCGGCATGCCTAATACATGCAAGTCGAGCGGAGTTGATAGGAAGCTTGCTTCCTTGATACTTAGCGGCGGACGGGTGAGTAACACGTAGGCAACCTGCCCTCAAGTTTGGGACAACTACCGGAAACGGTAGCTAATACCGAATAGTTGTTTTCTTCGCCTGAAGGAAACTGGAAAGACGGAGCAATCTGTCACTTGGGGATGGGCCTGCGGCGCATTAGCTAGTTGGTGAGGTAACGGCTCACCAAGGCGACGATGCGTAGCCGACCTGAGAGGGTGATCGGCCACACTGGGACTGAGACACGGCCCAGACTCCTACGGGAGGCAGCAGTAGGGAATCTTCCGCAATGGGCGAAAGCCTGACGGAGCAATGCCGCGTGAGTGATGAAGGTTTTCGGATCGTAAAGCTCTGTTGCCAGGGAAGAACGCTTGGGAGAGTAACTGCTCTCAAGGTGACGGTACCTGAGAAGAAAGCCCCGGCTAACTACGTGCCAGCAGCCGCGGTAATACGTAGGGGGCAAGCGTTGTCCGGAATTATTGGGCGTAAAGCGCGCGCAGGCGGTCATTTAAGTCTGGTGTTTAATCCCGGGGCTCAACCCCGGATCGCACTGGAAACTGGGTGACTTGAGTGCAGAAGAGGAGAGTGGAATTCCACGTGTAGCGGTGAAATGCGTAGATATGTGGAGGAACACCAGTGGCGAAGGCGACTCTCTGGGCTGTAACTGACGCTGAGGCGCGAAAGCGTGGGGAGCAAACAGGATTAGATACCCTGGTAGTCCACGCCGTAAACGATGAGTGCTAGGTGTTAGGGGTTTCGATACCCTTGGTGCCGAAGTTAACACATTAAGCACTCCGCCTGGGGAGTACGGTCGCAAGACTGAAACTCAAAGGAATTGACGGGGACCCGCACAAGCAGTGGAGTATGTGGTTTAATTCGAAGCAACGCGAAGAACCTTACCAGGTCTTGACATCCCTCTGACCGGTACAGAGATGTACCTTTCCTTCGGGACAGAGGAGACAGGTGGTGCATGGTTGTCGTCAGCTCGTGTCGTGAGATGTTGGGTTAAGTCCCGCAACGAGCGCAACCCTTATATTTAGTTGCCAGCACTTCGGGTGGGCACTCTAGATAGACTGCCGGTGACAAACCGGAGGAAGGTGGGGATGACGTCAAATCATCATGCCCCTTATGACCTGGGCTACACACGTACTACAATGGCCGGTACAACGGGCTGCGAAATCGCGAGATGGAGCCAATCCCAACAAAGCCGGTCTCAGTTCGGATTGCAGGCTGCAACTCGCCTGCATGAAGTCGGAATTGCTAGTAATCGCGGATCAGCATGCCGCGGTGAATACGTTCCCGGGTCTTGTACACACCGCCCGTCACACCACGAGAGTTTATAACACCCGAAGTCGGTGGGGTAACCGCAAGGAGCCAGCCGCCGAAGGTGGGATAGATGATTGGGGTGAAGTCGTAACAAGGTAGCCGTATCGGAAGGTGCGGCTGGATCACCTCCTTTCTATGGAGAATCGTTTCCTGCAACGGAAACATTCAAATATGCAGGTTCATAGAACCTGCAAAAGCAACACAGTTACTTATCCATTTGTTCAGTTTTGATGGAATTTGAGGGGCCATAGCTCAGCTGGGAGAGCGCCTGCCTTGCAAGCAGGAGGTCAGCGGTTCGATCCCGCTTGGCTCCACCAAACAATTTCATCTATTTGGCTTGTTCTTTGAAAACTAGATATCGAAACGAAACAAACGCGAATTAGAACATTCCTTTAAGCTAAACTTGTGCAAACAAGTGAAGTGTATAAAGGTAGTTAAATTGCTTTTGTGATGGTATCGGGTGAGAGCGACTTTTGGCTTTGCGCAAGCAAAACAAGGGAAGCGAGCGTCGAAACCGGAACAAAATGGTTAAGCTACTAAGAGCACACGGAGGATGCCTAGGCGCTAGGAGCCGATGAAGGACGTGGCGAACAACGAAACTGCCTCGGGGAGCTGTAAGCAAGCTTTGATCCGGGGGTGTCCGAATGGGGAAACCCAGCTGGGGTAATTTCCAGTTACTCATAACTGAATACATAGGTTATGTAGAGGCATACCAGGGGAACTGAAACATCTAAGTACCCTGAGGAAGAGAAAACAATAGTGATTCCGTCAGTAGCGGCGAGCGAACGCGGAGAAGCCCAAACCAGAGAGCTTGCTCTTTGGGGTTGTGGGACGTCTCACATGGAGTTACAAAGGAACCGGTTAAGCGAAGAGGTCTGGAAAGGCCCGCCAAAGAAGGTAAAAGCCCTGTAGTTGAAAGTCTGTTCCCTCCGAGACGGATCCCGAGTAGTGCGGGGCACGTGAAACCCCGTATGAATCCGGCAGGACCATCTGCCAAGGCTAAATACTTCCTAGCGACCGATAGTGAAGCAGTACCGTGAGGGAAAGGTGAAAAGCACCCCGGAAGGGGAGTGAAATAGAACCTGAAACCGTGTGCTTACAAAAAGTCAGAGCCCGTTTTAGGGGTGATGGCGTGCCTTTTGTAGAATGAACCGGCGAGTTACGTTCCCGTGCAAGGTTAAGGTGAAGAGCCGGAGCCGCAGCGAAAGCGAGTCTGAATAGGGCGATGTAGTACGTGGACGTAGACCCGAAACCGGGTGATCTACCCCTGTCCAGGGTGAAGGTGCGGTAACACGCACTGGAGGCCCGAACCCACGCATGTTGAAAAATGCGGGGATGAGGTGGGGGTAGCGGAGAAATTCCAATCGAACTCGGAGATAGCTGGTTCTCCCCGAAATAGCTTTAGGGCTAGCCTCGGAAAACAGAGTCGTGGAGGTAGAGCACTGATTGGGTGCGGGGCCCGCAAGGGTTACCAAGCTCAGTCAAACTCCGAATGCCATAGACTTACTTCCGGGAGTCAGACAGTGAGTGCTAAGATCCATTGTCAAAAGGGAAACAGCCCAGACCATCAGCTAAGGTCCCCAAGTGTGTGTTAAGTGGGAAAGGATGTGGAGTTGCACAGACAACCAGGATGTTGGCTTAGAAGCAGCCACCATTGAAAGAGTGCGTAATAGCTCACTGGTCGAGTGACTCTGCGCCGAAAATGTAACGGGGCTAAACACACCACCGAAGCTATGGCTTGATGCTTTGCATCAGGGGTAGGGGAGCGTTGTATAAGGGTTGAAGGTGTACCGTAAGGAGCGCTGGACATTATACAAGTGAGAATGCCGGTATGAGTAACGAAAAGATCAGTGAGAATCTGATCCGCCGAAAGCCTAAGGGTTCCTGAGGAAGGCTCGTCCGCTCAGGGTAAGTCGGGACCTAAGGCGAGGCCGAAAGGCGTAGTCGAAGGACAACAGGTCGAAATTCCTGTACCACCGTAAGCCGTTATGAGCAATGGGGGGACGCAGTAGGGTAGTGACGCGGACTGATGGATGTCCGTCTAAGCAGTAAGGCTGATGTGTAGGCAAATCCGCACATTGTAAGGCTGAGCTGTGATGGGGAGCGAAAATTATAGTAGCGAAGGTCATGATCTCACACTGCCAAGAAAAGCCTCTAGCCAGGTGATGGTGCCCGTACCGCAAACCGACACAGGTAGGCGAGAAGAGTATTCTAAGGCGCGCGGAAGAACTCTCGTTAAGGAACTCGGCAAAATGACCCCGTAACTTCGGGAGAAGGGGTGCCCCGGTAGTGTGAATAGCACGAGGGGGCCGCAGTGAAAAGGCCCAAGCGACTGTTTAGCAAAAACACAGGTCTGTGCGAAGCCGTAAGGCGAAGTATACGGGCTGACGCCTGCCCGGTGCTGGAAGGTTAAGGGGAGTGGTTAGGGAGTAATCCCGAAGCTGTGAACCGAAGCCCCAGTAAACGGCGGCCGTAACTATAACGGTCCTAAGGTAGCGAAATTCCTTGTCAGGTAAATTCTGACCCGCACGAATGGCGTAACGACTTGGGCGCTGTCTCAACGAGAGATCCGGTGAAATTTTAATACCTGTGAAGATGCAGGTTACCCGCGACAAGACGGAAAGACCCCATGGAGCTTTACTGCAGCTTGATATTGAATTTGGGTACGATCTGTACAGGATAGGTGGGAGCCTTTGAAGCATGAGCGCCAGCTTGTGTGGAGGCAACGTTGGGATACCACCCTGATCGTATCTAGGTTCTAACCTGGTACCGTAATCCGGTGCGGGGACAGTGTCAGGTGGGCAGTTTGACTGGGGCGGTCGCCTCCTAAAGAGTAACGGAGGCGCCCAAAGGTTCCCTCAGAATGGTTGGAAATCATTCGAAGAGTGCAAAGGCATAAGGGAGCTTGACTGCGAGACCTACAAGTCGAGCAGGGACGAAAGTCGGGCTTAGTGATCCGGTGGTACCGCATGGAAGGGCCATCGCTCAACGGATAAAAGCTACCCTGGGGATAACAGGCTTATCTCCCCCAAGAGTCCACATCGACGGGGAGGTTTGGCACCTCGATGTCGGCTCATCGCATCCTGGGGCTGAAGTAGGTCCCAAGGGTTGGGCTGTTCGCCCATTAAAGCGGTACGCGAGCTGGGTTCAGAACGTCGTGAGACAGTTCGGTCCCTATCTGTCGTGGGCGTAGGAAATTTGAGAGGAGCTGTCCTTAGTACGAGAGGACCGGGATGGACGTACCGCTGGTGTACCAGTTGTTCCGCCAGGAGCACCGCTGGGTAGCTATGTACGGACGGGATAAACGCTGAAAGCATCTAAGCGTGAAGCCCCCCTCAAGATGAGATTTCCCAGTATGTAAGACCCCTTGAAGACGACGAGGTAGATAGGCTGGGGGTGGAAGTGCAGCAATGCATGGAGCTGACCAGTACTAATCGGTCGAGGGCTTATCCAATAGCAAGTGATAATTCGCGTGTTTCGTTTCGAATCTAGTTTTCAGAGAATGACCTCTGAAATGAAAATTGGTACATCACAGAATGTGTGTATAATTTTCAGTTCCATATCTGATTTTAAGAAGCTATGCTTCGATAACTCGCGTTTGGTGGCGATGGCGGAGGGGTTCCACACGTACCCATCCCGAACACGACCGTTAAGCCCTCTAGCGCCGATGGTACTTGGACCGCAGGGTCCTGGGAGAGTAGGACGCCGCCAAGCGAAGAACCACTGCCGATGTTATTCGGTGGTGGTTTTTATTTGTTTATTTAAGGGGATGCGAAAGTATCTCTTATTTGACTTTGTAAGAATCCTCTGACACACTCTAAGGGGTACATATATCAGATATCAGGCTATGATTGGGATTGATAACAACTCTAGCGAATGGGGTGTAGGAGAACATGGAAATTCAGAAATTGACGGTAGATGATTTTGAACCAGCGATGGCACTCTCCGAATATGCTTTTCAAGTAGTAATGAGTGAAGAACAGAAAGAAAAACGGCGGAGTCAATTTTCGTCACAGGATATATGGGGTGTATATGAGGGCGGGCAGCTAGGAGCCAAACTTCACATCATTCCTTTTCAAACCTATATTCATGGCAGATCGTTCGAGATGGGCGGTATTGCGGGTGTAGCCACCTGGCCAGAGTATAGACGTAAAGGCTGGGTAGCGGGTCTGCTGAAGCATGCGTTGGAAGAAATGAATCGTAACAAACAAAGTATATCATTCTTGCATCCATTCTCCTTTGGTTTCTATCGAAAGTATGGATGGGAGACTTATGTTGAATTTAAACGTTATAAAGTACCTACAGCTCATTTGCCTTCGAAAAAAGCGACACCTGGAACAATTCGGCGTGGGGATCCGGGCCTAAGCATATTAAAGGAAGTATACAGTGCTTATGCTGAGCGTTATAACGGAACTCTGGTTCGGGATGATGCAAGGTGGGAGAATTCAGTTCTTGTTAATGGGACCAGCCAGAAGGCTGTATATTACGATGAAGCTGATGCAGCACAAGGTTATCTTTTATATGAGGTTAAGGAAAATAAATTTACCATTAAAGAGATCATCTATCTGAATGAAGAGGCGAGGCAAGGGCTGTGGACCTTCATTGCCAACCATGATTCCATGATCCAGGAAGTAACGTTGCAGGCGCCTGCCAGTGATACGCTTGCCTTCCAATTGGATAACCCACGGATTCAGCAGGAGATTGTACCTTATTTTATGGCGCGTATCGTTAGTGTAGAGCAGTTTATATCCCAGTATCCATTTGCAAGCCAGGACTCACCGGTGCAGATTGTTCTTCAGGTAGAAGATGCCCACGCTCCATGGAATGAAGGGGTATGGCAATTAAACGTGGCAATGAACGGGACAGCGTCCATATGGAAAACATCGGAGCCAATTACTGATGATCAGATCATTAAGGTGGATATTCAATCCCTTACCGCGGTCCTGATGGGATATCGCAGACCAACGGAAATGGCGCGAATCGGAAGAATTCACGGACCGAACACAGCAATCAAGGCTTTGGAACAAGCGATTCCTGAACGGGAAACCTATTTGCTCGATTTCTTCTGATGACTATTCCCACTGCTCCATTTAACCTGATTAGCTTATATAGAAATACGGCGTGATTGAAAGACAAATGGACTTCTCCAGCAATTTTGGAGAGGTTTTTTTGTGTCCGGGGAATATTTCGTGTAAAATCGTAAAAAATGAATAGTGACCCCACTTGGCAAAACCACAAAATATGCTATAATGGTTATAAAGTCAAAGAAAGTCAAAGTCAACTAAAGGTTTAATACTTAAGTAGCTTTCTTTCTACAATCTGATGCATGATCGCCAATATACGGGATTCACTTCATCGGAGGATCAAGGGAATATTAAAGGACCTTCGTGCTTCCTTCGCTCTCCTATTGACACCTGTGGAAGCAAGATTCGCTGTTTCCCTGATTGGTTAAATGGGTAGAGAAGGTGTACTCTGTGGGGGCGTGTGGGTCCTTATTGACTTAACGTTTCAGACAGTGGAGGATGATTGGATGCGTAATATCTCTGATATTATCGAACGATATCTGAAGAGTATTTTGCATGAAAGTCCCGAAGGAATGGTTGAAATTCAGCGTAATGATCTGGCAGATCAATTCTCATGTGTACCTTCCCAGATCAATTATGTCATCAGCACACGTTTTACACTCGAGAAGGGATACCTGGTAGAGAGTAAACGCGGCGGTGGTGGTTATGTTCGCATACAGCGCATTGAATTACCGGCCCAATCAGCTCTGCATAATCATTTGCACCATAGTATTGGTGAAGAGATCGGGCAGACAGCTGCCGAAGGTCTGATCTATCAATTGGAAGAAGCGCGCTTCTTGAGCAAGCGGGAAGCCGGGTTGATGCGAGCTGCTGTATCTAGAGAGGTTATATTGGTCAAACTTCCTTACCGGGATCAAATTCGTGCCAGAATGTTGAAGGCGATGTTAATATCTTTGCTCGGTAAATGAAAACTATCGGGGTCAAAGGAGGTACATCAATATGCTGTGCCAAGAATGCAATAAACGTCCGGCGACACTTCATTTTACGAAGATCGTAAATGGAGAGAAGACGGAATTCCATATTTGTGAGTCATGTGCCCGTGAAAAAGGGGAAATGATCCCTGGAACAGCAGGTGGGTTTTCCATTCACAACTTGTTGTCCGGATTGCTTGATTTTGATCCAGCCGGCAAAAGTGGATCGGCAGGAACACCACCTGCAAAAGCTCTTCAATGTGAAGAGTGTGGTATGACGTACGCACAATT
The DNA here is from genome assembly GCF_037974265.1 of Paenibacillus sp. FSL R5-0623. Lineage (NCBI taxonomy): Bacteria > Bacillati > Bacillota > Bacilli > Caryophanales > Paenibacillaceae > Paenibacillus > Paenibacillus sp. FSL R5-0623. The sequence continues at coordinate 6,169,949 of NZ_CP150233.1, read as the reverse complement.
TAGTAAGATAGGCCGGTTCGGCTGCAGTTCATGTTATAAATATTTTGACAGTCGTCTGGATCCTTTGTTCAAGCGGGTTCATGGTAATACGTCCCATGTAGGAAAAGTGCCTGCACGAGCTGGTGGTCGCATCAAGGTGAAACGGCAAATTGCTGATCTGAAGCGTGAGCTCCAAGAGAGCATCGCACAAGAGGAATTTGAAGAGGCGGCTCAGATCCGTGACCAGATCAGAGGACTTGAAAAAGGAATAGCTCAGGAGTAAAGTTTGTCATGAGTAGGAGGGATGCGTAATGCCTAATCTGCGCTTTACAGAGAAGGCGCTCAGCGACTGGATGCGCAGTGATGCGGCTGATTCCGAAATTGTCATTAGCAGCCGTGTCCGGATTGCACGCAACCTTCAGCATGTTCCGTTTCCGATGCTGGCTTCCAATGAGCAATCGGAAGAGGTGCTGAATAAGCTGAGCGAAGTACTTCAATACGATGACGTTCATGCCTTTGGGGATTTTCATACGTTGGATCTGATCGATATTGACGAACTCGACAAACGGGTGCTGGTGGAGAAACATCTCATCAGTCCAAGTCTTGCGAATGAATCCAGGAATGGTGCGGTTATTCTCAGTGAGGATGAGTCGGTCAGTATTATGATTAACGAAGAGGATCATCTTCGTATCCAGTGCCTCTATCCGGGGTTCCAGGTGAAAGAAGCCTGGGAGAAAGCTTCCGCAATAGATGATGCTTTTGAAGCGCACGTGGACTATGCTTTTGATGATCGCAGAGGATACTTAACCAGCTGTCCTACCAATGTAGGTACAGGTGTCAGAGCATCGGTTATGATGCACTTGCCTGCCCTGGTGATGACACAACAGATTGGCCGTATTCTAACCGCAGTTTCCCAAGTGGGATTGACGGTAAGAGGAATATACGGTGAAGGTAGCGAGGCGATGGGTAACCTGTTCCAGATCTCGAACCAGATTACATTGGGACAGACCGAACAGGAAGTCATCGAGAACCTGCATGGTGTTGTATTACAGATGATAGGTCATGAGCGTACAGCCAGAGAACGGTTAATTACCGACTCCAGACTTCGGATTACGGATCGTGTCATGCGCTCTTACGGCATATTGTCTCATGCAGCTATTGTTGATTCCAAGGAAGCTGCACAGCGCTTATCGGATGTACGCCTTGGCGTGGATCTCGGTTTGTTGGATGGACTGTCCATTACGGTAATGAATGAGTTGAATGTGATGACACAGCCGGGATTCTTGCAGAAAACGTTCGGGGAAGATATGCGCACAGATGAGCGTGACATCTACCGTGCTCAGTTGATTCGTGATACGATCAAGGCAGCGAAGCAGTCCTAGTTTAGCCTGATATTGTATTGAATTAAGGTTTCATGCCGCATTGCGGCTTTTATATAATAAGGCATCTACAAATGCCAAATGACTTTATTCGCAGCACGGCTGCAAACAAAAATGATATGAAGAATACGACGGTTATTTCATTACATGACCTCGTTTTATCCAAAACCATGGAGGTGCAGGAGATATGATGTTTGGAAGATTTACGGAACGGGCCCAAAAGGTGCTCGCACTCGCGCAGGAAGAAGCTGTCCGTCTCGGTCATAATAACATCGGTACTGAGCATATTTTGCTCGGCCTCATTCGTGAAGGCGAAGGCATCGCAGCCAAAGCACTGATCGGCCTGGGACTCGGATTGGAAAAAATTCAGGATGAAGTAGAAACGCTGATTGGCCGTGGCCAAGAGCAACCTACCAACATTGCATATACGCCACGTGCGAAAAAAGTAATTGAACTGTCTATGGATGAAGCTCGTAAATTGGGCCACACTTATGTAGGCACAGAGCATATCCTGCTCGGATTGATTCGTGAAGGCGAGGGTGTTGCAGCACGTGTGCTCAATAACCTGGGGATCAGCCTGAACAAAGCACGTCAACAAGTGCTGCAGTTGCTTGGCAGCAGTGAAGCTGTATCCAGTCATAATGGAACACCTGCCAATGTCAGCACACCAACACTGGACAGTCTGGCGCGTGATCTAACGGCGTATGCCAAAGAGAACAACCTGGACCCAGTCATTGGACGTAGCAAAGAAATTGAACGTGTCATCCAGGTGCTCAGCCGTCGTACCAAGAACAACCCGGTATTGATCGGTGAGCCAGGTGTAGGTAAAACAGCGATTGCTGAAGGCCTTGCACAAAAAATCATTGCAAATGAAATTCCGGAAACATTACGCGACAAACGTGTAATGACCCTGGATATGGGTTCTGTAGTCGCTGGAACCAAATATCGTGGTGAGTTCGAAGATCGTCTGAAAAAAATCATGGATGAGATTCGCCAAGCAGGTAACATTGTCCTGTTTATCGACGAATTGCATACCTTGATTGGCGCAGGCGGAGCTGAAGGTGCCATCGATGCTTCTAACATTTTGAAACCGGCTCTGGCCCGTGGAGAATTGCAATGTATCGGTGCGACAACACTGGATGAATATCGTAAATACATCGAGAAGGATGCAGCGCTTGAGCGTCGTTTCCAACCGATTACTGTAGATCAGCCCTCTCCGGAAGAAGCGATTCAAATCTTGCACGGCTTGCGTGACCGTTATGAGGCGCATCACCGCGTGAAAATTACGGACGAAGCCATTGTGCAGGCGGTTAAACTGTCTGATCGTTACATCACGGACCGTTTCTTGCCAGACAAAGCGATTGACCTGATTGATGAAGCAGGTTCCAAAGTAAGATTGAACTCTTACACGATCCCACCAAACCTGAAACAACTGGAAAGCCGTCTGGAAGATATCCGTAAGGAAAAAGACGCTGCAGTTCAAAGTCAGGAGTTCGAAAAAGCAGCAGCTCTGCGTGATACGGAACAAAAAATCCGTGAAGAGCTGGATGTAACGAAGAACCAGTGGAAAGAGAAACAAGGTCGCACCGATTCCGAGGTTACTCCTGAGGATATCGCACAAGTGGTAGCCAGCTGGACTGGAATCCCTGTGAATCAACTGAAAGAAGAAGAGACACAGCGTCTGATGAATCTGGAGTCTATTCTACATGAACGTGTCATCGGTCAGGATGAAGCAGTGAAGTCTGTCAGCCGTGCGGTTCGTCGTGCTCGTGCGGGACTTAAAGATCCAAAACGTCCGATGGGTTCATTCATTTTCCTCGGCCCTACAGGGGTAGGTAAAACAGAACTTGCTCGTGCTCTGGCTGAAGCGATGTTCGGCGATGAAAATGCAGTAATCCGGATTGATATGTCCGAGTATGGTGAGAAGCACTCGACTTCCCGACTTGTCGGAGCGCCTCCAGGATATGTTGGGTACGAAGAAGGTGGCCAGCTGACAGAGAAAGTTCGTCGCAAGCCATATTCCGTAGTCCTTCTCGATGAAATCGAGAAAGCACATCCAGAAGTATTCAATATCTTGTTACAAGTGCTTGAGGATGGTCGACTGACCGATTCCAAAGGTCGCGTCGTTGACTTCCGCAATACGCTGATCATTCTAACATCCAACGTGGGTGCCGAAGCGATCAAACGTAACTCAACACTGGGCTTCACTGCAGTTGTAGATGCAGGAGCAGATTATGACAACATGAAGGGGAAAGTGATGGATGAGCTGAAGAAAAGCTTCCGTCCAGAGTTCCTTAACCGGATTGATGAAATTATCGTGTTCCACTCACTCGAAGAAAAACACATCGCTGAAATTGTTACGCTTATGAGTGAAGAACTTCGTAAACGACTGCTCGAACATGAGGTCGATTTCGAACTCACTGATAATGCCAAGTCTTTCCTTGCGAAGTCAGGCTTTGATCCAGCTTACGGTGCGCGTCCGCTTCGTCGGGCGATCCAGAAGCATATCGAGGACAAATTGTCCGAAGAGTTGCTCACAGGTAACGTAACCAAAGGGGATTCATTGCTCATCGACGAAGAGAACGGTGCACTGTCTGTTACGAAAAAAGACGTAGTTGTTCCTTCGAACGAGGAAATCGAAACGAAATAATATACAGAAAGCTTTGGAGTTAAACTTCAGCTTGTATTAATCTTTATTCCTTAATCAAATCCTTCTCGGCTTCGGCCGGGGAGGATTTTTTGCACTTTGGACAGAAGACGGACATGATTATGTCAGGAACATGTGTAAAGTTTGCGATAATCCTTTACGAAAAATCTCAAACAATGGTAAACTTTTAGTAACCCTGCACGTCAGGGAGTTTGGATGAAATTCGTCGAATAATGCAAAATGCTGTTATAAAACTAAATTATAGGAGTGCTGAAGTGGCCAAAGTTAAAACCAAGTTTCAATGTACGGAATGCGGCTATGAAGCCCCCAAGTGGTACGGTAAGTGTCCGGGTTGTCAGTCATGGAATTCAATGGTGGAAGAGACAGAGACGGTGGTCAAAACACAGGGGAGAAATTCTCCTCTGTTTGACAGTAAAGATAAACCGCTTCCTATCATAGATATAGATAGCGGTCAGGAACCGCGTGTACAGACTGGAATCGGAGAGTTGAACCGGGTATTGGGTGGCGGAATCGTTCCGGGTTCACTCGTTCTGGTGGGCGGAGATCCGGGTATCGGTAAATCAACGTTGATGTTGCAGACGTCCCATGCTTTGACGCATTCGGGTTTGCGTGTGTTATATGTTTCCGGTGAGGAATCAGTCAAGCAAACCAAATTGCGGGCAGACCGCCTCGGGGCACTCTCTGCCGAGTTGTATGTACTGTGTGAAACCAATATGGAACGTGTAGAGGAAGCGGTGGATCAGATCCAGCCGCATTTTCTTGTCATCGACTCCATTCAGACGGTATATCTTCCCGAAGTTACCAGTGCGCCAGGTAGTGTAGCGCAGGTAAGGGAATGTACGTCAAGGTTTATGCGGATTGCCAAAGGCAGAGGCATTGCAACGGTTCTTGTGGGGCATGTTACCAAAGAAGGTGCCATTGCCGGTCCACGTATGTTAGAACATATGGTGGATTGCGTCCTTTATTTTGAAGGAGAACGGCATCATACGTATCGCCTGCTCCGTGCGGTGAAGAACCGTTTTGGTTCAACCAATGAGATTGGCATTTTTGAAATGGGCGAGGATGGACTTCGTGAGGTGGGCAATCCGTCCGAACTCTTTTTGTCGGAACGTCCACTGGGTGTAGCTGGTTCAACGGTAGTTGCCAGTATGGAGGGTACACGCCCTCTGCTCGTGGAATTGCAGGCGTTGATCTCGACCACACATTTCCCTTCTCCCCGCCGTATGGCAACAGGGGTAGATCTGCATCGATTAAATCTGATCATTGCAGTGCTGGAGAAACGGATGGGGATGTTTTTACAGACCCAGGATGCGTATCTGAACGTGGCTGGTGGAGTACGGTTGGATGAGCCCGCTGTAGATTTAGCGGTTGCTGTCAGCATTGCATCCAGTTTGAGAGATGTACCGACCAAGCCGGACGACGTCATCTTTGGCGAGATTGGTCTGACAGGTGAAGTTCGAGCCGTATCACGGGCCGAACAACGAGTGAAGGAAGCCGCAAAGCTGGGCTTCAAGCGAGTCATTTTACCAGAAAAAAGCTTAAAGGGCTGGAAACATCCTCGCGGGATACAACTGATCGGTGTGAATACCGTGGCAGATGCACTAGCGGTTGCTTTAGATTAGGGGGCATAACAAGATGAAAGATATGAGCCAACTGGATAATATGAATGAGTTGTTAAGGCTGATCGCACCAGGTACACCTTTCCGCGAAGGTCTGGAAAATGTGCTGCGCGCCAAGACGGGCGCACTGCTTGTTGTAGGATACAGCCCTGAAGTAATGGAAGTGGTGGATGGGGGATTCTCGATTAACTGTGATTTCTCCCCGAACTATCTGTACGAACTCGCCAAGATGGATGGAGCCATTATTCTTAGCGAGGATTTGAAGCGTATTCTTTACGCCAATACCCAGTTAATCCCCGACTCGTCGATCTCATCATCAGAGACGGGGATTCGTCACCGGACGGCAGAGCGTGTAGCAAAGCAAACGGGTAAATTGGTCGTATCCATATCACAGCGTCGGAATATCATTACCCTGTATCAGGGAACACTTCGTTATTCCCTCAAGGAAATCGGGGTTATTTTGACCAAAGCGAATCAAGCGATTCAAACCTTAGAGAAATACAAAGCGGTATTAACACAGTCTCTTACGAATCTGAGTGCCTCTGAATTTGAGGAACTGGTGACGATTCCTGAAGTGGTTAATGTGATTCAGCGTACCGAAATGGTGATGCGGATCAAAACGGAAATCAAACGATACATTCATGAACTTGGGAATGAGGGACGACTCATTTCCATGCAAATGGAAGAACTCGTGGGTACAACGGAAGAAGAAGCCTGGTTATTGTATAAGGACTATGCCCGTGACGACAGTGATGACAAAATCCGTGAAATTATCGTGGGACTGAAAAGATTGTCGGACGATGAGTTGCTGGATGCACATCATATTGTCCGTCTTCTCGGCTATCCTTCATCAGCGGCTACTTCTGAGGATTCGGTTGCCCCTCGTGGATTCCGGGTATTAAATAAGATCCCCCGCCTGCCCAATGTCATTATCCATAATTTGGTGGATCAATTCGAACAATTGCCTCATGTGATTATGGCTACAATTGAAGAACTGGACGAAGTGGACGGTATTGGTGAAGTTCGTGCCCGGACCATTAAGGAAGGCCTCAAACGTTTGCAGGAGCAGATGTTTATCGACAGACAGATGTAAGGGTTTGCCTATATAAAGGCTTGAAATGGATGAGGTGAAACAACGATGCTAACCAGATTCATTCCGAATCTCTTTACCCTGGGTAATCTGTTTCTTGGAATGATGGCAATTTTGCTTGCGATTGATGGAAATTACAGTTTGGCTGCCATTATGGTCATTGTAGCGATGTTGCTGGATGGTCTGGATGGCCGAGTGGCACGTGCACTTAATGCCCAAAGCGAATTCGGCAAGGAACTGGATTCCTTGTCTGACATGGTTTCCTTTGGTGCAGCACCAGCCCTGATCATATTTATGGTGTCGTTTCAAGATTCGATGCCGATCCTCGCCTGGATCGCAACAGCGGCTTTTCCGATCTGTGGAGCCATTCGTCTTGCTCGGTTTAATGTTCGTCCGGGAATTCCCGGGTATTTCACAGGTCTGCCGATTCCCGCAGCCGGTGGGGTGCTGGCTACACTGTCCTTGTTCAATAAGGATATTGGTCCGGTTAGCATGATGATTGCTACGTTGCTGTTATCGTATCTGATGGTGAGTTCGCTTAAATATCCCAATTTCAAAAAGGTCGGTTTGCCACGCAAGGCAATCTGGATTGCACCATGGGTTGTGTTATTTGCCATAGCCGTAGCCGTTATTTTCCCGGAGCAGTTATCCAAATTGATCTTTATTCCGCTGGTATTATACGCCTTGTATGGAATGAAGCATAATGTGCGAACAGCGGCCTCACGTAGTCGGGCGAAAAAGCGCAAGGATGAGAAATCTTCCCGTCCTTCCGATCGGTAAGTCGCCTTGGGACAGACACTATACAAAGAAAGCACGTACTCTCCTGAACTGGAGAATGCGTGCTTTTTGTTTATTCAGATCTATTTACGGTAAAAGAAACCCTTGCGGACGACATACATATCTTCTTACGACAGATTAAACATCCCTAACGTTGAACACTTCTGTGATTCGTGATTTACGACCTCTTCCATGTTAATGTCCAGCAGATTGCAGAGAGCTGACATGTAGAACAGGTTCCGCCCTAGTTCAGAGCTGATGACCTCTCTGCAGTTCTCACACAACTCACCTTCCACATGCGTTTCCAACAGGCCCTTGGTTTGAGCGATATCGCTCTCCGGGGCATATTTCTGCTTGGTGGCGTGCAGCTCGATGCAGCCGCATTCGGTAATGGCTTTGGACACGGCACGGTTAACAGACGCTCCGGCTTGTCCCGTTTTGGACAGTACATCAATCAGGCTGCGATGACGCAGCAACAGTTCAGAAACTTGATCCTGGAAAGCCTGTAAACTCAGCGTACTCATTTTGCCAATCACCTCGGGATATGAATTGAATTCATTATATGCCAATAATTTACCTACTTTCAACTGACGATTGCAACATTTCCAAAAAGTTCTTCCAGATGGGATTAGCAATTCAGGAATTGGATCATACTGGATATAAAGTCAAGATACATTGAAGGAGGTGCAGGGACTAATGTGGAAAAAAGGCATTTTAACTTTTACAGGATTGTGCGGTGCATGGTTCGGCTACACGGCATATCATCTGGCAGGAAAATCGGTCCCATGGATGGCGGAGTGGATTCAGTCAGCAGGATTACTGGGAGCTGGTATATCGACACTGCTGGGAGCTGTAATGTTTATGGCTGTATGTAATATTGGTGGAACATTGGTGGCAGACAGGCTGCATAGTGGAATCGATTCATTGGCAAAAGTACCTATGAACGAACTGGCTGCAGGTGCCGCAGGTACCGTTGCAGGATTGCTGGTGGCCTTGTTGATCTACCCTGTTGTGGGATGGATGGGGACGGCAGGAGAAGTGCTGCAAGTGGCGCTGACGGTGATTAGTGCTTATTCCGGTTATACCCTTGCCATGGCGAAGAAAGACGATCTAGGGGCCTTCTGGATGTCTGGAAGATGGGGTCATCCCGAGGTGGACGAGGATAGACGGATGGAAGAACATAAGATTCTGGATACCAGTGTTATTATCGATGGGCGTATCGCTGATATATGCAAAACCGGATTTATTGAAGGCACGATCGTAATTCCGGAATTTGTTCTGGAGGAGTTACAGCATATTGCTGATTCATCGGATCTGCTCAAGCGGAACAGAGGACGGCGTGGACTGGACATTTTGAACAAAATCCAGAAGGAACTCGATGTAAAAGTCCTGATCTACGAGGGGGATTTCGAGGAAATCTCCGAGGTGGATAGCAAACTGGTTAAACTGGCTAAAGTGCTTCAGGGTAAAGTGGTCACCAATGACTTTAACCTGAACAAAGTGTGCGAACTCCAGGGTGTATCTGTGTTGAACATTAATGATCTCGCTAATGCGGTTAAGCCGGTTGTTCTGCCAGGTGAGGAGATCATGGTGCAGATCATCAAGGATGGCAAGGAGCATGGTCAAGGTGTAGCTTATCTGGATGATGGCACAATGATCGTTGTGGAAGGCGGACGCGAGTATATCGGCATGATGATGGAAGTGCTGGTGACCAGTGTGTTGCAGACTTCAGCGGGACGAATGATTTTTGCCAAGCCGAAACTGTTGGAAAAAGCCCAATAAAGCGGTATGATGGGTAGTGTATCGTTGAATGATATTGTATATCTTTGGACGATAAACTGACAGACAAGGCAGGGATTGCGGCATGGATAAAGGGTGGGGCGTTGTCATTGTGGCAGCAGGTCGCGGAACCCGGATGGGGACGACCGAGAGCAAACAGTTTCTGTTGCTGCAGGACAAGCCCGTTTTCATACATACGCTTGAGGTATTTGCTGCGCTGGACGAGATCCGCGAGATGGTGCTGGTCACAGGAACCGCAGATGTTGAACGCTGCCAGGATTGGGTAAAAGAATACCAACTGGATTCACGTGTCCGTGTTATCCCCGGAGGGAAAGAGAGACAACATTCTGTCCATAAAGGCCTTGAGGCACTTGGGACGGATTGGGTTCTCGTTCACGACGGGGTACGTCCTTTTGTGAACCATGAGCAGATCAAGGGATGCATGGCGGCCGCCATATCCGGTGGTGGAGCAGCTGTGCTGGCGGTTCCCGTGAAGGATACGATCAAACAAGTGAATGCGGAAGGAGTCGTTACGGCGACGCCAGACCGCAGCAGTCTGTGGAGCATTCAAACCCCGCAGGCTTTTCGTCTTTCTTCCCTGCTCTCCGCCTACGAATCAGCCGAGCAGGACGGATTTCTGGGAACAGATGATGCCATGCTGGCTGAACGTCAGGGAATGTCGGTCAAGGTTGTGGAAGGCAATTATACCAATATCAAATTAACAACGCCGGAAGATTTGCAATATGCTGCGTTTTTGCTGGGGGGAGAGAAGAAGCGATGATACGTGTAGGACAGGGATTTGATGTACATCAGCTGGTAGAGGGACGCCCGTGCATTATTGGCGGAGTAACGATTCCTTATGAAAAAGGACTGCTGGGTCACTCGGACGCAGACGTGCTGTTGCACGCGATTAGTGATGCCATTTTGGGTGCGCTGGCACTTGGGGATATTGGCAAACACTTCCCGGATACCGATCCGGAATTCAAAGATGCCGACAGCCTGAAATTGCTGGAGCATGTATGGCAGCTTGTGAAGGATCGCGGGTATAAGCTAGGGAATATTGATTCAACGATTATTGCCCAGAAGCCAAAGATGGCTCCTTACATCCCACAGATGGCTGAGGTTATTGCCAAGGCACTGGAAGCGGATGTAACACAGGTGAACGTGAAAGCAACAACGACAGAACAACTGGGATTCCCGGGACGGGGAGAGGGCATTGCCGCTCAATCCGTTGTTTGCCTTGTACGTGTGTGATATCATCAATCAATTAGTGACGGAGGGGATCATATGAGCACGGATATTCGTGTGCGTTACGCGCCGAGCCCAACGGGACACCTGCATATCGGGAATGCCCGTACGGCGTTGTTTAACTATTTATATGCCAAACATAATAACGGTAAATTCATTATTCGTATTGAAGATACGGACGTGAAACGGAATATTGCCGGTGGTGAAGAAAGCCAACTGAAATACCTGAAATGGCTCGGAATTGAGTGGGACGAAAGTATTGACGTGGGCGGAGAATACGGACCATACCGTCAAACGGAACGTCTGGACCTCTATCGTAAATATACGCAGGAATTGCTGGATAAAGGTCTGGCTTACCGTTGCTTCTGCACGGAAGAAGAATTGGAGCAAGAGCGCGAGGAACAGTCAGCACGTGGAGAAACACCGCGTTATTCTGGCAAACACCGTGACCTGACTCCAGAGCAAATTAGTGCGTTTGAAGCGGAAGGCCGCGTAGCGAGTATTCGTTTCCGTGTGCCGGAAGAGCGCACATATACGTTTGATGATATGGTTAAAGGCACAATCTCGTTCAACAGCAAGGAATCCGGTGACTTCGTCATTGTGAAAAAAGACGGCATTCCCACATACAACTATGCCGTTGCTGTGGATGATCACTTGATGAAGATCTCCCACGTCCTGCGTGGGGAAGATCACATCTCGAACACGCCGCGTCAACTGATGATCTATGAAGCGCTTGGCTGGGAGCCACCGCAATTCGGTCATATGACGTTGATCGTGAATGAAAATCACAAGAAGCTGAGTAAACGGGATGAATCCGTTATTCAGTTTATTGAGCAGTATGATCAGCTCGGGTATTTGCCTGAGGCAATGTTTAACTTCATTTCCCTGCTCGGCTGGTCGCCGGAAGGGGAAGAAGAGATCTTCTCGCAAGAGCAACTGATCTCCATTTTTGATACGAAACGTCTGTCCAAGAGCCCGGCGGTATTTGATACCCACAAGCTGGCGCACTTAAACAACCACTATATCAAACATGCTGACCCGGAACGTATTGCCGAAATGGCCATTCCGCATCTGCAAAAGGCTGGACGTATTTCTTCCGAGCTGTCTGCTGAACAAAAAGAATGGGCTTATACACTGGTACACCTGTACCAGGAGCAGATGAATTCTGCCTCCGATATTGTCGAATTGTCGGAAGTATTCTTCCGTTCCAATCTGGAGCTTGAAAGTGAAGGAGAAGCAGTGCTTGCGGAGGAGCAGGTGCCAACCGTACTGAAGGCATTTGCGGATAAAGTACAGGCGAGCGAAGAGTTTACTCCAAGCAAAATGGCTGCATTGATCAAGGAAGTACAGAAAGAAACCGGCTTTAAGGGCAAACAGCTCTTTATGCCAATTCGTGTAGCCTTGACTGGACAGACGCATGGACGGGATCTGAATCAAACGATCGTGCTTCTGGGTCGTGATACGGTGATCGAACGTTTGCTTGCACAAGTAAAATAATCTTAGTCGAAGACATTCCGTTTATTTGGAATCTGAACACAGTCCTACGATGGATGGATTACGTAGGAGGCTGTTGTCAGTCTGAGGCCTTTTCGCTATAATAACAACACAACGAATAATTGATATGATTTATCTAATAGAACAGCAAAGATCGGGAGGAGTAGACTGACCCGGACAGATTCAGAGAGGATGGTCCCGCAGCAAAGAAAGATTTCTTTGGTTGCGGTGGCTGTGAGCCATCCACTGTCCATCAGTCGAAATGCGCCCGTGAGCTGCACAGCCGAATCCGGCCCCGCCCTTGTTGATCATGACAAGGGAAAACGTTAGGATAGGTTGTGACGATTGGTTTCCGTTACCAAACCGCTTGAGGGCTCATTCTATTTAAGAATGAACCGAGCAGAGTGGGACCGCGATAAACGCCTCTGCAGCTAAATGCTGCAGGGGCGTTTTTTTGTTTAGGAGAGTGTGCAGTACACTACCAAGGAACGCGCCGTCCGGTAAGCCGGAGGACGAGAACCTGAACAAGAGGGGAACGAGCATGTTCAAGAAGATCAGATCAGATATCCAGGCGGTGTTTGAAAACGATCCGGCGGCCCGAGGTTGGTTTGAGGTGGTATTCACCTACTCAGGGCTGCATGCGATATGGGCACACCGGATGGCTCATTTTTTATACAAGAGAAGATGGTTCTCGGTTGCCAGGTTCATTTCGCAGGTTAGCCGGTTTATGACAGGAATTGAGATACATCCTGGAGCTACGATTGGAAATCGGTTGTTTATTGACCATGGAATGGGCGTCGTTATTGGAGAAACATGTGAGATTGGCGATGATGTCGTTATCTATCAGGGGGTTACCTTGGGCGGAACAGGGAAAGAAAAAGGGAAGAGACATCCGACCATTGGTAATAATGTGGTTATCTCATCCGGAGCGAAGGTGCTGGGTTCATTTAGCGTGGGGGATCAATGTAACATTGGTGCGAACTCCGTTGTGCTTAAGGAGGTCCCTTCCAATAGTACCGTGGTAGGTATACCGGGCAGAATTGTCAAACAGGATGGTCGACGGGTAGATCGCCTCAGTCAGCAATTGCCCGATCCGGTCGTTGACTCCCTGCGCAGTATGCAGAAAGAACTCGAACGATTGCAGAAAGAAGTACGTACACTGCAGAATGCCCGTGAAAATGAGACTGTGCGTGATACGTGATACAATAAATAAAGGCAGTATAGGATGAAAGGATAAGTGACCATGACGCTTCAGATTTATAATACGATGAGTCGTACCAAAGAGGAATTTGTTCCCCAAGAGCCAGGGAAAGTAAAAATGTATGTCTGCGGACCAACGGTATATGACTACATTCATATCGGGAATGCACGCCCGGTTATCTTTTTCGACACAGTTCGAGGATACCTGGAACAGACAGGACATGATGTGAACTATGTGGTGAACTTCACGGATGTGGACGATAAGCTGATTCGCAAAGCAGAACAACTTGGAACAGACGTTCCTCATGTAGCTGAGAAATTTATTGCTGCCTATTATGAAGACCTAGAGGGATTGGGTATTCCCAAGGCGAGCAGCAATCCGAGAGTAACGGAAAACATGCCGCTGATCATTGATTTTATCCGTGAGCTGGTTGAAAAAGGATTTGCGTATGAAAATGGCGGTGACGTCTATTATCGTACAGGCAAATTCAGCGAATATGGCAAACTTTCGAAACAAAACCTGCAGGAGCTGCAATTTGGAATCCGTGTGGGTGTGGATGAGCGCAAAGAGCATCCCGAAGACTTTGTGCTCTGGAAGGCTGCCAAACCAGGTGAGATCTATTGGTCCAGTCCTTGGGGGGATGGTCGACCAGGCTGGCATATTGAATGCTCCGCCATGGCTAGGGAGTACCTTGGGGATACACTGGACATTCACGGGGGTGGACAGGATTTGCAGTTCCCGCACCATGAGTGCGAATGCGCCCAATCCGAGGTATTAACAGGTAAACCACTTGCGAACTACTGGATGCATAATGGATTCATCCGGATTGATAACGAGAAGATGTCAAAATCACTCGGTAATGGTGTTCTGGTTAAAGACTTGCGGAATCAATATAAACGCGAAGCGATTCGTTATTTCATGTTGTCTACCCACTATCGCAACCCATTGAACTTCACGGATGATACGATGGAGCAGGCACAGAACAGTGTGGACCGGATTGCGAATGCGGTAGGTAACCTGAACCATCGTCTGAATGCAGTAACTGTTGATCGGGATATCACAGCAGAGTTTGCGGCAAGACTCGACCAAATTCGTCAGCAGTATCACGAGAAGATGCAGGATGATTTCAATACGCCTGATGCGATTACTGCTATGTTTGAGTGGGCAGGGGAAGCCAACCAACTGTTGCAGCAAGAAGTAGTTAATGCGGCAGACATTCGCGCGCTCCTCGAGTTGTTCAGTGAATTGAATGCTGTGCTGCGGATTTATACTGACGCAGAGCCAGAACTTCTGGATGAGGAAGTGGAACGTCTGATTGAAGAGCGTGTAGAAGCGCGTAAGTCCAAAAACTGGGCAAGAGCGGATGAAATTCGTGATGAATTGTCTGCACGTGGCATTCTGCTTGAAGATACGGCGCAGGGCATGAGATGGCGGCGCAAATGAGCGAAGGACATCCAAATACACCAAAACAACAGGAGCAGGTCACAGAGGGAGGATGGTTCCCGTATCCTCCTTCCAGACCTGCGAGGTTGATTCCACCTATTGCGCTGGCCTATATTGGTGATGCGGTATATGAGGTAGCTGTTCGTCAATATCTGTTGTCGAAGGCGAACATGCGTCCCAATCATTTGCACCGTAGTGCAACCGGGTTGGTATCAGCGAAGGCACAGAGCCGTATACTTACAACGATAGAGGCTGAACTGACAGAGGAAGAACGGGATATCGTCCGGCAAGGGCGGAATGCCAAGTCGGGTAGTGTACCCAAAAATGCAGATGTGTTGGAGTACAGACATGCCACGGCTTTTGAATGTCTCATTGGTTACCTCTATAGCAGTGGTCATCATGATCGCATGATTGAACTGATCGGGCATGGCATTGAGCACGCGGAACAACAATCGCCATCGCCGACAAAAAAATAGAAATTTCAACAAAACAACGCATTACAGAGAGGATCGAACAACGATGGAAGAAGAATGGATCGCCGGTAAACACTCCGTGACGGAGGCGCTGCGTTCAGGCCGGACCATTAATAAAATATGGATTGCCGACACAGCACAGAAACATCTGACTCAACCTATTATCTCGGAAGCTAAAAAACTAGGTATTGTCATTCAACACGTGGACAAGCGTAAGCTGGATCAAACGGTACCAGGCATTCAGCATCAGGGGGTAGTTGCTCAAGCGGCACCTTACGCTTATGTGGAGGTAGAAGACATTCTTGCCGCAGCAAAAGCGAAGAATGAGCATCCTTTCCTGATTCTGCTGGATGAGATTGAAGATCCTCATAACCTGGGGTCAATTTTGCGGACAGCAGATTGCACGGGTGCGCATGGCGTCATTGTACCGAAACGTCGCTCGGCAGCGGTAACCGTGACAGTATCCAAAACATCAGCAGGCGCTGTGGAGTACGTGCCAGTGGCTCGGGTAAGTAATCTTGGACAGACCATCGATCGCCTCAAAGAGGAAGGTGTATGGGTTGTAGGGACAGATGTCACTGCTCATGAAGGTGTCTTTGGTAATGGGGTCTTTACTGGCCCTGTGGCATTGGTAATCGGAAATGAGAACAAGGGAATGGGACGACTTATTCGTGAGAAATGCGATGTGCTGATCAAACTACCAATGCAAGGTCAGATTAATTCCCTGAATGCTTCCGTGGCAGCGGGGGTTGTCATGTACGAAGTGCTCCGCTCGCGTCAAGCGCAGGAATAGAAGGTATGGCTGATTCCCGTGATGTGCTTCTTGTAGACGGGTACAACATGATTGGCGACTGGCCGGAATTAACCAAACTGGCGGAAAGTGGGCTCGAAGAGGCACGTAACAGGCTTCTCTTTCGTCTTGCAGACTACCAGGCTTTCTCCGGCCGTCGAGTCATTGTTGTGTTTGACGCCTACCTCGTGCCTGGACTCGGTAAATCCTTTACTCAGAGCAAAGTGCAGATCTATTTTACAAAGGAAAAAGAGACGGCAGACGAATGCATTGAAAGACTCGTTCGGGAACTAAGCATGCGAAGACGCCAAATCTATGTGGCTACGAGCGATATGGTAGAGCAACATGTCATTTTTGGACAGGGAGCGCTACGCGTATCTGCAAGGGAGTTACTAATTGAAGTTGAGCAGAACGAAAAAGAATTAAAAAAACGACTGGAAGAAGATCAGGCGAAGACCACGCGTAACACACTCGGCGGTAAGTTAAGTCCCGATGTATTGAAAGAGTTTGAGCGATGGCGCCGGGAATAACAGCATGGTTTTACAAAATTTAGAATATTGAAACTCTTGACATTTATGTTATTGATGTTCTTTTTTAGGCAGAGCGTGGTTGACGGTGTGAGGTACCATCATATATACTGATCCTATATTTCATAGAGTAGAGTAACGGGGTACCTTGCGTTGCAGCCGGAGGGATTGTCTGTGAGTGTCGACCTCAAAGATATCATGTTATCCAAGTATGATTACCAAAGTGACGAAGACATTGTCGAAGCTTTCCGTGAAGGCGAAAGCGAAGCGTTAGAGTTTCTAATTAACAAATATCGTAACTTTGTACGCGCCAAGGCAAGATCTTATTTTCTGATTGGGGCAGACCGGGAAGATATTATTCAAGAAGGAATGATTGGCCTCTACAAATCCATTCGAGATTTCAAAGGGGACAAGCTGGCTTCGTTCAAGGCTTTTGCCGAACTGTGTATTACAAGACAGATCATCACGGCGATTAAGACAGCAACACGTCAGAAGCATATTCCGCTTAATTCTTATGTATCTCTGGACAAGCCTATTTATGACGAAGAGTCTGATCGTACGTTACTCGATGTGATTTGTGGAACCCAGGTCAGTGATCCGGAAGAACTTATCATCAATCAGGAAGAGTTTGTGGGCCTGGAAGATAAAATGTCCGAGATTCTGAGTGATCTGGAACGTAAAGTATTGATGTTGTATCTGGACGGGAGATCTTATCAAGAGATTGCAGTAGATTTGGACAGACATGTGAAGTCCATTGATAATGCACTTCAGCGCGTCAAGCGTAAACTTGAAAAGTACCTGGAAGTTCGAGATAATTAAACACATGTTGTCGTTGACGGAAAAGGCTCGGTGTTTGAGTCTTTTTTTAGTGTCTCAAGTTTATAAAATCTAAGAATGTTTATACTAGTAATCGCTCGGTCCATGCAGGAGAAGAGAAAAACAGAGATGAGAAACGAATGTACGTTGTACGGAAGTAATACCCAATGAATGAAAGGCTATTCTTTCATTGACATGGTTATACCCTTGTGATAAAGTGTTTTAGGTAGGCCTAAATTTATGGCTTTTTTTCAGGATCAATTTAGAGACTCTGCTTGAATGTGGAAGTCTTCGGGAGGTGTACATCATGCGGGTAATTATTACTTTGGCTTGTACTAACTGCAAACAAAGAAATTACACTACGACAAAAAACAAGCGTAATCACCCCGACCGCATGGAGATGAAGAAATTTTGCAAGTTTTGTAACGAGCAGACTTCTCATCGCGAAACCAGATAGTTTTTGGAGGTGTCGGCGTGAAACGAAGTTTCAAATCTCTGATTTCCTTTTTCTCAGAAAGCTGGGCTGAACTTAAAAAAGTTCGCTGGCCTAATCGTAAAGAGCTGACCAACTACACATTGATCGTACTTGGTACTGTTGTGGTTATGACGCTGTTTTTTTGGGTCATTGACATTGGCATCTCCTTTGTGATCGAAGCGATTATTTAAGAAGGGTTCCGGTGGCTTGATATGGAAAAAAGATGGTACGTCGTTCATACCTATTCAGGGTATGAGAACAAGGTCAAAGCCAATTTGGAAAAACGCGTAGAGTCTATGGGCATGGAAGACAAGATATTCCGCGTTCTTGTTCCTATGGAAGAAGAAGTGGTAAACAAGGACGGTAAGAAAAAAACCGTTATGCGTAAAGTTTACCCCGGTTATGTCTTGGTGGAAATGGTACAGACGGATGATTCTTGGTATGTTGTTCGCAATACACCAGGTGTTACAGGATTTGTCGGTTCGACAGGTTCTGGGTCCAAACCAACTGCATTGTTGCCTGAAGAAGTGGAACAAATTCTGAAGCACATGGGAATGGTTGAACCTAAGCCGAAAATTGAGTTCGATATTAAGGAATCCGTACGTATTAAAGTCGGTCCTTTTGCGAATTTCGTAGGCTCCGTGGAAGAGATTTTGGTAGAGAAAAGCAAGTTGAAAGTGCACGTGAACATGTTTGGACGGGAAACACCGCTTGAGTTGGAATACACACAAGTGGAGAAGATATAGTTTCTTCAAGTTTCTTGTGGGAGGGTTGAAAAACCCGTTAACCACTATTTTGCAAGGAGGTGTCAATCATGGCGAAAAAAGTTATTAAAATGGTAAAACTGCAGATTCCAGCAGGTAAAGCAAACCCAGCACCACCAGTAGGTCCAGCTTTGGGTCAAGCAGGTGTCAACATCATGGCATTCTGTAAAGAATTCAATGCTCGTACAGCTGATCAAGCGGGATTGATTATTCCAGTTGAAATTTCTGTATTCGAGGACCGTTCCTTTACTTTCATCACTAAAACTCCACCAGCAGCAGTTCTGTTGAAAGTGGCAGCTAAAGTTGAAAAAGGATCCGGCGAACCGAACAAGAAAAAAGTTGCTACTGTTAAACGTGATGCGGTACGTCAAATCGCAGAAACAAAAATGCCTGACCTGAATGCAGCAGACGTTGAGTCCGCAATGCGTATGGTCGAAGGTACTGCCCGCAGCATGGGTATCACCATCGAAGACTAATTTTCATAAGAAACATGGCTTCGTAAAACCGGTCGATTCGCGACCGGTTGATGTGGGAGGTATATCCGCTAACACCACAAAGGAGGAATAAAACATGGCTAAACACGGTAAAAAATACCTGGAAGCTGCTAAGCTGATTGACAGCGAAGCAACTTACGAGCCTTCAGAAGCTGTAGAGCTTGTGAAAAAGGCAGCTACTGCAAAATTCGATGAAACAATCGAAGCAGCAGTTCGTTTGGGCGTAGACCCTCGTAAGCAAGACCAGGCTGTACGTGGTGTTGTTGTCTTGCCACACGGCACAGGTAAAACACAACGCGTATTGGTATTTGCAAAAGGTGACAAAGCGAAAGAAGCGGAAGCGGCTGGCGCGGACTATGTTGGTGATGCAGACATGATCAACAAAATCCAACAAGGCTGGTTCGAATTCGACGTCTGCGTAGCGACACCAGATATGATGAGTGAAGTAGGTAAATTGGGCCGACTGCTCGGCGGTAAAGGTCTGATGCCTAACCCTAAAGCCGGAACGGTAACTTTCGATGTAACTAAGGCTGTTCAAGAAATTAAAGCCGGTAAAATCGAATATCGTCTGGATCGTGCAGGTCAAATTCATGCACCGATTGGTAAAGCTTCTTTCTCTTCTGAGCAACTTAATGAGAACTTCAAAGCTCTCATGGAAGCTCTGAATCGTGCTAAACCAGCGGCAGCAAAAGGTGTTTATCTGAAGAATGTTAGTCTTTCTTCCACGATGGGCCCTGGCGCACGCGTGAACGCAGCAGCTTTTAGATAATATCTCTTGACAGGCTTGCCCTGTTTTTGATAAGATATAAAAGTTGTGAGTCCGAGTGACTGACCGTTGACATTTGAATATGCTTGCCGTAGACAGTAGGTGCCATTTGGCTTAATTTCCTGCCGAGGTGTGATTATAGAACTTAGAACGATGCAAATCGATGATGAGTATATATCAAGCCTTCGTGATTCTACGGAGGCTTTTCTTAATGGGATAAATTTGATCAGGAGGTGTACAGATTGGCAAACGCAAAAGTGATTCAAGCAAAACAAGAATCCGTTGATGCAGTAACAGCAAAATTGCGCGAGAGCGTTACAACTGTTGTTGTTGACTATCGCGGATTGAACGTTGCCCAAGTAACTGAGTTGCGTAAGCAACTTCGTGAAGCAGGGATCGAATTCCAAGTGCTGAAAAACTCGTTGCTTCGCCGTGCAGCTGCAGCAGCAGAACTGACAGAACTCGATAGTGTTCTTACAGGTCCTACTGCAATTGCATTCAGTGTAGATGACGTTGTGGCTCCAGCTAAAATTCTGAACGACTTCGCGAAAAAGAACGATGCACTGGAATTGAAAGGTGCAGTCGTAGAAGGTCGCGTAATCGGAGTAGAAGAAGTTAAGGCATTGGCAGAACTGCCATCCCGCGATGGACTCCTCTCCATGCTCCTCAGCGTGCTTCAAGCGCCAGTGCGCAACTTCGCGCTTGCGGTTAAAGCAGTTGCAGAAAAAGAAGAGCAAGGCGCGTAAGCAACTTGATCTGAATGCTGCTTAGGCGGCAAATGAATTAAAAAAAATAATATTATATATGGAGGTTCACTCATGAGTAAAGAGCAAATCTTGGAAGCAATCAAAGGCATGACTGTACTGGAATTGAACGATCTTGTTAAAGCAATCGAAGAAGAATTCGGCGTAACTGCTGCAGCTCCAGTAGCTGCTGCAGGTGCGGTAGCTTCTGCTGAAGCTGAGCAATCCGAGTTCGACGTAATCTTGACTAGCGCTGGTGCTTCCAAAATCAACGTTATCAAAGCAGTTCGCGAAATCACAGGTCTTGGCCTGAAAGAAGCAAAAGAACTGGTTGACAACGCTCCAAAAGCATTGAAAGAAAAAGTTGCTAAAGAAGAAGCAGAAGCGGTTAAAGCTAAGCTTGAAGAAGCAGGCGCTTCAGTTGAAGTTAAATAATTTAGCTATTACAAGCTAAATGAACAAAACAACAAACCCCTTGACTTATATCAAGGGGTTTGTTGCTGTAATTGTAAATGGAAAGTGAGTGAGGGCATGTCCAATCATTATTATTCGGACAAACCGCAAGTGGCGCATGATCGCAGAGCAACTGAAGCGGTTCTTCGCGGATTCAGTCTGCGATTCGTGACGGATGCCGGTGTGTTTTCCAAAAACGGAATCGATTATGGCAGCAGAGTATTGATTGATGCGATAGAGTTGCCATCAGGGGCTCATGTTCTCGATGTGGGCTGTGGATACGGGCCAATGGGTCTTACAGCAGCCAAACTTGTACCGGATGGGCATGTCACCATGATCGATATCAACGAGAGAGCCGTTGAACTTTCCAGGGAAAATGCAAAAGCGAACGGAATTAACAATGTTACGGTATTGCAAAGTAATCTATTGGCTGAAGTAAAAAAGCAAGATTTTGACGTTATCCTAACCAACCCGCCTATACGGGCTGGGAAAGATACGGTTCATACTATTTTCGAACAGGCACATCGCCATCTGAAGGTAGGCGGTTCGTTGTGGATTGTCATTCAAAAGAAACAAGGAGCCCCGTCAGCGAAAGCGAAATTGGAATCTTTGTTTGGAAGAGTGGAAGAAGTGACGAAGGATAAAGGCTATCGGATTTTCAAAGCGGTGAAATCGGAAGAGGTATCTACCAAAAGCTGAATCCGAGTTTGTAAAGTAAGCAGGGGATCATTTTTTTTGCAATAGGACTATTGACTTGAAATTCAGGTCGTGGTATAGTTGTAAAATGTCAGTATTAAGATGCCCTACTTGGCTTTAGCTAACTAAAAATGTCAACCTTTTTTTACGCCGAACGGGCTTATTATGCCTACGTTTGGCGTATAATATGTACATTTTGGGCAAACTGGGGATAAGAATGATTTGGAAAGACATCCGCCGATCAAAGTTGCTCTTTTTTCGAACGACATTTCGAGTAAGGGCTTTTCTTTATTTGTGGATGCATTGCTTTGCTCTGTATGTGTACCATTATAAGGTTACAAACAGAGGTTCGCAACGAAATTTTTAAAGTGAGTAGACATTGAGGGGTGAGTTTAAGTTGGCAGGACATCTTGTTCAATATGGTCGACGCACTCGGCGCAGTTATGCACGAATTAACGAGATACTCGAAGTTCCGAACCTGATTGAAATCCAACAAAAATCCTATGATTGGTTTTTGGAGGAAGGGTTGCGCGAAATGTTCCAGGATATCTCGCCGATCCAGGATTTTACGGGTAACTTGATTTTGGAATTTATCGATTACAGTCTCGGTGAACCGAAGTATACAGTAGACGACGCGAAAGAGCGTGACGTTACGTATGCAGCACCGCTTCGGGTCAAAGTCCGGCTCATTAATAAGGAAACCGGCGAAGTCAAAGAGCAGGAAGTATTCATGGGAGATTTCCCGCTGATGACCAACACGGGCACATTTATTATTAATGGTGCGGAACGGGTTATTGTCAGCCAGTTGGTTCGCTCTCCTAGCGTTTACTTCAGTACCAAAGTAGATAAAAACGCCAAAAAAACGTATACCGCTACAGTTATTCCTAACCGCGGCGCTTGGTTGGAACTGGAGATGGACGCGAAGGATGTTGTTTACGTCCGGATCGACCGTACACGTAAAATACCGGTTACGGTTCTCCTGCGTTCACTTGGTTTTGGCACAGATGCTGAGATTCTGGATCTGCTCGGTAATGACGAATATATCCGCAACACACTGGACAAAGACAACACGGATTCCACGGAGAAAGCACTCATTGAGATCTATGAGCGTCTTCGTCCGGGCGAGCCGCCAACGCTGGATAATGCGAAAAGCTTGCTCGTAGCACGTTTCTTTGATCCAAAACGTTATGACCTGGCTAATGTAGGTCGTTACAAAATGAATAAAAAACTGCACATCAAAAACCGTTTGTTCAACCAGCGCTTGGCTGAGTCACTTGTTGACGCTGAGACTGGTGAAATCATTGCTGAAGCAGGTCAAATGGTTGATCGTCGTTTGTTGGATGAAATCATGCCGTATCTGGAGAAGAGCGTTGGATTCCGCACGTATCACGTGGGTAACGGCGTTTTGGATGCCAATGATATCCCTATGCAAACGATTGATGTGTTCTCACCAACTGAAGATGGTAAAGTAGTCAAACTGATTGCCAATGGAATCATTGACAAGTCCGTTAAAAACGTGACGCCGGCGGATATCATTTCGTCCATCAGTTATTTCCTTAACCTTCTGCAGGGAATTGGTAGCACGGATGATATTGACCATCTGGGTAACCGTCGTTTGCGTTCGGTGGGTGAACTCCTGCAGAATCAGTTCCGTATCGGTCTTTCCCGTATGGAGCGTGTGGTTCGTGAGAGAATGTCCATTCAGGATGCTAACGTAATTACACCACAGGCGTTGATCAACATACGTCCTGTTATTGCATCCATTAAAGAGTTCTTTGGTAGCTCTCAGTTGTCACAGTTTATGGATCAAACGAACCCGCTGGGTGAGTTGACACATAAACGTCGTTTGTCCGCACTCGGACCCGGTGGTTTGACACGTGAGCGCGCAGGTATGGAAGTACGTGACGTCCATCCATCCCACTATGGCCGTATGTGTCCAATCGAGACGCCAGAGGGACCAAACATCGGTTTGATCAACTCCTTGTCTACGTTCGCCCGTGTGAATGAATATGGCTTTATTGAAGCTCCATATCGTTGGGTTGATCCGAAGACAGGTATTGTAACCGAGCAAATTGATTACCTGACAGCGGACGAAGAAGACAACTATGTTATCGCTCAAGCGAATGCGAAGCTGAATGAAGATAGTACATTTGAAGAAGAAGCGATCATTGTACGTTATAACAAACAGTCGGATAACATCCTTACGATGCCGAGTGAGCGCGTTGACTACATGGACGTATCTCCTAAGCAAGTTGTATCCGTCGCTACAGCGCTTATTCCGTTCCTTGAGAACGATGACTCCAACCGTGCGCTCATGGGATCGAACATGCAGCGACAGGCTGTTCCACTTTTGATTCCTAAAGCACCACTTGTGGGAACAGGTATGGAACACAAAGCCGCGAAAGATTCCGGTGTATGTATTGTCTCCGATTATGACGGAATTATTGAACGATCTACTGCGAACGAGATTTGGGTCCGTCGTGTTGAAGAAGTGGACGGTCAGGAAGTTAAAGGCGATATCGTTAAATATAAATTACACAAATTTATGCGTTCGAACCAAGGAACATGCATTAACCAACGTCCGATTGTCAAAAGAGGTGCCGCTGTCAAAGCTGGCGATATCCTCGCTGATGGTCCTTCAACGGAAATGGGTGAATTGGCTCTGGGACGTAACGTTGTTGTTGCCTTCATGACTTGGGAAGGTTACAACTACGAGGATGCGATCTTGCTCAGTGAAAAACTCGTTAAGGAAGATGTATACACATCCATCCATATCGAGGAGTATGAGTCAGAAGCACGTGATACCAAACTCGGACCTGAAGAGATCACACGTGACATCCCTAACGTTGGGGAAGAAGCGTTGCGTAACTTGGATGAGCGCGGTATTATCCGCATCGGTGCTGAGATCAGTGCTGGCGACATTCTGGTTGGTAAAGTAACACCTAAGGGTGTAACAGAGCTGACAGCAGAAGAACGTCTCTTGCATGCGATCTTTGGTGAGAAAGCACGTGAAGTACGTGATACTTCCTTGCGTGTACCACATGGTACTGACGGTATCGTAGTAGACGTAAAAGTATTTACCCGTGAAAATGGTGATGAGCTGCCTCCAGGTGTTAACCAACTCGTTCGTGTATATATCGCTCAAAAACGGAAAATTTCCGAGGGTGATAAAATGGCCGGACGTCACGGTAACAAAGGGGTCGTGGCCCGCATCTTGCCGGAAGAAGATATGCCTTTCCTGCCAGACGGTACACCGGTTCAGATCGTTCTTAACCCATTGGGCGTACCTTCTCGGATGAATATCGGTCAAGTACTCGAGGTTCACTTGGGTATGGCGGCGATGCAACTGGGTATTCACGTAGCAACTCCTGTATTCGACGGAGCGAAGGAGTATGACGTCTTCGATACGATGGAAGAAGCAGGTATGCAACGTAATGGTAAAACTGTCCTGTATGATGGTCGTACAGGTGAAGAGTTTGAACGTGAAGTTACCGTAGGTGTCATGCACATGATCAAATTGGCACACATGGTTGATGATAAGATCCATGCCCGTTCCACAGGTCCTTACTCACTTGTTACGCAACAACCATTGGGTGGTAAAGCTCAATTCGGTGGACAGCGTTTCGGGGAGATGGAAGTATGGGCGCTTGAGGCATACGGTGCTGCTTATACACTGCAAGAAATCTTGACTGTTAAATCCGATGACGTTGTTGGTCGGGTTAAAACATATGAATCCATTGTCAAAGGTGAGAATGTTCCGGAACCAGGTGTTCCTGAATCATTCAAAGTATTGATCAAAGAGCTGCAAAGCTTGGGTATGGACGTTAAGATTTTGAGTGAAGATGAGCAAGAGATTGAAATGAGAGAAATGGACGATGAAGATGACGCTGCGAGCGATAAGCTCAGCCTCAACCTTGAGGGTACAGAGGTCGGAGCGGAATAAACCGCTTCGAGCGCATGATGACCGGCGTTTTTCATCAGGCTCACGTCTTGCTCCGGCTTCGGCCGGAGTGGGCGTAACCTAGATTACAGGAATTGGTTAAGGAGGGTTGCTCCTTGTTGGACGTCAACAATTTCGAATACATGAAGATCGGGCTTGCTTCCCCAGAGAAAATTCGTTCTTGGTCCCGCGGAGAAGTGAAAAAACCGGAAACGATCAACTATCGTACGTTGAAACCGGAAAAAGAAGGGCTGTTCTGCGAAAAGATTTTTGGCCCTACAAAAGACTGGGAATGTCATTGCGGTAAATACAAACGCGTCCGTTATAAAGGCGTTGTCTGTGATCGTTGTGGCGTTGAAGTAACACGTGCGAAAGTACGCCGCGAACGGATGGGCCATATTGAGCTCGCTGCTCCGGTATCGCATATCTGGTACTTCAAAGGTATTCCGAGCCGTATGGGTCTTGCTCTGGATATGTCTCCAAGATCTCTTGAAGAGATTATTTATTTTGCATCATATGTTGTAACTGATCCAGGAGAAACTCCACTGGAGAAAAAACAGCTGTTGTCCGAGAAAGAATACCGCAGCTACCGCGAAAAATACGGCTATGGTTTCCATGCTGGCATGGGCGCAGAAGCGGTTAAAAAATTGCTTCAAGACCTTGACATAGACAAAGAGCTCGAGTTCCTGAAAGAAGAGCTCCGGACTGCACAAGGACAACGTCGTAATCGTGCAATTAAACGTCTGGAAGTTATTGAAGCATTCCGCAACTCCGGCAATAAGCCAGAGTGGATGATCATGGATGTACTTCCTGTTATCCCGCCGGAACTTCGTCCAATGGTACAGTTGGATGGTGGACGTTTTGCAACGTCTGACCTGAATGACTTGTATCGCCGTGTAATCAATCGGAACAACCGTCTGAAACGTCTGCTTGATCTGGGCGCGCCAGATATTATCGTGCAAAATGAAAAACGGATGTTGCAGGAAGCTGTTGATGCATTGATCGATAATGGTCGTCGTGGACGCCCGGTAACGGGTCCTGGTAACCGTCCATTGAAATCTCTCAGCCACATGCTGAAAGGTAAACAAGGACGTTTCCGTCAAAACTTGCTCGGTAAACGTGTTGACTATTCTGGTCGTTCCGTTATCGTTGTTGGACCTTACCTGAAAATGTATCAGTGTGGTCTGCCAAAAGATATGGCACTTGAATTGTTCAAGCCTTTTGTTATGAAAGAGCTTGTAAATAAAGGGCTTGCCCACAACATCAAGAGCGCGAAACGTAAAGTTGAGCGTGTAAGTCCTGAAGTATGGGATGTTCTTGAAGAAGTAATCAAGGAGCATCCGGTTCTGTTGAACCGTGCCCCTACGCTTCACAGACTCGGTATTCAAGCATTTGAACCGATTCTCGTTGAAGGTAAAGCAATTCGTCTTCACCCGCTCGTATGTACGGCATACAATGCCGACTTTGACGGTGACCAAATGGCCGTGCACGTTCCGTTGTCCGCTGAAGCTCAAGCGGAAGCACGTATCCTGATGCTTGCATCTGGTAACATTTTGAACCCGAAAGACGGTAAACCGGTTGTTACTCCTTCCCAGGATATGGTGCTTGGTTCTTACTACCTCACTATGGATAACAAGGAAGAAAAGGGCACAGGTATGATCTTGCGTACAGTTAACGAAGCTGTATCGGCATACCAACGTGGTACTGCTGGTCTGCATGCGCGTGTAGCTATTCCTGTTAAGGCGCTTGGTAAAACAAGCTTCACGGAAGAACAACAAGAAGGAATGTTGCTGACAACTGTCGGTAAAATTATCTTCAATGAAATTTTCCCGGCAAGCTTCCCGTATATCAATGACGCGACTCGTGCTAACCTGTACCAAGGTACTGCAGATCACTCATTTGTATATGAAAAAGGTGCTGATCTCAGAGAAGCTATTATGAATGCTCCTCTGGCTGGCGGTGTCGGTAAAGAATACCTCGGCTCCATCATTGCACGTTGTTTTGAAATTTATCACACAACGGAAACAGCCGTTATTTTGGATAAAATCAAACAACTTGGATTCACATACTCTACACGTGCCGGTATTACGGTTGCGGTATCTGATGTTATCGTTCCGCCTGAGAAGTTTGAAATTCTTAGACAATCTGAGGAAAAAGCACAAATCGTTACGAATCAGTACCGTCGTGGTCTGATTACGAATGAAGAGCGCTATGACCGTATCATTGATATCTGGTCAAAATCCAAAGATGACATCACTGAGATTCTGATGAAGTCCATGGATCGTTACAACTCGATCATGATGATGGTAGACTCCAAAGCACGGGGTAACAAATCGCAAATCACCCAATTGGGCGGTATGCGTGGTCTGATGGCCAACCCATCCGGTCGAATTATCGAACTCCCAATCAAATCGAACTTCCGTGAAGGTCTGACGGTACTCGAGTACTTTATCTCCACTCACGGAGCGCGTAAAGGTTTGGCGGATACAGCCCTGCGTACAGCCGATTCAGGTTACCTGACTCGTCGTCTCGTAGACGTAGCCCAAGACGTAATCGTTCGTGATGATGATTGTGGTACAGATAAAGGCTTTACGGTAAGTCGTATCCAGGATGGTAAAGAGGTTATCGAAGACCTCTACGACCGTATTGAAGGCAGATACTGCTTCGAGACTCTTCGTCATCCGGAAACGAAAGAAATCATTGTAGGTCGCAATGAATTAATTGACTCCGATAAAGCAGAAGCGATTATCAAAGCAGGTATTACTAAATTGCAAATCCGCTCCGTCCTCAGCTGCCGTGCAAGTCATGGTGTCTGCAAGAAGTGTTATGGTCGCAACCTCGCGACTGGTAAACACGTGGAGATTGGTGAAGCAGTTGGTATTATCGCAGCACAGTCCATTGGTGAGCCAGGAACACAGCTTACAATGCGTACGTTCCATACCGGTGGTGTAGCCGGAGACGATATTACGCAAGGTTTGCCACGTATCCAGGAGTTGTTCGAAGCTCGTAATCCTAAGGGTCAAGCAACGATCAGTGAAATCGATGGTGTGGTTAAAGAGATTCGCGAAGCGAAAGATCGTCGTGAAATCGAAATTCAAGGTGAAGCGGAATCCAAAGTATACGCCGTTACCTACGGTTCCCGTGTGCGCGTAAGCGAAGGCGCGGAAGTTGAAGCGGGTGACGAGTTGACAGACGGTTCCATTGATCCAAAAGAGATGTTACGGATTAAAGGTATACGTGGTGTACAAAACTACATTCTGCAGGAAGTACAACGCGTATATCGTAACCAAGGCGTAGAAATTAACGATAAGCACGTTGAAGTTATGATCCGTCAAATGCTGCGTAAAATCCGTATCGTAGATGCAGGAGATACAACGCTGTTGCCAGGATCGTTCGTGGATATGCATGAGTACGAAAGAGCTAACAAAATTGCGATTCTTAGTGATAAAGAGCCGGCGGTTGCTAAACCAATCTTGCTCGGTATTACGAAAGCATCCCTGGAAACAGACTCCTTCCTCTCGGCGGCTTCGTTCCAAGAAACTACACGTGTATTGACAGATGCAGCGATCAAAGGTAAAGTCGATCAGTTGCTCGGTCTGAAGGAAAATGTAATCATCGGTAAATTGATTCCTGCAGGTACAGGTATGCACCGTTACCGCAGCATCAAATTTGCTGAGCCAGAAGATGGCCAATCTTCAGTAGAAGAACTTGAGCCAGTTTCGGTTGATTAAATATATTTCTCCTCATTAGAGGAGAGTGAAAGTTTTGTGCGTCAGGAGACGGACGTTTGTATGATACAGGCGGACGAATCCTGATGTACGTAAACTTTTAAAAAATGTTTTAGGATTAGCATTGACAATGCTTGCGCTAGATGCTAATATATCAAAGGTGCGTGGGCAGCTGATTGTACATGGTTCTATTCGGAGGAATACACAATGTCTAATGAAAAAGCCTTGCAAGATGCTCATGTCAAAATAGGTACCAAACAGACCATGCGGATGGTGCAGACAGGTATGGCTTCTGAAGTCTATGTCGCAGAAGATAGTGATCCGCAGCTTACTTCCAAAATCATTGCTTTGTGTGAACAACACAATGTAAAATGCACGAAAGTGGATACAATGAAAAATCTCGGCAAGGCTTGCGGGATTGGAGTAGGAGCAGCTATGGCTGCTGTCGTAAAATCATAGGGTAAGGAACGTTTTTGTCCGAGAACTTTTAAGGATTCTCCAAGGCAAAAACTTTTCATTTGTCTTTTTATGAACCGCCTGGGTCTGTGGACTTAGTGCAAAGAGGTTTATAAAGAAACATGAATATTTGAGGAAGGGGGTGGCAATCACATGCCAACTATTAACCAACTGGTTCGTAAAGGACGTCAAGCAAAAGTTGAGAAGTCAAAATCTCCAGCTTTGCAAAAAGGATTCAACGCTTTGAAACGTGAATCTACTAACATCAGTGCCCCACAAAAACGTGGTGTCTGCACTCGTGTAGGTACAATGACTCCGCGTAAACCAAACTCTGCACTTCGTAAGTATGCCCGTGTTCGTTTGACGAACCGTCTCGAGGTTACTGCTTATATCCCGGGAATCGGACATAACCTTCAAGAGCACAGTGTGGTATTGATCCGCGGAGGTAAAGTTAAAGACCTTGCAGGAGTTCGTTATCACATCGTTCGTGGAGCTCTCGATACTGCTGGTGTAAACAACCGTATGCAAGCTCGTTCGAAATACGGCGCTAAGCGTCCAAAAGCTAAAAAAGCCTAAACTATTATAGGCAGATAGCCTGAAAGCCTTCTGGTCTAAGTCTGGAAGGTACAGGATCTGCTGAACAAGAAAGAAAGGGGGATATCCATGCCACGCAAAGGTCCAGTTACGAAAAGAGACGTTCTGCCTGATCCGTTATATAACAGCAAGTTGGTTACTCGTTTAATCAACCGCATCATGATCGGCGGAAAACGCGGTGTTGCTCAAAGCATTCTGTATAATGCGTTCAAGTTGATTCAAGAACGTACGGGTAATGACCCTATGGAAGTATTTGAAGCAGCAATCAAGAACATCATGCCAGTCCTGGAAGTTAAAGCTCGCCGTGTCGGCGGTGCCAACTACCAAGTACCAATCGAGGTGAAACCAGAGAGACGTACTGCTCTGGGATTACGTTGGCTCGTGAACTACTCCCGCAACCGCGGTGAGAAAACAATGGAAGAGCGTTTGGCGGCTGAGATCATCGACGCTTCCAACAACACAGGCGCTTCCGTTAAAAAACGTGAAGATACGCACAAAATGGCTGAAGCGAACAAAGCGTTTGCTCACTACCGTTGGTAGGATTCAGTTCACAATAAAAAAACTTCTATTTTGAAGGGAGACCCATTTCATGGCTAGAGAGTTCTCCTTAAAAAATACACGTAATATCGGGATCATGGCTCATATTGATGCGGGTAAAACCACGACAACTGAGCGGATCCTGTTTTACACAGGACGTACGCACAAAATCGGTGAAGTACACGAAGGCGCTGCGACAATGGACTGGATGGAACAGGAACAGGAGCGCGGAATTACGATTACTTCCGCTGCGACTACCGCTGCTTGGAAAGGCCACCGCGTTAATATTATTGATACCCCGGGACACGTTGACTTCACTGTTGAAGTTGAACGTTCCCTTCGTGTATTGGACGGAGCAGTTGGTGTATTCAGTGCGAAAGAAGGCGTTGAGCCTCAGTCCGAAACCGTGTGGAGACAGGCTGACAAGTACGGCGTACCTCGTATCGCATATGTAAACAAAATGGATATCATCGGTGCTGACTTCCTGAACGTTGTATCTGACATGCGTGATCGCCTTCAAGCGAACGCTGTTGCGATTCAACTTCCAATCGGCGCTGAAAATGATTTCAAAGGTATCATCGATATCGTTGCACAAAGAGCTCATATGTACAAAGATGACCTTGGTCAAGATATCGAAGAAACCGACATTCCTGCAGAGTTTGCAGATCAAGTTGAAGAACTTCGCAACGAGTTGATTGAGCGCGTTGCTGAACTGGATGAAGATTTGACAATGAAATACCTGGAAGGCGAAGAGATCACAATTGATGAGATCAAAACCGTACTCCGTAAAGGTGTTGTAGATGTTAAGATATTCCCAGTTATCTGTGGATCCTCATATCGTAACAAAGGTGTTCAACTGATGTTGGATGCTGTTATAGACTACTTGCCAGCTCCAACAGATGTTGCATCGATCACGGGACATCTTGAAGATGGAACTGAAGCAATTCGTAAGTCATCCGATGAAGAGCCATTCTCCGCATTGGCATTCAAAATTATGACTGACCCTTACGTTGGTAAATTGACATTCTTCCGCGTATACTCTGGTGTTCTTCAATCCGGATCATATGTATTGAATGCCACTAAAAACAAACGTGAGCGTATCGGTCGTATCCTTCAAATGCATGCGAACAGCCGTCAAGAAATCACTGTAGTTTACTCCGGTGATATTGCAGCTGCCGTAGGTTTGAAAGATACAGGTACAGGTGATACACTATGTGATGAGAAAAATCCGGTTATCCTGGAGTCAATGAACTTCCCTGATCCGGTTATCGAAATCGCTGTTGAACCTAAGACCAAAGCTGACCAGGATAAACTGGGTGTTGCTCTCGGTAAGTTGACTGAAGAGGATCCAACTCTTCGTGCTCATACTGACGAAGAAACAGGCCAAACGATCTTGGCAGGTATGGGTGAGCTTCACCTTGATATCATCATCGACCGTATGCGTCGTGAGTTCAAGGTTGAAACTACTGTGGGTAAACCACAAGTAGCTTACCGTGAAACATTCCGTGCTCCAGCGCGCGTTGAAGGTAAATTCGTACGTCAATCCGGTGGTCGTGGTCAATACGGTCACGTATGGGTTGAATTCGAACCTCTCGAGCCGGGTACAGGCAGCCAGTTCGAAAGTAAGGTTGTCGGTGGTTCCGTACCAAGAGAATACATTCAACCTGCACTGTCAGGGATTGAAGAGCAAATGAAAAACGGCGTTATTGCAGGCTTCCCGCTTGTTGACGTTAAGGCTACAATCGTAGACGGATCTTACCATGATGTCGATTCCAATGAGATGGCATTTAAAATTGCCGGATCTATGGCGCTTAAAGCGGCTAAAGACAAGTGTAAACCAGTTCTGCTTGAGCCTATCATGAAAGTAGAAGTAACTGTTCCAGAAGAGTACATGGGTGACGTAATGGGTATGTTGAACTCCCGTCGTGGCCGCATCGAAGGTATGGATTCCCGTAGTGGAGCTCAAATCATCCGTGCTAAGGTACCTCTGTCTGAAATGTTTGGTTACTCTACAACTCTTCGTTCCGGTACTCAAGGACGCGGCGTATTCTCCATGGAACTCTCTCACTATGAAGAAGTTCCTAAGAGCATCGCTGAAGAAATCGTTGCCAAAACAAAAGGCACCGAGTAGTTTTCTCACACTGGATGCAAGTGCATAAGAATTCAATTCGGAGCACTTCATTCAGTGAAAACATAAAATTATAATTTTAAGGAGGCCACGTTCAAATGGCAAAGGCTAAATACGAACGTAATAAACCCCACGTTAACATCGGTACTATTGGTCACGTCGATCACGGTAAAACAACACTGACTGCTGCAATCACAACTGTATTGTCCAAAACTTACGGTGGTGCTGCAATTGCATTCGACCAAATCGACAAAGCTCCAGAAGAGCGCGAACGCGGTATCACAATCTCCACATCACACGTTGAGTACGAAACTGACACTCGTCACTACGCTCACGTTGACTGCCCAGGTCACGCCGACTATGTTAAAAACATGATCACTGGCGCGGCTCAAATGGATGGAGCTATCTTGGTAGTATCCGCAGCAGACGGCCCAATGCCACAAACTCGTGAGCACATCTTGCTCTCCCGTCAAGTAGGCGTACCTTACATTGTTGTATTCTTGAACAAATGTGACATGGTTGAAGACGAAGAGTTGTTGGAATTGGTTGAGATGGAAGTTCGCGACCTTCTTAACGAATATGAGTTCCCAGGTGACGATACTCCAATCACTCGTGGATCCGCTCGTGAAGCTCTGGCAAACCCAGATGGCGAATGGGCTCAAAAAATCGTTGAGATGTTCAAAGAGATCGACACTTACATCCCACTGCCTGAGCGTCAAACTGACAAGCCTTTCTTGATGCCTGTCGAGGACGTATTCTCCATCACTGGTCGTGGTACTGTTGCTACTGGCCGTGTAGAGCGTGGTACTGTTAAAGTCGGCGAAGAGATCGAAATCGTTGGTATCACTGAAGAAACTAAAAAATCCGTTGTAACAGGCGTTGAGATGTTCCGTAAATTGTTGGATTCCGCTCAAGCGGGTGACAACATCGGTGCATTGTTGCGTGGTGTTGACCGTACTCAAATCGAGCGTGGTCAAGTACTTGCAAAACCAGGTTCTGTAAAGCCACACACAGAATTCACAGCTCAAATCTACGTTCTGACTAAAGAAGAGGGCGGACGTCACAAACCATTCTTCACTGGTTACCGTCCACAGTTCTACTTCCGTACAACTGACGTAACAGGCATCATCAACTTGCCTGAAGGTACTGAAATGGTAATGCCTGGTGATAACATCACTGTTACTGTTTCCCTGATCTCCCCAATCGCGATTGAAGAAGGAACTAAATTCTCCATTCGTGAAGGCGGACGTACAGTAGGTGCCGGTTCCGTAGCATCTATCCAAAAATAATTCGGCTTAACGCTGAATAAAGCATATGTAACAGTGTACTGGAACGAGTAACATTGTATTGTAACGAAGCTTCGGAAGAGTTCTTTATCCGACATCGGATAGAGAACTCTTTTATTATGTTTAAAGTTCGGAACCTGCGTCATACGAAATGAACATCATTTACGAGTTTAGAAAGATTGGCAAGGCAGCCTGGATATTGAAGATTAACACTGCAATAAACGAAGTCATTTCATCAGAAAAGATAAGTTTAAATGTTTTTCTTAAATATGCTTGCAATACGCCTATCTTTTCTATATAATAATGAATGTTGTTCTGTGACGTTGCGATGATGTGAGAGGTTACTGGCACACCCGGCCCCTTTGCCATGGGAGAGTGGTTAGAAAATTTTCACGGAGTATGTCCGATAAAAAATTGGGCGATAGAAGGAGGGACTAAAATGGCAAAGCAAAAAATTCGTATTCGTTTGAAAGCTTACGACCACAGAATTCTTGATCAATCCGCGGAGAAAATTGTTGAAACAGCAAAACGTTCGGGTGCTGGTGTATCCGGTCCGATTCCGCTTCCTACTGAAAAACAAATCATTACTATTCTTCGTGCGGTGCACAAGTACAAGGATTCTCGGGAACAATTCGAACAACGTACACATAAACGTTTGATCGACATCGTTAACCCGACTCCACAAACTGTGGATGCCTTGATGCGCTTGGATCTGCCGTCCGGTGTAGATATCGAAATTAAATTGTAATACAAGCTACAACAAAGACCATGTATAAAGGAAAAGAGGTGTCAACATGAAAGCAATCTTAGGAAAAAAACTCGGAATGACTCAAGTATTTACTCCTGAAGGTAACGTCGTTCCAGTAACGGTTATCGAAGCAGGCCCTTGTGTTGTTTTGCAAAAGAAAGACATTGAGAACGATGGCTACGAAGCAATTCAAATCGGTTACTCTGATAAGAAAGAGAAAAATGCTAACAAGCCAGAAGCAGGTCACGCTAAAAAAGCGAACACTGCCCCTAAGCGCTACGTTCGTGAAGTTCGCGGTATCAACATCGCAGAATATGAAGTTGGCCAAGAACTGAAAGCTGACATTTTCGCTGAAGGCGAATTCGTTGACGTAACGGGTATTTCTAAAGGTAAAGGTTTTGCCGGCGTTATCAAACGTTGGGGACAAAGCACTGGACCTATGTCACACGGTTCGCGTTACCACCGTGGCCCTGGTTCAATGGGTTCGATCCAAGCTAACCGCGTTCCTAAAGGCAAACGCCTGCCAGGACACATGGGACATGATACTATTACAATCCAACGTCTTGAAGTAGTTAAAGTAGACGCTGAGCGTAACGTGTTGCTCGTGAAAGGTTCCATTCCTGGACCGAAAAACAGTCTCATCAGAGTTAAAGAAACGGTGAAAAAATAACCACTGAAGAAAGGAGGAACACAAAATGCCAAAAGTATCAGTTTACAATGTAGATGGTAGCCAAGTAGGCGAAGTTGAATTGAACGATGCGGTTTTCGGAATTGAGCCGAACCAACACGTTCTGTACGATGCAGTTCTTATGCAACGCGCTTCCCTTCGTCAAGGTACCCACAAAGTAAAAGGACGTTCTGAAGTACGTGGCGGTGGACGTAAGCCTTGGAAACAAAAAGGTACAGGTCGCGCTCGTCAAGGTTCAATTCGTTCACCACAATGGAAAGGCGGCGGTATCGTATTTGGTCCAACACCACGGAGCTATGCGTATAAACTGCCTAAGAAAGTTCGCCGCTTGGCGATCAAATCAGCTCTTTCATCCAAAGTGCTTGACAATGACATTATCGTTTTGGACGCTCTCACGTTGAGCACGCCTAAAACTAAAGAATTCGCAGCCATCTTGAGTAACCTCAA
Source organism: Paenibacillus sp. FSL R5-0623 (assembly GCF_037974265.1). Classification (NCBI taxonomy): domain Bacteria; kingdom Bacillati; phylum Bacillota; class Bacilli; order Caryophanales; family Paenibacillaceae; genus Paenibacillus; species Paenibacillus sp. FSL R5-0623. The sequence goes on along the minus strand of NZ_CP150233.1, from coordinate 6,133,723 downwards.
AGTGGGACGTAAAGCTTTGATCGTAGCCCCTAGCTATGATGATAATGTAGCTCTTTCCGCACGGAATATTCCAGGCGTGAAATTCGTAGCTGCTGACGGCATTAATGTTCTTGACGTGCTTTCGCACGACAAATTGATCATTACGAAAGAAGCAGTTCAGAAGGTAGAGGAGGTGCTCGCGTAATGAAGGATCCTCGTGATATTGTAAAACGTCCGATTATTACGGAACGTACTGCTGACATGATGAGCGACTTGAAATATGTATTTGAAGTCGATATCCGTGCAAACAAAACCGAGATCAAAAAGGCAGTAGAAGCTATTTTCAATGTAAAAGTGAAAAACGTGAACACGCTTCGTGTTCCAGCTAAGCCGAAACGGTACGGACGTTATTCCGGATATACTAGCGAATGGAAAAAAGCGTTTGTAACGTTGACAAAAGACAGCAAAACGCTTGAGTTCTTTGAAACTGTATAATTGAATTTTTGAAGTAAGGAGGGAAACCCAGTGCCAATCAAAAAGTATAAACCAACATCCCCGGCAAGACGGAACATGTCCGTTTCTACATTTGAGGAAATCACCACAAATCAGCCGGAGAAATCGTTGTTGGCCCCGTTGAGCAAACAAGCAGGCCGCAACAACCAAGGTAAAATTACAGTTCGTCACCATGGTGGTGGACACAAACGTAAATACCGTATCATTGACTTCAAACGTACTAAAGATGGAATACCGGGCCGCGTTGCTACGATTGAGTATGACCCGAACCGTACATCCAACATCGCTCTGATTCACTATGCTGATGGTGAAAAGCGTTATATCATCGCTCCTAAAGGTTTGAAAGTTGGAGATCAAGTATTCTCCGGACCTGAATCAGACATCAAAATCGGTAACGCACTGCCACTCGAAAACATTCCAGTAGGTACCGTTATCCACAACATCGAGTTGAAACCAGGTAAAGGCGGACAATTGGTTCGTGCTGCTGGTACAGAAGCTCAATTGCTTGGTAAAGAAGAAAAATACGTTTCCGTTCGTCTCTCTTCCGGAGAAGTTCGTCGTATTTTGAAAGTTTGCCGCGCGACAATCGGATCTGTAGGTAACCAAGACCACGAGCTCATCAAAATCGGTAAAGCCGGTCGTAGCCGTTGGTTGGGTAAACGTCCTGAGGTTCGTGGTGTAGTAATGAACCCTAACGATCACCCACACGGTGGTGGTGAAGGTCGTGCTCCAATCGGACGTAAATCGCCAATGTCACCATGGGGTAAACCTACACTTGGTTACAAAACGCGTAAGAAAAATAAAGCTTCTGATAAATACATCATTCGCCGCCGCACGAAGTAATACACACTGTGCATAACTTCGTGAGGCATCTGCGGATGCATAATAGCTATGTTTGAAGGGAGGATCTCCACATGGGTCGCAGTTTGAAAAAAGGGCCATTCATTGATGGCTACATGCTTAAAAAGGTAGAAGAGATGGAAGCTTCAGGTAAGAAGAATGTGATCAAAACCTGGTCCCGTCGTTCTACAATTTTCCCGCAATTCATCGGACACACATTTGGCGTTTACGATGGTCGTAAACACGTGCCAGTGTATGTAACTGAGGACATGGTCGGACACAAACTGGGTGAGTTCGCTCCAACCCGTACGTACAAAGGCCATACTGCTGATGATAAGAAAACAAGAAGATAAATGAATATCTTTAATGTTTGAAAGGAGGTTACACAATGGAAGCAAAAGCACATGCTAAGTTTATCCGGATTGCTCCTCGTAAAGCTCAACTCGTTGTTGACTTGATTCGTGGCAAGCAAGTAGGTGAGGCGGTTGCCATTCTCCGTCACACTCCGAAATCTGCTTCTCCAATCGTTGAGAAGTTGCTTAACTCCGCTATTGCGAATGCGGAACATAACTATTCTTTGGATGTTAACAACTTGGTTATCTCGCAAGCTTACGTGAACCAAGGACCGACAATGAAACGTTTCCGCCCTCGTGCAATGGGACGTGCAAGTCGTATTAACAAACGTACTAGCCACATTACTTTGGTGGTATCTGAGAAGTAGAAGGAGGGGAAATGTGTGGGCCAAAAGGTAAATCCAGTCGGACTCCGTGTCGGAATTATCCGTGACTGGGAATCTAAGTGGTATGCAGGCAAAGACTTCGGTGATCTTTTGATGGAAGACGTGAGAATTCGTGAATTCCTGAAAAATAAATTGAAAGACTCCGCTTTATCTCGTGTAGAAATTGAGAGAGCGGCTAACCGCGTAAACGTAACGATTCACACTGCTAAACCAGGTATGGTTATTGGTAAGGGTGGTTCGGAAGTTGAAAATCTTCGTAACCAAATTACGAAAATTGCTGGCGGTAAAAAAGTACACATCAACATTTCTGAAATTAAGAACCAAGACTTGGACGCTGTTCTTGTAGCTGAAAGCATTGCACAACAATTGGAACGTCGTGTTTCTTTCCGTCGTGCTCTGAAACAAGCAATTCAAAGAACTATGCGCTCCGGTGCTAAAGGTATCAAAACTCAAGTAGGCGGACGTCTTGGCGGTGCTGAGATCGCACGTTCTGAAGGCTACAGCGAAGGAACTGTTCCACTGCACACACTGCGTGCTGACATTGACTATGGTACAGCAGAGGCTCATACTACTTACGGACTTATCGGCGTAAAAGTATGGATCTATCGTGGAGAGGTTCTTCCTACGGCTAAGAAACAAGCTGCTAAGGAAGGAGGCAACTAATCATGTTGGTACCAAAACGCGTAAAACACCGTAAGCAACAACGTGGACATATGAAAGGCCAAGCTAAAGGCGGAACGACTCTGAACTTTGGCGAATACGGTCTGCAAGCTACGGAACCGGCTTGGATTACGAACCGTCAGATCGAAGCGGCTCGTATTGCGATGACTCGTTACATCAAACGTGGTGGTAAAGTTTGGATCAAAATTTTCCCAGACAAACCAATCACTCAAAAGCCTCTCGAGGTTCGGATGGGTAGCGGTAAAGGTAACGTAGAAAAATGGGTTGCAGTAGTGAAACCAGGTAAGATCATGTTTGAACTTGCTGGTGTACCGGAGGAAATTGCACGCGAAGCAATGCGTCTTGCCGCTCACAAACTGCCAATCAAAACGAAGTTCGTGAAACGTGAAGAATTGGGTGGTGAAGCAAATGAAAGCTAGTGAATTTCGCAACCTAACCTCTGCTGAAATCGAGCAAAAGATTGCCGGATTTAAAGAAGAACTCTTTAACCTCCGCTTTCAATTAGCTACCGGTCAGCTGGATAACCCGACTCGCATCCGTGATGTGCGGAAAGAAATAGCTCGTGCTAAAACCATTATCCGTGAGAGAGAATTGGGAATCGGTTAATTAGGGATAGGATGGACAATCCGTCCGTAATCAGGAAGGAGGCCAACAATGAGCGAAGAACGTAACGCACGTAAAGTGCAAACTGGTAAAGTGGTCAGCGATAAAATGGACAAAACGATTGTTGTTGCTGTAGAAACTTACAAAAAACACAACTTGTACCATAAACGCATTAAGGTTACTAAAAAATTCAAAGCACATGACGAAGAAAACACTGCGAAAATCGGTGACACGGTGAAAATCATGGAGACTCGTCCGCTTTCGAAAGATAAACGCTGGAGACTTACTGAAATCGTAGAAAAAGCGGTTATCATCTAATGCTCAGCAGCACTGCTGAAAGGAGGAATACTAAATGATTCAACCATTTACACGTTTGACTGTGGCTGACAACTCCGGTGCGAAGGAACTGATGTGTATCCGCGTACTCGGCGGTACGGGACGTCGTACAGCTCAAATCGGTGATCTGATCGTTTGTTCTGTTAAACAAGCAACACCAGGCGGCGTTGTCAAAAAAGGTGATGTAGTTAGAGCGGTTGTCGTTCGTACGAAACGTTCTGTACGTCGTAAAGACGGTTCCTACATCGGTTTTGATGAAAATGCAGCGGTTGTTGTAAAAGACGACAGAAGCCCACGTGGAACACGTATTTTCGGACCAGTTGCTCGCGAACTTCGCGATAAAGACTTCATGAAAATCGTTTCCTTGGCTCCAGAAGTTATCTAAAGCTTAATCTCGTGATGTTAGAAACAGGAGGTGTACGAAATGCCAAGAGTGAAAAAAGTTCTGGAATCCCATAACAACAAACTTCACGTTAAAAAGGAAGATACGGTTATGGTGATCAGCGGTAAAGACAAAGGTAAAAAAGGCCGTGTCATCGCTGCTTATCCTCGTGAGAACCGCGTCCTTGTGGAAGGTGTTAACATGGTGAAAAAACACCAGAAGCCTAACCAGCAAAATCCGCAAGGCGGCATTATCGAGAAGGAAGCTCCGATTCACGTTTCCAACGTAATGCACATCGATCCGAAGAGCGGAAAAGTAACCCGTGTAGGTTACAAAGTTTTGGATAACGGTAAGAAAGTGCGCGTTGCTAAACGTTCCGGAGAAATTATCGACTAATTGAACCGAATGAGAAAGGAGGGCTATGATTCATGGCATCAAGAATGAAAGAACGTTACCTGCAAGAAATCGCTCCTGCTTTGATGCAGAAGTTTAACTATACAACGGTAATGCAAGTGCCGAAAATCGAGAAAATCGTTATCAACATGGGTGTGGGCGACGCTGTCCAAAACTCTAAAGTGTTGGATTCCGCAGTAAACGATTTGCAACTGATCGCAGGTCAAAAACCTGTAATCACTCGTGCTAAAAAATCTATCGCAGGTTTCAAACTGCGTGAGAATATGCCTATCGGTGTGAAAGTAACATTACGCGGTGAGCGTATGTACTTCTTCCTAGATAAATTGCTCAACGTAACGCTTCCTCGTGTCCGCGACTTCCGCGGTGTATCGAGTAAAGCTTTCGATGGACGTGGTAACTACACACTGGGTCTGAAAGAGCAACTGATCTTCCCAGAGATCGAGTATGATAAAGTTGATAAAGTCCGCGGTATGGATATTGTCATCGTAACAACGGCGAAAACAGACGAAGAGTCCCGCGAATTGCTCACGCAAATGGGAATGCCTTTCGTTAAGTAATGTTGGCATAACGTTTCCGGGTGTCTGGAAAGACTCCCTTTTCTCCGAAATTATTTAGGAGGTGTCAGGCTAAGTGGCAAAAACTTCGATGAAAGTTAAACAACAACGTACACCTAAGTTTAAAGTACGTGCATATACACGCTGTGAGCGTTGCGGACGTCCACATTCGGTCCTGCAAAAGTTCAAAATTTGCAGAATTTGTTTCCGTGAATTAGCTTATAAAGGCCAGATCCCTGGCGTGAAAAAAGCAAGCTGGTAAAAAGTCCTGAACGGGAAGGAGGTTAACTCACAATGACTATGTCTGATCCAATTGCAGATATGCTTACTCGTATTCGTAACGCGAACACTGTTCGTCACGAAACGGTAGAAATGCCTGCTTCGACAATGAAAAAACAAATCGCCGATATCCTGAAGCGTGAAGGTTTCATCCGTGACGCTGAAGTTATCGATGATAACAAACAAGGGATTATCCGTGTTTTCCTGAAATACGGTCAAAATAACGAGCGCGTTATCACTGGTCTGAAAAGAATCAGTAAACCTGGTCTTCGTGTTTACACGAAAAGCAACGAAGTACCTCGTGTACTTGGTGGCCTGGGAATCGCGATCATCTCGACATCTAAAGGTATCATGACGGACAAAGAAGCTCGTCAATCGAAATCCGGCGGAGAAGTCGTTTGCTACGTTTGGTAATATAACGTCACAAGATAGGAGGTGCAACATATGTCTCGTATTGGTCGCAAACCAATCACAGTACCAAGTGGTGTAGACATCACCCTGGACAACACCGTTATTACGGTAAAAGGACCTAAAGGAACTTTGACTCGTGAGCTTCATAAAGACATGAAGGTTACGGTTGAAAATAACGAAATCACAGTTGTGCGTCCTTCCGATAACAAAACTCACCGTTCTTTGCACGGCACAACGCGTAGCGTTGTAAACAATATGGTGAGCGGCGTTACTGAAGGATTCGCGAAATCTCTGGAATTGGTTGGGGTCGGATATCGTGCAAGCAAATCCGGAGATAAAATCGTTCTGAACGTTGGTTACTCTCACCCGGTTGAAATTACACCGGAAGCGGGAATTGAATTCGAAGTACCTTCGAATACAAAAATCATCGTTCGCGGAATTGACAAAGAGCGTGTAGGTGCTTACGCTGCTAAAATCCGTTCCGTACGTGAACCTGAGCCATACAAAGGTAAAGGTATTAAATATGAAGGCGAGCGTATCATCCGTAAGGAAGGTAAAGCCGGTAAGAAGAAATAAGATTTCTCTTACCGCCTTTGCGCGGCTTTCGGCTTGCTTGCTTCGTGTGTTTCTAATATACCCCGTGGCTTCTGCTTTGAAGCCAGCGAGGTAACCTGAAAGGAGTGAATCTTTGAGATGATTACGAAACCAGATAAAAATAAGGCTCGTCTGAAAAGACACCTTCGTGTTCGTAAGAAAATCCAAGGAACGGCAGCACGTCCTCGTTTGAACGTATTCCGTTCTGGTAAACATATGTATGCTCAAATCATCGATGATGTTGCTGGTGTAACAATCGCTTCCGCGTCTACCGTAGACAAAGAATTGAGCACTGACATCAAAAATGGTGCATCTGTTGAATCAGCTCGTAAAGTTGGCGAACTCGTTGCTAAACGTGCTAAAGACAAAGGTGTGTCCAATATCGTATTTGACCGTAGCGGTTATCTGTACCATGGTCGTATCGCAGCATTGGCTGAAGCGGCTCGTGAAGCAGGACTTGAGTTTTAAGATATTTTTCAAAAGGAGGTTAACGACTTGCGTGTAGATCCGAATACTTTGGAACTGACTGAAAGAGTTGTAAATATTAATCGCGTAGCTAAAGTAGTAAAAGGCGGACGCCGTTTCAGCTTTAGCGCACTGGTTGTAGTCGGCGACGGCAACGGCTGGGTTGGAGCTGGTATCGGTAAAGCGGGCGAAGTACCTGATGCAATTCGCAAAGGTATTGAAGACGCTAAGAAAAACCTTGTACACGTTCCACTCGTAGGAACATCGATTCCTCACTTGGTAACAGGTAAGTTCGGCGCAGGACGCGTGCTGTTGAAACCAGCATCTGAAGGTACTGGTGTTATCGCTGGTGGTCCTGTACGTGCGGTTCTCGAACTTGCTGGTGTAGGTGACATTTTGACAAAATCTCTGGGTTCTTCGAATTCCATGAACATGGTCAATGCGACTTTGGAAGGTTTGTCCCGTTTGAAGCGTGCTGAAGACGTGGCTAAACTGCGCGGAAAATCCGTCGAAGAGCTTCTGGGTTAAGGAGGGAATTCTCATGGCTAAATTAGAAATTACCCTCGTCCGCAGCTTGATCGGACGTCCGGAGACGCAAAGAACAACTGTGAAAACATTGGGTTTGCGCAAAATCAATAGCAAAGTGGTACAAAACGATAATCCTGCCATCCGTGGTATGATTAACAAAGTAAGCCACTTGGTTGCTGTTAAAGAAGTAGAAGCTTAATAACGGGTTAATCCCACAAATCTTTAAGGAGGTGCAACGAACGATGAAGTTACATGAGCTTTCACCATCTCCTGGATCCCGCAAAGAACGTAAACGTCTTGGTCGCGGTCCAAGTAGTGGTACAGGTAAAACATCAGGTCGCGGTCACAAAGGACAAAATTCTCGTTCTGGCGGTGGAGTTCGTCCAGGCTTCGAAGGTGGACAAAATCCATTGTATCGTCGCTTGCCAAAACGTGGTTTTGTAAACCCAACTCGCAAAGAATATGCAGTTGTGAATACTGAAGACCTGAACAGTTTTGCTGCGGGTACTGAAGTAACTCCAGAATTCTTGATGACGAACGGCGTAGTTAAAAACGCTAAATCCGGAATCAAAATCCTGGGTAACGGTGATGTCACTGTGAAGCTGACTGTTAAAGCTAACAAGTTTTCTCAATCTGCTATTGAGAAAATTGAAGCTGCCGGCGGTACAACTGAGGTGATTTAATGTTCAAGACCCTAAAGAATATCTGGCGGGTTGAAGATCTGCGCAAAAGGGTATTATTTACCCTTTTTGTACTGATCATTTACCGCATCGGCTCCTTTGTCCCCGTGCCGGGAGTTAACAAAGATGTGTTCGAAGCGACAAATTCTGCGGGTAAAGAAGTTTTTGGACTTCTCAATACGTTCTCGGGTGGAGCGCTCTTCCAGTTCTCGATATTTGCGCTCGGGATCGTGCCTTACATCACTGCGTCTATCATAGTACAGTTGCTTTCCATGGACGTTATACCTAAATTAGCGGAGTGGGCAAAGCAAGGTGAACAAGGTAAGAAGAAATCTGCACAGTTGACCCGTTATTTAACCATCGGGCTGGCATTGATTCAAGCGTTTGGTACGTCGATCGGATTCAACCGCTTGTACAATACAGAGATGGTGCCTAACGCTACATTTGCAGATTATATCTTGATCGCGATTGTACTTACGGCCGGTACTTCATTCCTGATGTGGCTTGGTGAGCAGATCACCGAGAAGGGCATAGGAAACGGGATTTCGATCTTGATCTTTGCGGGTATCCTATCTACGGTGCCTAACATTATCAAACAAACGGTCGAATCTGACTTCATTCAACCTGACCAACTGTTTATGAATATTCTTAAAGGTGTTATCATCGCAATTGTTATTGTGTTGATCATCATAGGGGTCATTTACATTCAGCAGGCGATTCGGAAGATTCCGGTACAGTACGCTAAACGTGTCGTAGGTAACAAAATGTACGGTGGACAGAATACACATATCCCGCTGAAAATTAATGCAGCAGGTGTTATCCCTGTCATCTTTGCTTCATCGCTGTTGATGTTCCCAACGATCATCGCCAACTTCTGGGCGGATCGCCTCTGGGCACAGTGGATCGGACAGAACCTGACTACACACAAACCTCTGGGTATGTTGCTGTATGTCGTGATGATCTTCGGTTTCACATTCTTCTATACTTTTGTACAGATGAATCCACAGCAGATGGCTGATAATATGAAAAAGAACGGCGGTTACATCCCAGGCATTCGCCCGGGTAAAGCAACCGAGAAATATCTGACCCGTGTCATGACTCGTTTGACAATGGCCGGAGCCATCTTCTTGGCAGTCATTTCCGTTCTGCCTGTATTCTTAGGGGCACTTTCTGGTTTGCCTCAATCTGCGCAAATTGGAGGAACATCCCTCCTGATCGTTATCGGTGTTGCGCTGGATACGATGAAGCAAATCGAAAGCCAATTGATCAAACGCCACTACAAAGGTTTTATCAATAAATAGGCAATAGGTACCGGTCGAGTGAAGATTTACTTGCCGGCACCTATTGTGCTGTTTGTTGATGTAGGGTAGTCTTGGAGGGAGTGACATAACGTGAACATCCTATTCATGGGCCCTCCGGGGGCAGGAAAAGGAACGCAAGCAGACGTCATCGTGAAAGAGTTCGGTATTCCCCATATTTCAACAGGCGATGCATTTCGTCTAGCGATCAAACAGGGAACTCCCATTGGCATGAAAGCCAAGGAATATATGGATCAAGGATTGCTTGTACCAGATGATGTAACCATTGGCATCGTTGAAGAACGTTTGCAGCAGCCTGACTGCAGAGAAGGTTTCCTCTTGGACGGATTTCCAAGAACCCTTTCCCAAGCAGAAGCGCTCGATGGCATTCTGGATCGATTGAACTCAGGTCTCGATCATGTAATCAACCTGAAAGTGGATCGCAACAAATTGCTCGCTCGTTTGACGGGTCGTCGAATTTGTAAAAACTGTGGTTCCACTTATCATGTGGTATTCAATCCGCCTAAGCAGGAAGGTATTTGTGATAAATGCGCTGGTGAGTTGTATCAACGCTCTGATGATAATGAAGAGAGTGTAGGTACACGACTGGACGAGTATATCAACAAAACAGCACCACTCCTCACGTTCTATGAGACTAAAGGTCTTCTTCGTCAAATGAACGGAGAACAGGATATCGATCAAGTTTCTCAAGAAATCGTGTCCTTACTGAGAGGTTAATTGATGATCATTGGTAAGTCCGAAACGGAACTGGGCTTGATGAGGGAAGCAGGGAGAATTGTTGCGGAAGCGCATCGTCTCTTGGCAGAGCATATCGCTCCCGGTATTACGACTGGAGAACTTGACCATATGGCTGATCAATATATCCGCAGTCAAGGAGCTGTGCCGTCTTTCAAAGGTTATAACGGTTTCCCTGCCAGTGTGTGCGCTTCAGTCAATGAAGAGTTGGTACATGGATTTCCCGGCAAACGCAAGTTGAACGAGGGCGATATCGTTACGTTTGACATTGGCGCGCAGTACCAGGGGTATCATGGAGATTCCGCCTGGACTTATCCGGTCGGCCGTATTTCCGAAGAAGCCCGTCGTCTTCTGGACGTTACCGAGGCTTCGTTATACGCAGGTCTGGCGCTGGTAAAACCGGACGTTCGCTTGTTTACAATATCTCATGCAATTCAGAAATATATTGAAGATGAAGGGTTCTCCGTAGTTCGTGAATATGTCGGTCACGGCATAGGCGCAGATCTGCACGAAGAACCACAGATTCCGAACTATGGTCTTCCCGATCGGGGACCACGGCTTAAAGCGGGCATGGTGCTGGCCATAGAGCCGATGGTTAACGTAGGTAGACGGTATGTGAAAACGTTGGAAGATAACTGGACTGTCGTCACCGTTGATGGTAAGTTATGTGCCCACTTTGAACACACCGTAGCAGTTACACCAGATGGTATGGAAATTTTCACAAAACTGAATGCGTAGGTGATGAGGCATGAACAGTCAGTCTAATCCGCAGCTCGGTCAACTTGTGAAGATCCGTAAAGGCCGCAATGCGGACCAAGCCGCAGTAATTGTTGCTATAGCGGACGGTAAGTTCGTATATATTGCGGATGGAGACAAACGTAAGTTTGATCAACCAAAGAAGAAGAATCTTCTTCATCTTGAACTCCAGCCCATGATTAGCAGCGAGGTTGTGAACAGTTTAAACGAGAGTGGTCGGGTGACAAATGGAAAGCTCCGTTACGCGGTTCATTCATTTCTGGAATCCACCAACATTCAAGCTGAAGAGAAAGGAGACTGACTAATGGCTAAGGAAGATGTCATTGAAGTGGAAGGTACGGTTCTCGAACCGCTACCGAATGCAACATTCAAGGTTGAGCTTGAGAACGGTCATCAAATTCTCGCTCACGTTTCCGGAAAACTGCGGATGCACTTTATCCGTATCCTGACTGGAGACAAAGTAGTTGTTCAGTTGTCGCCTTATGATTTAACAAAAGGTCGCATAACTTACCGTAAATAGTAGTAGACAGTTGCAATGAACTGTGAAGCTTATGTAGCGGGTTTTGCCCGGCAAAACTTGCGAAAGCTTCGAAGCCGGTTTTACAATAGTAGAACAAGGTCAATGCTTACGAAGAGGGTTTTGCTTAGCAAAACTTTGAGGAGGTAATTCACATGAAGGTAAGACCTTCGGTCAAGCCGATTTGCGAAAAGTGCAAAGTCATTCGCCGCAAAGGGAATGTTATGGTTATCTGTGAAAATCCGAAACACAAACAAAAACAAGGTTAAAGAAGGGGGTGTAGCGTAAAATGGCACGTATATCTGGTGTGGATTTGCCACGTGATAAGCGCGTTGAGATCGCCTTGACTTATATTTTCGGAATCGGTAAAACGACTTCCCAGAAAATTCTGAGCACAACAGGCATCAATCCGGACACTCGTGTTCGTGATTTGACGGAAGATGAAGTCAGCAAATTGCGTGAAAGTATCGATAAAGAGGTCAAAGTAGAAGGTGACCTGCGTCGAGAAATCTCTTTGAATATTAAACGTTTGACGGAGATCGGTTGTTACCGTGGAGTTCGTCATCGTCGTGGTCTGCCTGTTCGTGGACAACGTACGAAAACGAATGCTCGTACTCGTAAAGGTCCTCGTCGTACAGTAGCGAACAAGAAGAAATAATAAGGGGGGATAAGAGAAAATGGCTAAACCGAAAAAAGTCGTACGTACTAAACGTCGTGACCGTAAAAATATTGAATCTGGCGTGGCGCATATCCGTTCCACTTTCAATAACACTATCGTTACTATTACGGATCCTCACGGAAACGCAATTTCGTGGGCAAGCTCCGGCGGCCTCGGATTCAGAGGTTCCCGTAAATCGACTCCGTTTGCTGCACAAATGGCTGCTGAGACTGCTGCCAAAGCTGCAATGGAACATGGGATGAAAGCCGTTGAGGTTATGGTTAAAGGACCAGGCGCAGGCCGTGAAGCAGCGATCCGCTCTTTGCAAGCTGCTGGTCTTGAAGTTAACCTGATCAAAGACGTAACTCCAGTCCCGCATAACGGATGCCGTCCTCCAAAACGTCGTCGTGTCTAATGAGATTTGCCCCTGCGTGTGGTATATTTCCGGCACAATCTGCTAATAATGGTTGTTTAGGCATACTACTACATGTTTTCGCAAGAGAAGGTAAATGTTTCATAGAGGACCGACGTTTTGAAGGAGGGGTATTGCAGTGATTGAAATCGAAAAGCCGAAAATTGAGACGGTAGACGTCAACGATGATGGCACCTATGGGAAATTCGTAGTAGAACCGCTTGAGCGCGGATACGGTACGACGCTTGGAAACTCGCTTCGCCGAATCTTGCTCTCGTCACTGCCGGGTGCGGCAGTGTCTTCGGTTCAAATCGATGGCGTTCTGCATGAATTTGCTACAGTTCCTGGCGTAATGGAAGATGTAACGGAGGTTATTCTTAACCTGAAAGCTTTATCGCTTAAGATTCATTCAGACGAGGAGAAAGTGCTCGAGATTGATGCTGAAGGCGAAGGAGCAATTACGGCTGGAGATATCCGTGCTGACTCTGATGTGGAAATCCTTAACCCGGATTTGCACATTGCTACGCTCGGACCAGGTTCGAGACTTCACATGCGTATTTTTGCCAATCGCGGTCGCGGCTACGTCCAGGCAGATCGGAATAAACGCGATGACCAGCCGATCGGCGTCATCCCAGTCGATTCCATCTTCACCCCGATCAGTCGCGTTAACTACGCTGTGGAAAATACGCGTGTCGGTCAAGTGACCAACTATGACAAGCTCACGTTGGAAGTTTGGACTGATGGAAGTATTCGTCCTGAAGAGGCTGTAAGCCTCGGCGCTAAAATTTTGACTGAGCATTTGATGCTCTTCGTGGGTCTTACAGACGAAGCGAAAGATGCAGAGATCATGGTCGAAAAAGAAGAAGACAAAAAAGAAAAAGTACTCGAAATGACGATCGAAGAGCTGGATCTCTCTGTTCGTTCCTACAACTGCCTCAAACGTGCCGGTATTAATACCGTGCAAGAGCTGACTACGAAAACGGAAGAAGACATGATGAAAGTCCGTAACCTCGGACGCAAGTCTTTGGAAGAAGTTCAAGAGAAGCTTGAGGAACTTGGTTTGGGACTCCGTACAGAAGAATAGACAGCCGAGTGCTTGAAGTGAAGGAGGGAAAACAATGGCATACCAAAAGTTGGGCCGTAATTCCAGCGCGCGTAAAGCTTTGTTCCGTGACCTGGTAACCGACCTGTTCTTATACGAACGCATTCAGACAACTGAAGCGAAAGCAAAAGAGGTTCGCTCTATTGCTGAAAAATTGATCACTAAAGCGAAAAAGGGAGATCTTCATGCCCGTCGCCAAGTGGCAGCTTATGTTCGCCGCGAAACTATCGATGGTGAGCAAGATGCAATCCAAAAACTATTTAGCGAATTGTCCGGTCGTTACGCTGAGCGTCCAGGAGGATACACTCGTATCTTGAAACTGGGACCTCGTCGTGGTGACGCAGCGCCAATGGTTTACTTGGAACTGGTAGACCGCGCGTAAAACAGATGAGATGAGGAAAGGGGACAGAATCAACGATTCTGGATTAACCCTTTTTTTCTCTTCATTTCGGAATTCGTGCTGTAATAGAAGCTCCGTAAGGGGCTTCTTTTGCTGTTCGGGATAGGGATATGTATAGTATGGAACAAAGGTGTGGTAATAATGCGGAACTTATGTATGACGTTAACTTATGATGGCACTGCCTATTTCGGCTTCCAAGTACAGCCGGGTGGGAATACCATTCAGGATCATCTTGAAGATGCGATTCGTGCTTTAACCGGTGAGAAGGTTAAAATTACAGGTTCAGGCCGAACAGATGCAGGTGTTCACGCCCGCAGACAAATCTTCAATTTTCCTACGGAGTCCCAGATCCCGATTGAACGCTGGTGTATTGCACTCAACTCCAGATTACCCTCCGATATTGTCGTTATTGATGCGATTGAAGTTTCGGCTGATTTTCATTCTCGCTATGCAGCGAAAAAGAAAACGTATCGTTATACAGTCAATGCGAATCAATTTCCGGATGTATTCAACAGAAGACTGCAATATCATCATCATGCGAAGCTTGATATTATGGCAATGCAGGAGGGCTTACGACATTTCATAGGGACGTATGATTTCACCTCTTTTGCTTCACGCAAGTCTCAGAAAGAGAATCATGTCCGTTCGGTGTACGAAGCATGGATGGAAGTGGACCGATCAATGTGCAGAGACCATCCGCGCGATCAGGGTGTCATTCACATTTATGTGAGTGGTAACGGCTTTTTGCAGCATATGGTTCGTATCATTGTAGGGACACTGCTGGAGATCGGAGAGGGCAAACGGAAAGCCTCTGATGTACCAAATATGATTGCTGCATGTAATCGATCTGCTGCAGGACCTACTGCAGTTAGCTGCGGTTTAATGCTCTGGGATCTTGAATACAAAAAAGATTAAATTTGTGAGTGAAAAGCTTAATTAACACTTGCGATTTAATCGCCTATCATGTAATATAAAAATTGTGTTTTCTTAATGGCTTTCCCACAGCCCCAATTAAGAGGTTCACATCAAATTTACAATCCATCAACACCTAAAGTTATAATTTAACGAACGAAGATAAATGAAAATGATGATTTTGAACATTTTAAGGAGGAACTTTTCATGCGTACTACGTACATGGCGAAGCCTAACGAAGTTGAGCGCCAATGGCACATCATTGATGCTGAAGGCAAAACCCTCGGACGTTTGGCGAGCGAAGCAGCAGCTTTGATTCGCGGCAAACACAAGCCACAATTCACTCCACATGTGGACACTGGCGATTTCGTTGTTATCATCAATGCTGAGAAAATCGTATTGACTGGTAAGAAAATGCAAGGTAAAAAATACTACCGTCACTCAATGCACCCAGGTGGTTTGAAAGTAACTACAGCTGAAGAGATGGTTAAAAACAAACCTGAGCGTATGTTGGAATTGGCTGTTCGCGGTATGCTTCCTAAAACTCGCATGGGCGAGAAAATGAAGTTGAGACTTAAAGCGTACAGAGGCACTGAGCATCCACATGCAGCACAAAAACCAGAAGTTTACGAACTTCGCGGTTAATTAAAAGGAGGACAGTTTCATGGCACAAGTACAATACTATGGGACAGGTCGTCGTAAACATTCGGTAGCACGTGTTCGCCTTGTACCGGGTGAAGGACGCATTGTCATCAATAAACGTGATATTAATGAATACTTCGGTTTGGAAACACTCAAACTGATCGTAAAACAACCACTGAACTTGACAGAAACGCTCAACAACTATGACGTTCTTGTTATTGCTCATGGTGGCGGAATCTCCGGTCAAGCCGGAGCAATCCGTCATGGTATCTCCCGCGCTCTGCTCAAAGCAGATCCGGAATACCGTGCATCCCTGAAAAAAGCAGGATTCCTGACTCGTGACCCACGTATGAAAGAGCGTAAAAAATACGGTCTTAAAGCGGCTCGTCGCGCACCTCAGTTCTCCAAACGTTAATATTAAAAGCCTTTGGCCTCGGTCAAAGGCTTTTTTATATTTTCATGACTATTCCGTCATATATTATATTAGTTTGTGCGATAGCTCTTATATCTCTGATGTCTCTCCCCATGCTTGTGCATTTTTCCTTAAATGCCTTTTCAATGTTCTCTTAATGTCCCTCAATACAGTCCTATAATATGTACGTTAATAAATCTACATCGTACTGAACCTCTCTAATCGTTTAGATCATTGAACATGCTCATACCCATCGCTCACCACTCACCACACATTTTATAACAGCTCCTATAAAATCATCAATTAGAGCTCACGCCGGATTTCTTGAATGCACTGGGTTTACTGTTTTTTGTGTTTAAATCTTTATTGCAACCTTATCAGTATTTCTTATGGAAACGATAAAAGTCCCTTACATATCAGCCGCTAAATGTCGCAACGCTGTTCCCCTTAAAACTTCTTCTTTTTGTCCTTCATTTTCAATCGCCCAGTGTTTTTTTGCTGCTGCTCTTTGCGAAATGAAATGTCTAAACCCAGCAGCAGCAAAGGTTTCACAGGCCATGAGATGTTTTTATACCTGCCTAATGATCTGAGCCAACAACATTGTTTTTATCTCGTTAACAGAGAAATGAATAAATTGAACCAAAATATTGTGTAAGAGCAACGATCAAAAATGGTCAAAAACTGATTTATTTTACCATATGGCAGGCATTGACATCCCCAATGAAAGATTTATACTAAACATAATTCATATTAGATTAGTCGGCTTTAGGGAGTATTGAAATGTTGAATGGGGGAAATTCACAGATGAACTTGTTGGAGAAAGAAGATTTGGCACGGACGAAGGCAGAGGAACTGGAACATGCCAGTCCAGAGGATATTATTCGGTATGCTATTGAAACATTCCCAAATATCACTTTTGCATGTAGCTTTGGTGCAGAAGATGTTGTACTTGTAGATATGTTGCAAAAGATCAGTCCATCCACAGATATTTTTTATCTGGATACAGATTTTCACTTTAAAGAAACATACGAAACACGTGATAAGATGCAGGAGAATTACAACCTTGAATTTGTACGCGTGTCACCTAAGATTACTCCGGAAGAGCAGGCAGCTCAACACGGTGAAGAGATGTGGAAGTCTGATCCCAATGGGTGCTGTAACATTCGCAAAGTCGAACCGTTAACACGTATTCTTTCTCAGTATGATGCGTGGATTACAGGTATTCGTAGAGATCAAGCACCAACTCGTGCAAACTCGAAGAAGGTTGAATATGATTCCAAATTTGGCCTGATGAAGTTTAATCCGATTGCGCACTGGACGACTGAGGATGTATGGCAATATATTCGTGACAATAACGTTGTATATAACCCTCTTCATGATCAGAACTACCCAAGTATTGGTTGTGAGCATTGCACACGTCAGGTTATGCCTGGTGAGGACCCTCGTGCTGGACGCTGGTCTGGCAATGATAAGACGGAATGTGGCCTTCATAAATAATAGATATACAAGGAGCTGACAAGATGACATCGATTCTGCCTCATGGAGGTACGCTGGTTCAGCGTATCGTACAAGGAGAAGAACGGGAGCAGTTGTTGCAAGACAGTAAAAACTTATCCTCTTTGCTTATTAATACCTGGACGATATCAGATTTGGATCTGATTGGTGTGGGTGCGTTCTCACCACTAGAAGGTTTCTTGAATGAGGAAGATTACCTCTCGGTGGTGTCTCGCATGCGTCTCGCCGATGGAACAGTCTGGAGTATACCAATCACACTTGCTGTTGACGATCAACAAGCCGCAACCCTCCAGATTGGTGAACGTGTGAAACTTGTTGGTGATCAAGATGGAGTCACATATGGATTGCTTGAAGTCCAAAGTATATACCAGGTGGATCAGGGTGAAGAAGCCCGGCGTGTATTCAAAACAGATGATTCCGAGCACCCGGGTGTTAAAAAACTGTTGGAGCGTCCTACAACATACGTAGGAGGTCCAATCCAAGTGTTGAATCGTCCCAAACCTTCGAAATTTGAAGAATTCTATTATGATCCTGCAGATACCCGGAAGATTTTTCAGGAGAAGGGTTGGAAGACGGTAGTTGGTTTTCAGACACGTAATCCGGTCCATCGGGCTCATGAGTACATCCAGAAGAGCGCTATGGAGATTGTCGACGCACTCTTCCTGAATCCGCTTGTTGGAGAGACGAAGTCGGACGACGTTCCCGCAGATGTTCGGATGAAGAGTTATCTGGTATTACTGGAGAACTATTATCCAGCTGATCGTGCGTTCCTTGGTGTGTTCCCCGCAGCGATGCGGTATGCCGGACCACGTGAAGCTATTTTCCATGCGATGGTTCGCAAAAATTACGGGTGTACCCACTTTATTGTTGGTCGTGACCATGCGGGTGTGGGTGATTATTATGGAACATATGAAGCACAGGAGATCTTTACGAACTTTACAGCAGAGGAACTGGGGATCACTCCGTTGTTCTTCGAACATAGTTTCTTCTGTACCAAATGTGGAAACATGGCATCCAGCAAAACTTGCCCACATGATAAAGAACACCATATGGCGCTTTCCGGCACCAAAGTACGCGGGCTGCTCCGTGACGGTCAGTGCCCTCCACCTGAATTTACACGTCCTGAGGTAGCTGAGGTGCTGATTGAAGGAATGGCAGAGCAAGTCCGGTCCTAGCGGTATATTTGTCCATCTTGTCCCATATAGATGATTAGAGTCATTTATAGGGACGAGGTGGTTTTTTTATGCGTAAAAATATGGGGAAACACTTTGTAGTCTGGATTAGGTTAAAAACAATCAAAAGGGTCATGCTGAGTCTCTGTCTGCTGGCCATGTTAGTGGCGGTAATGTCCTATGAGCTGCCTTCCGCAAAGACTTCAGGTTATTGGAGTTTGCCGATGGCGGGTAAAGTCATTGCCATTGATGCAGGACATGGAGGTCCCGATGGAGGGGCGGTAAGTAAACAGGGAGTTATTGAAAAAGATATCAACCTGTCTATCGCCCTGTATGTGAGAGATTATTTGCAACAGGCAGGAGCCTTAGTGGTTATGACAAGAGAAATAGACACGGATTTGGCGGAATCGGACACCAAGGGGTACTCCAAGCGTAAGACGGAAGATCTGAAACAAAGAGTACGGCGGATAGAGGATAAGCAAGCAGATCTCTTTATTAGCATTCACATGAACAGTGTCCCATCCAACCGCTGGAGTGGAGCGCAGGTTTTCTATACAACTAATCATCCGGATAACGAAGGTTTGGCTAATCTGCTTCAACAAGAGATGGTTCGTAATCTGGAGAATACAGATCGAATCGCCAAAACGGTGAATACGGTTTATCTGTTACAGGCGCTGAAGATCCCTTCGGCGCTGGTAGAAGTGGGTTTCCTTTCTCATCCGGAAGAGGCACGTATGCTTGCCGACGAAGCTTATCAACGTAAGGTGGCTGCCTCGATCTATAATGGAATTCTCAGATATTCCTCAGGAGAACGGCCTAAAAGTTAGTCAGAACAAGAAAGGTAATGATATAATTGGATCAGCATACCTAATTACATGCCAATAGATAAAGCTGAGGTGCTGTCTGATGTTATCAAAAGAACAGATACTTGAACTATTACAGCCATTACAAGAACCACAATTGGGAGTAAGTCTGACTGAACTGGAATGGGTTCGAGATATTATGGTGAAAGAAAATCATGTGGCTCTGACCATAGTGACACTGGAAAATCGACCTGAGGATACAACAGCCTTGAGTGATGCAGCGCGTAATCTGTTGTCCCAGCACGGACTGAAGGATGTGCATATTCGTGTGCGTGCAGCTTCTGAGCATGATCGTGAGAGCCTGAATATGGGACAACCCGATGATGAGCCAGATCGGGACGAAGTGCTCGTAAAAGGTCACGCAGCGGGTCTGGATGGACATGAATTGTTAAGTCCTGAATCAGGTGTTCGTTTTATTGCTGTGGCCAGTGGTAAAGGTGGCGTTGGTAAATCAACGGTAACCGTTAATCTCGCTGCAGCTTTGGCACGTCAAGGCAAAAAAGTGGGCTTAATTGATGCGGATATCTATGGCTTCAGTGTACCCGACATGATGGGGATTGAAGAGTATCCGGTCGTTGAAGATGGCGTTATTCAACCGGTTGAACGTTTTGGCGTCAAAGTCATGTCGATGGGCTTCTTTATTCGGGAGAATAATCCGGTAATCTGGCGTGGACCCATGCTAGGTCGGATGCTGCGTCAATTCTTTACGGATGTCCAGTGGGGCGAATTGGATTATATATTACTGGATTTGCCACCAGGTACGGGAGATGTTGCTTTGGATGTGCATCAGATGTTGCCACAGAGCAAGGAAATCATCGTTACCACGCCGCATGCAACAGCAGCTTTTGTCGCAGCACGTGCGGGTGCGATGGCCATTCAGACCGATCATGAGTTACTTGGTGTGGTGGAGAATATGGCTTATTATGAGTGCGGCAGTTGCGGAGAGAAGGATTATGTTTTTGGTCGTGGAGGCGGGGGAAGACTTGCGGAAAGTCTGCATACAAGCTTGCTTGCCCAGATTCCATTAGGCACACCGGATAATCATCCTTCCGAGCCTGATTTCTCACCTTCTGTGTACAAAGCAGATTCCCGTATAGGGGCTATCTACGATGAAGTGGCTAAGTCCATTGAATCCAAATTCTAATGGTATGAGTGTTATAAATACAAATAAAGCCTGCGTCCATTCGGATGCAGG
Source organism: Paenibacillus sp. FSL R5-0623 (assembly GCF_037974265.1). Classification (NCBI taxonomy): domain Bacteria; kingdom Bacillati; phylum Bacillota; class Bacilli; order Caryophanales; family Paenibacillaceae; genus Paenibacillus; species Paenibacillus sp. FSL R5-0623. Next base: position 6,113,115 of record NZ_CP150233.1, on the reverse strand, counting down.
CTTTTCAGTTTCTGTAATATACCAACATCTACTGTTTATGAACCTCCACCGCTGCCAGAATCTCCACTTCCACCATCTCCGCCATCACTACCCTCTTGCCCTTGCCCTTCTTGTCCACCTTGCTCTTGCCCCTGTTTTCCGCCACTTTCCACTTTGGGTTGCAATTCTTCCTGTACTACCTTCTTGAGTAAAGTGAGTACTTCCATGCGGAACAACGGGTTTTGCATCACTTCCTGCATGACAGTCATCGTCTGTTTACGATAATCCGGAGTCTTGGTCATATCCATGAACATCTTGGATACTTCAGGTGACTTCATGATGTCTCCAACAGATTTTTGATATGTGGGATCTTTAATCAACTGCATATGAAGTTGTTTGCTTTGAGCGTTAATCACTTTGGCGAATTCCCCGGCAAACTGTGGATCTGTCATGATCTTCTCGAATTCTTTCTGGTACTCGGGAGCTGTGATGGTGTCTTTTACTGCAATACGTATTTGTTCCGAAGATTGCACAGGCATTAACATTTTCATACCAATGGTTCCCGAACCACCACCCGATCCGCCGCCACCTTCTTCTGAACCTCCGCCTTCACCGCTGGATGAGCTTTGACCGGTAAGAGCTTCCTCCACCGCTTTCTTGCCTTCGTCACTTTTCAAAATATCTACAACCATTGTTTTCATCTCTTTATAACTGCCCTGAGGAGGCGAAGAACTCTGATCTGAACCGCAGCCGGCAAGCATGACGGATAGCCCCAGTACGACACAGCATAGCTGCCACAAAGGCCGTTTCATGTGTACAATCCCTCCTTGATTAGATACTGGATGTAGTATGTGATGGGAAAGGGGGAAATATGTTGAGCAATGATGGTTTTTTGCTGAGAAGGTTGGTAAAATAAACACTCGGGGGTGGAAAACTTTTGAATTTACGTAGATGGTTTTTCCTGTTTTGGACAGCCTTGCTTATTGGGGCCGCGGGAGCATTGGGTACAGGATTGATTATGATGCTGGTGAACGGGGAGAAAACAAATGGATTGAATGATTTTCTTCTGTATCTTTTGATCCTATTTGGATCAGGGGTTATGATCAGCGTTTATTCACAAATGGGTTTCTTTGCATATCTGATATTGAATTATATGGGTAAAGGTGTATTTCCAAAGCGCGGTTGGCAGATCGTGCAGATTGTACTAACGGTGTTGGCCCTGCTTGACGTGATGTTTTTACGCCTGTTTGTTGGGGGAGACCGGGAGCGCATATCGGATATTGTGTTAGGTATCATTATTTTGGCAGCCGCTATTGTTACCGCTTACGTTAAAGTAAAGCTCACTCATATCTCCGCGCTTGTACCAACACTATTTTTCATGATTGCCGTCACCATAGTGGAGACGATCGGCGTATTACGTATTGATGTGAATGCTGCAACCATATTTATTGTGGTTCCCTTGCTCTTATGTAATGCATACCAAATGCTGATATTGCACAGGCTGGTGGATGTATCTACGAACCGGAGTGTAAGTGGAGAGGCAGAACAGTTCAAAGAAAGCCGAGCATAAAATTTATTTTGCATAAAAACATACCAAAAAGAGCTAACCTGGTTAGCTCTTTTCAACTTTTACACTCGTATTCGAGCTGTAGCCCAAGCAATCTACCAATTATTGACCGCTAGCTTGATCGCGAACTTCCTTACCTTCCACACTGGAATGGTTAAGCAACTCAGACACGGTTACGAATTCATAGCCCTGATTTTTTAATTTGTCGATAATGACAGGGAGTGCTTCATGAGTTTGTTTAGAGGAATCGCTAGCATGTAGCAGTACGATGTCCCCTGGATGTGCTTTGCTTACTACACGATCAACAATGGTCTGTACACCAGGATTTTTCCAATCCAACGAGTCGGTATCCCACTGCACAACCTGATAATTCAGACTATTGGCTACCTGAAGCACTCGCTTGTCAAAGTCCCCGTTGGGCAGACGTATTAATTTCGGTTCTTTTCCCGTTAAATCGGTTAAAATGCTATGAGCTGTCGAAATTTCTTTGCGAATTTCTTCCTCGGTCAGGCTGCTGTAGTTCTCATGTCTGTGGCCATGGCTGCCAATTTCATATCCTGCCTCTTTGATGGCAGTAACAATTTCGGGGTGTGTCTTGCTCCAGGGGGACGAAAGGAAAAAGGTTGCCTTCTGAACTTTATTCTCCTGAAGAACTTTCAGAATCGGCTCTGTCCGTTTATCTCCCCAGCTGATGTCAAAGGTAAGTGCAATTACCTTCTTATCGGTTGGAACGCTGTACACGGCCGATGGTGCTTCCTCCGAGAATACGGAGACATTGCCACGCTCCAGATAAATAATACCGATCGCAAAGATGGCAGCAACGAAGACAATCAGGTACCGTTTAATCTTTTTGCCGCTAAATACATAGAACGAGTTCATTTCAATAAGCGCCCCTCTCCCATAAGAAATGCTTGTTTACTCTCCAATGTATGCTCGTACTCCCCAGTTATTCGTAACACGAACCTTGTTTGTCCATCATTTTAGATTCTACAGGAGGTTATTATGTTAAAATTCAATACATTTCTTAGAGATCTTGGTTCCATCCGCAGTGCATTAATCTGGTCCGTAGTTTTGTTTGCTTTGGGAATAGGGGCAGGGTGGGTGAGTACAGGACCACTGGAAGAACTGTTGTTGAACCAAATCGGAGGATTACGTGAAGTCAGTGAACGGCTGGAGCAGGGGGGCAATGTGCAATGGAACTTCTTCCTGTTTATCTTCTTCAATAATGCCATCAAAAGTGTACTTGTCATCTATGCCGGTATATTCTTCGGAATTCTGCCTGTCATCTTCCTGCTGATCAATGGGATGGTCCTTGGATTTGTGGTGCACACCACGATGAATTATGGAGCAAGCTTCTATGATATTGTGGTTAAAGGTTTACTTCCGCATGGCATTATTGAGATTCCGGTCATTATTATTGCTTGCGCCTTCGGACTGAAGTTTGGTGGTCTGGTTATCCAAAGCCTTGCACAACTTGGAAGTGACAAGCGAAATATGATGGGTAACCGGTGGAGAGCATTCATGAATAGGACGTTAACGGCATCCTTCTGGGTTGTCATCTTGCTTCTTGTTGCAGCGATCATCGAAAGCACACTTACGTATACTCTGGTGAGAGGATAAAATTTTGTGATGGTTGGCATTCATAAATTTCCAGAAAGTTGACCATAACAATAAAACGGGTTCCAGCAGCAACCACAAAAAGCGAATGCACGGGTGTTGCATGAAACTTCTGTAAGTGTGATAAAGAGGCTATGCACAAAAAGGAGAACTCTAATGCTGGGTATGTTGTTTAACGATAAGGAATGCAAGGAATTAGACTATGTGCTACGTAAAGAATTAGATGAAATGCTGTTCGATCTGAGTGATACTCGTCTTGACCAAGAGATCAAATATGCTATCGCGAGCCGATATAAGACCGTGTTCCGCATGTATGCACGCTTTGCCCCGCCAAAAGAGTTGTCCAAGTATGCAAGAGGTGGAAAACTGAAAAAGTCGAAGCCGTAATGCTGAAGCTGGTCATATATTCGATTTACAGTAGTGGAAGTGAGGTGCGGCTTTCAATAGCGGGTGCTGTACCTCTAAACCATGAAAATGCGAAATTGTGGGGGGGGGGGCATACTTTTTTGTCGAAAAAGGGTTGACCTTTCTAATTTCATATGGTAAATTAATTTTCGTTCCTTTTTTAGGAGCGGTTCACCGAAACAAGCATAAAAATAAAGCGATTGAAAAGAATTGAAAAAATAATGCTTGCAAAGAGAACTTCAACATGATATATTATAAAAGTCGCCGCTGAAACGACGACAACATGAAAATGAGCACTAAATTGAATGTTTGATCTTTGAAAACTGAACAACGAGTGAGTAACATTCTGCTTGCAGAATGGACGCGAAAGTTTGAGACAAGCCTTGGCTTGAATCGACTGGAGCACAAATGAGATTTTTAATCTCGTCAGATTCAAAATGAGCTTATCGCTCTTTTCAATACTTTATTGGAGAGTTTGATCCTGGCTCAGGACGAACGCTGGCGGCATGCCTAATACATGCAAGTCGAGCGGACTTGAAGAGAAGCTTGCTTCTCTGATGGTTAGCGGCGGACGGGTGAGTAACACGTAGGCAACCTGCCCTCAAGTTTGGGACAACTACCGGAAACGGTAGCTAATACCGAATAATTGTTTTCTTCGCCTGAAGGAAACTGGAAAGACGGAGCAATCTGTCACTTGGGGATGGGCCTGCGGCGCATTAGCTAGTTGGTGAGGTAACGGCTCACCAAGGCGACGATGCGTAGCCGACCTGAGAGGGTGATCGGCCACACTGGGACTGAGACACGGCCCAGACTCCTACGGGAGGCAGCAGTAGGGAATCTTCCGCAATGGGCGAAAGCCTGACGGAGCAATGCCGCGTGAGTGATGAAGGTTTTCGGATCGTAAAGCTCTGTTGCCAGGGAAGAACGCTTGGGAGAGTAACTGCTCTCAAGGTGACGGTACCTGAGAAGAAAGCCCCGGCTAACTACGTGCCAGCAGCCGCGGTAATACGTAGGGGGCAAGCGTTGTCCGGAATTATTGGGCGTAAAGCGCGCGCAGGCGGTCATTTAAGTCTGGTGTTTAATCCCGGGGCTCAACCCCGGATCGCACTGGAAACTGGGTGACTTGAGTGCAGAAGAGGAGAGTGGAATTCCACGTGTAGCGGTGAAATGCGTAGATATGTGGAGGAACACCAGTGGCGAAGGCGACTCTCTGGGCTGTAACTGACGCTGAGGCGCGAAAGCGTGGGGAGCAAACAGGATTAGATACCCTGGTAGTCCACGCCGTAAACGATGAGTGCTAGGTGTTAGGGGTTTCGATACCCTTGGTGCCGAAGTTAACACATTAAGCACTCCGCCTGGGGAGTACGGTCGCAAGACTGAAACTCAAAGGAATTGACGGGGACCCGCACAAGCAGTGGAGTATGTGGTTTAATTCGAAGCAACGCGAAGAACCTTACCAGGTCTTGACATCCCTCTGACCGGTACAGAGATGTACCTTTCCTTCGGGACAGAGGAGACAGGTGGTGCATGGTTGTCGTCAGCTCGTGTCGTGAGATGTTGGGTTAAGTCCCGCAACGAGCGCAACCCTTATATTTAGTTGCCAGCACTTCGGGTGGGCACTCTAGATAGACTGCCGGTGACAAACCGGAGGAAGGTGGGGATGACGTCAAATCATCATGCCCCTTATGACCTGGGCTACACACGTACTACAATGGCCGGTACAACGGGCTGCGAAATCGCGAGATGGAGCCAATCCCAACAAAGCCGGTCTCAGTTCGGATTGCAGGCTGCAACTCGCCTGCATGAAGTCGGAATTGCTAGTAATCGCGGATCAGCATGCCGCGGTGAATACGTTCCCGGGTCTTGTACACACCGCCCGTCACACCACGAGAGTTTATAACACCCGAAGTCGGTGGGGTAACCGCAAGGAGCCAGCCGCCGAAGGTGGGATAGATGATTGGGGTGAAGTCGTAACAAGGTAGCCGTATCGGAAGGTGCGGCTGGATCACCTCCTTTCTATGGAGAATCGTTTCCCGAGTGGAAACATTCAAATATGCAGCTTAGCTGCAAAATCTAGCCAGGTCGGCTAGTTACTCACTCGTTGCTCAGTTTTGAGAGCTCAAACTCTCAAACGTTTGGTGGCGATAGCGAAGGGGTTCCACACGTTCCCATCCCGAACACGACCGTTAAGCCCTTCAGCGTCAATGGTACTTGGACCGCAGGGTCCTGGGAGAGTAGAACGCCGCCAAGCGTAACCCATTTTGGGTTCAAATAGTATATGTAATGTGGGCCCTTAGCTCAGTTGGTTAGAGCGCACCTCTGATAAGGGTGAGGCCGGTGGTTCGAGTCCACCAGGGCCCACCATCTATACCTTTAAACTTTATATGGGGCCATAGCTCAGCTGGGAGAGCGCCTGCCTTGCAAGCAGGAGGTCAGCGGTTCGATCCCGCTTGGCTCCACCAAAAAAATGTTTTATAAGCTTGTTCTTTGAAAACTAGATATCGAAACGAAACAAACGCGAATTAGAACATTCCTTTTTAGCTGAACTTGTGCAAACAAGTCAAGTGTATAAAGGTAGTTAAATTGCTTTTGTGATGGTATCGGGTGAGAGCGACTTTTGGCTTTGCGCAAGCAAAACAAGGGAAGCGAGCGACCGAAACCGGAACAAAATGGTTAAGCTACTAAGAGCACACGGAGGATGCCTAGGCGCTAGGAGCCGATGAAGGACGTGGCGAACAACGAAACTGCCTCGGGGAGCTGTAAGCAAGCTTTGATCCGGGGGTGTCCGAATGGGGAAACCCAGCTGGGGTAATTTCCAGTTACTCATAACTGAATACATAGGTTATGTAGAGGCATACCAGGGGAACTGAAACATCTAAGTACCCTGAGGAAGAGAAAACAATAGTGATTCCGTCAGTAGCGGCGAGCGAACGCGGAGAAGCCCAAACCAGAGAGCTTGCTCTTTGGGGTTGTGGGACGTCTCACATGGAGTTACAAAGGAACCGGTTAAGCGAAGAGGTCTGGAAAGGCCCGCCAAAGAAGGTAAAAGCCCTGTAGTTGAAAGTCTGTTCCCTCCGAGACGGATCCCGAGTAGTGCGGGGCACGTGAAACCCCGTATGAATCCGGCAGGACCATCTGCCAAGGCTAAATACTTCCTAGCGACCGATAGTGAAGCAGTACCGTGAGGGAAAGGTGAAAAGCACCCCGGAAGGGGAGTGAAATAGAACCTGAAACCGTGTGCTTACAAAAAGTCAGAGCCCGTTTTAGGGGTGATGGCGTGCCTTTTGTAGAATGAACCGGCGAGTTACGTTCCCGTGCAAGGTTAAGGTGAAGAGCCGGAGCCGCAGCGAAAGCGAGTCTGAATAGGGCGATGTAGTACGTGGACGTAGACCCGAAACCGGGTGATCTACCCCTGTCCAGGGTGAAGGTGCGGTAACACGCACTGGAGGCCCGAACCCACGCATGTTGAAAAATGCGGGGATGAGGTGGGGGTAGCGGAGAAATTCCAATCGAACTCGGAGATAGCTGGTTCTCCCCGAAATAGCTTTAGGGCTAGCCTCGGAAAACAGAGTCGTGGAGGTAGAGCACTGATTGGGTGCGGGGCCCGCAAGGGTTACCAAGCTCAGTCAAACTCCGAATGCCATAGACTTACTTCCGGGAGTCAGACAGTGAGTGCTAAGATCCATTGTCAAAAGGGAAACAGCCCAGACCATCAGCTAAGGTCCCCAAGTGTGTGTTAAGTGGGAAAGGATGTGGAGTTGCACAGACAACCAGGATGTTGGCTTAGAAGCAGCCACCATTGAAAGAGTGCGTAATAGCTCACTGGTCGAGTGACTCTGCGCCGAAAATGTAACGGGGCTAAACACACCACCGAAGCTATGGCTTGATGCTTTGCATCAGGGGTAGGGGAGCGTTGTATAAGGGTTGAAGGTGTACCGTAAGGAGCGCTGGACATTATACAAGTGAGAATGCCGGTATGAGTAACGAAAAGATCAGTGAGAATCTGATCCGCCGAAAGCCTAAGGGTTCCTGAGGAAGGCTCGTCCGCTCAGGGTAAGTCGGGACCTAAGGCGAGGCCGAAAGGCGTAGTCGAAGGACAACAGGTCGAAATTCCTGTACCACCGTAAGCCGTTATGAGCAATGGGGGGACGCAGTAGGGTAGTGACGCGGACTGATGGATGTCCGTCTAAGCAGTAAGGCTGATGTGTAGGCAAATCCGCACATTGTAAGGCTGAGCTGTGATGGGGAGCGAAAATTATAGTAGCGAAGGTCATGATCTCACACTGCCAAGAAAAGCCTCTAGCCAGGTGATGGTGCCCGTACCGCAAACCGACACAGGTAGGCGAGAAGAGTATTCTAAGGCGCGCGGAAGAACTCTCGTTAAGGAACTCGGCAAAATGACCCCGTAACTTCGGGAGAAGGGGTGCCCCGGTAGTGTGAATAGCACGAGGGGGCCGCAGTGAAAAGGCCCAAGCGACTGTTTAGCAAAAACACAGGTCTGTGCGAAGCCGTAAGGCGAAGTATACGGGCTGACGCCTGCCCGGTGCTGGAAGGTTAAGGGGAGTGGTTAGGGAGTAATCCCGAAGCTGTGAACCGAAGCCCCAGTAAACGGCGGCCGTAACTATAACGGTCCTAAGGTAGCGAAATTCCTTGTCAGGTAAATTCTGACCCGCACGAATGGCGTAACGACTTGGGCGCTGTCTCAACGAGAGATCCGGTGAAATTTTAATACCTGTGAAGATGCAGGTTACCCGCGACAAGACGGAAAGACCCCATGGAGCTTTACTGCAGCTTGATATTGAATTTGGGTACGATCTGTACAGGATAGGTGGGAGCCTTTGAAGCATGAGCGCCAGCTTGTGTGGAGGCAACGTTGGGATACCACCCTGATCGTATCTAGGTTCTAACCTGGTACCGTAATCCGGTGCGGGGACAGTGTCAGGTGGGCAGTTTGACTGGGGCGGTCGCCTCCTAAAGAGTAACGGAGGCGCCCAAAGGTTCCCTCAGAATGGTTGGAAATCATTCGAAGAGTGCAAAGGCATAAGGGAGCTTGACTGCGAGACCTACAAGTCGAGCAGGGACGAAAGTCGGGCTTAGTGATCCGGTGGTACCGCATGGAAGGGCCATCGCTCAACGGATAAAAGCTACCCTGGGGATAACAGGCTTATCTCCCCCAAGAGTCCACATCGACGGGGAGGTTTGGCACCTCGATGTCGGCTCATCGCATCCTGGGGCTGAAGTAGGTCCCAAGGGTTGGGCTGTTCGCCCATTAAAGCGGTACGCGAGCTGGGTTCAGAACGTCGTGAGACAGTTCGGTCCCTATCTGTCGTGGGCGTAGGAAATTTGAGAGGAGCTGTCCTTAGTACGAGAGGACCGGGATGGACGTACCGCTGGTGTACCAGTTGTTCCGCCAGGAGCACCGCTGGGTAGCTATGTACGGACGGGATAAACGCTGAAAGCATCTAAGCGTGAAGCCCCCCTCAAGATGAGATTTCCCAGTATGTAAGACCCCTTGAAGACGACGAGGTAGATAGGCTGGGGGTGGAAGTGCAGCAATGCATGGAGCTGACCAGTACTAATCGGTCGAGGGCTTATCCAATAGCAAGTTCTAAATCGCATGTTTCGTTTCGAATCTAGTTTTCAGAGAACAACTCTGAAATGTAAGCTACGCGTTTGGTGGCGATGGCGGAGGGGTTCCACACGTACCCATCCCGAACACGACCGTTAAGCCCTCTAGCGCCGATGGTACTTGGACCGCAGGGTCCTGGGAGAGTAGGACGCCGCCAAGCGAACTCTTTCATCATACATAGAAAACAGGCTCTGCATGTGGACGTTGTACGATGAATTGCATTTGCCCTGCAAATGCATATTATTCCCTGATAGCTCAGTTGGTAGAGCACTCGACTGTTAATCGAGTTGTCACAGGTTCGAGCCCTGTTCGGGGAGCCATTTGCTCTCATAGCTCAGTAGGTAGAGTGCATCCATGGTAAGGATGAGGTCACCGGTTCGATCCCGGTTGAGAGCTTTGGAAATGGGGCCCGTTGGTCAAGGGGTTAAGACACCTCCCTTTCACGGAGGTAACAGGGGTTCGAATCCCCTACGGGTCATATAGTTGGAGGCTTAGCTCAGCTGGGAGAGCATCTGCCTTACAAGCAGAGGGTCGGGGGTTCGATCCCCTCAGCCTCCACCATATTTTTATTGGGGATTAGCCAAGCGGTAAGGCAACGGACTTTGACTCCGTCATGCATAGGTTCAAATCCTATATCCCCAGCCATTTTAGTATGAGTCATTAGCTCAGTTGGTAGAGCACCTGACTTTTAATCAGGGTGTCGAAGGTTCGAGCCCTTCATGACTCACCATCATATGCGCGTGTGGCGGAATTGGCAGACGCACTAGACTTAGGATCTAGCGTCTTTGACGTGGGGGTTCAAGTCCCTCCACGCGCATCCTTTATTTTGCGGAAGTGGCTCAGCGGTAGAGCATCGCCTTGCCAAGGCGAGGGTCGCGGGTTCGATTCCCGTCTTCCGCTCCAATATTTTGCGCCCTTAGCTCAGCTGGATAGAGCGTTTGACTACGAATCAAAAGGCCGGGAGTTCGAATCTCTCAGGGCGCGCCATTATTTTTTTAGTATCGGGATGTAGCTCAGCTTGGTAGAGCACCTGGTTTGGGACCAGGGGGTCGCATGTTCAAATCGTGTCATCCCGATTTTTTTGTTTATGCGGGTGTAGTTCAATGGTAGAACTTTAGCCTTCCAAGCTAATAGCGTGGGTTCGATTCCCATCACCCGCTTATAGGATATAACGAAAGAGCCTTTGCAGATGCAGAGGCTTTTTTACTTTTGTTAACGTAAGAATTAGCAGTTATTTTATGTAAGGTACAAGTACAGGTTTATTAAAAAAAGAGCCAAGACCCCTTTACTATCCAAATAGGGAGGTCTTGGCTCTTCTGTTTATCTCTGTGGATGAGCTGCCTCTAAGACGTAGCAGCTATATTGTATAGTGAAGAGCGCACACTTTAACGTTCATTGTGGTCCGTCACTCTTTTACGCATGCCAGCTAATCCAAGCAGTCCCAACAAACCAAGCCAGCCCCAATCCATACCGTTGTCACGGTCGTTTGTAGTGGCGTTCGCCCGAACATTGTTGGTACGATAGTCACCATTGTTGCGGTAGTTTCCATCCATATTCATATTCATGTTGGAATTAGTGTTTGTGCGGTCCATGTAGTTGGTGTCCTGATAAGAGCGAACACGTGAACCGTTGGTGTTGGTATCCACACCTTTGGACATTTGACCATCAGCAGCAGCAGGGCCTGCCATCGCGGCCACCAGAAGCACGGAAGCAATAATTGTTGTACCCTTCTTCATCATTTAAGTTCCTCCTTTTTAGTAAGAGCTATAGATTAATCTGCCCAAAAAGCTAAGAACATTATGTAGAAATGGTCTGTTAAGATATCCCTACAATTACAGTAGCTTAGGAACATACATAAGAAAGTCCCCTAATAAGCAGACCTCTAGTGGGAAGGAATTTTTAATTTTATCTTTAATTTATTACATCACTGTGGTAAAGTATACAAAAGCTTGCTTTGCCGGTCATGTTTCTTTGTATATCATCTGTTCTCAAATAATAAAATTATACGGTTTAACCTTACGATCAGGTACGATGGATCATATCTAAAGTAACTGTATATTTATAAATTTTTAAGCATAGGTATGAGACATTTGATTTATCTAAAGTACGTGAAAAAGGTTTCATGCGACAGCATATGACCATTAATTGAAGCAGAACAAGGAAATGAATAAAAAAGCGTGTTTTTGTGCTGTAAATCGGGGATAATCCCCATTTTTTCTAGTAGAAAAATAAAGATTTTCGTACCATTTTATTGTATGATGTTATGAAGGTGTCAAATTTACGTGTACGAATGGAACGATCAGATGGGAGGATAAGCATGACTGAAACTATGGTAACCGCCAGCAAAAGCCAATCCAACAACCTGCTTCGGCGAGACGTGCGGTTCCTGGGCAATATACTCGGAGAAGTTCTTGTCCATCAAGGCGGCACGGAGCTTCTAGATATCGTTGAGAAGATTCGGGAAACGAGCAAATCGTTGCGTGCAGAATTTCTGCCAGAACTCTATGCAGAGTTCAAAACGATGATCCAGGAATTAGACTCGGACAATCGTCACCAGGTTATTCGGGCTTTCGCTATTTATTTTCAATTAGTTAATATTGCTGAACAAAACCATCGGATCCGGCGTAAACGGGATTATGAACGTTCTGCAGGGGACGCTGTGCAGCCAGGATCGATTGAGAAAGCAGTACAGGATCTTAAGGAACGTGGACTGTCTCATACAGAGGTGGAAGAGATTCTTGATGATTTGTCACTGGAACTCGTTATGACAGCTCACCCAACCGAAGCCATGCGCCGGGTTATTCTGGACATCCACAAGCGGATATCCGAAGACGTCATGTCACTTGATAATCCTACGCTGACGTTGCGTGAACGTGAACAGTTGCGGGAGAAGTTGCTGAACGAAGTCATTACACTATGGCAGACTGATGAGCTTCGTGACCGTAAACCGACTGTACTTGATGAAGTACGGAACGGAATGTATTACTTTCATGAAACGTTGTTCCACGTACTTCCGGATGTATATCAGGAGCTGGAACGCTGCCTGAACAAATTTTATCCTGACCATGACTGGCATGTGCCGACGTATTTGCGGTTCGGTTCCTGGATCGGTGGAGACCGGGATGGAAATCCTTCGGTAACTTCAGATGTAACATGGCAGACACTGTTGATGCAACGCAAGCTCGCTTTGCGTGAATACCAACGGATTATGATTGAACTTATGGGCCATCTCAGCTTCAGCACGAACATCATTCACGTATCGGATGAGCTGGTGCAGTCGATTGAGCAGGACCGTAATTCTGTTACATTGAAAAAAGTGGACATCTGGCGAAATGAAAAAGAGCCATACCGCATCAAATTGGCTTATATGATTGCCAAACTGAACAATGTACTGGACGAGAACAAATTAGGTCAGGCTGACCGTTATCATAGCGCTCAGGATTTGATTGATGATCTGATGATTATTGATCGAAGTCTGCGCCATCATTTTGCCGATTACGTAGCGGATACAACTATTCGCAAAATGATTCGTCAAGTCGAGTTGTTTGGTTTCCATACCGCAGCATTGGATGTGCGTCAGCACAGTCAGGAACATGAAAATGCGATGTCGGAGATTTTGGCGAAAATGAACATTGTAGAGGATTATGCGCGTCTATCTGAAGACGGTAAAATCGATCTGCTTGCTCGTTTGCTGGATGATCCGCGTCCTCTTACTTCTCCTTATCACCAATACACGGAGGGAACCAAAGAGTGTCTGGATGTCTTCCGTACCATTAAGCGTGCCCAGAACGAATTTGGGTCCGGCTGTATCACAAGTTACCTGATCAGTATGACGCAGGGCGCAAGTGACTTGCTGGAGGTTATGGTATTTGCCAAGGAAGTGGGCTTATTCACCAAAGGTCACAACGGTGACGTTGTATCTACACTTCAAGCGGTACCACTGTTTGAAACGATTGATGATCTACATGCGGCTTCGGACATTATGCAGAAGCTGTTCAACCTTCCTGTATACCGCGCAAGCGTAAAAGGACGGAATGAACTGCATGAAATCATGCTTGGTTATTCAGACAGTAACAAGGATGGCGGCGTGGTTACTGCCAACTGGGAACTGCGTGTAGCGATGAATGCTATTACGGCTGTAGGGAATGAACACGGCGTTAAGCTGAAGTTCTTCCATGGACGTGGTGGGGCTCTTGGACGTGGCGGCATGCCGCTTAACCGCAGTATTCTTGCTCAACCACCGCATACCATTGGTGGGGGCATCAAGATTACGGAGCAGGGAGAGGTTATTTCTTCCCGTTATTCTCTACAGGGGATTGCATACCGCAGTTTGGAACAGGCAACTTCGGCTCTAATCACAGCAGCACTGAATGGTCTTGAGCCGCAAGAATCAGCATCCGAACGTCATTGGGACAGCATCATCAAAGAGATTTCGGAAGTATCTCTGACTAAATATCAGGATCTGATTTTCCGTGATCCGGACTTCTTTACCTTCTTCAAGGAATCCACACCGCTTCCAGAGGTGGGTGAACTGAATATTGGTTCACGTCCGTCCAAGCGGAAAGGTAGCGACAAGTTCGAAGATCTGAGAGCAATTCCTTGGGTATTTGCATGGACTCAAAGTCGTTATCTGCTTCCGGCATGGTATGCGGCAGGAACAGGATTGCAAAGTTACTATCAGGGTAAAGAGGAAAATCTGGTTGTCCTGAAAGAAATGTATGCAAGCTTCCCATTCTTCCGTACATTAATTGATACGGTACAGATGGCCGTAGCCAAGGCAGATCTGGTGATTGCCAAAGAATATTCAGCAATGACTTCGAACAAGGAAGCCCGTGATCGCATATACGGTCAGATTGAAGCCGAATTCAAGCTCACAAAAGAGCTGATTCTGAAAATTACCGGAGAAGCTGAAATTTTGGATGATGTACCGGTTATTCAAGAATCCATTCGTCTTCGTAACCCTTATGTAGATCCGTTGTCCTACATGCAAGTTCAACTTCTGAGCGAGCTCAGAGATATGCGTGAACGTGGTGAGGATGATACGGAACTGCTCAGAGAAGTGTTGCTGACAATTAACGGCATCGCTGCAGGACTGCGTAACACAGGTTGATGATTGAACTGCTTCAATTGAACTGCTTCATTTGAATAATCATATGTAACAAAGTACCTATTACTTTGTTGAATAAAAGCTCCATTCTCTGCTCTACAGAGTGAGAGATGAAACGGGACTCCTGCGGGAGTTCCCGTTTTTACTGTTTTTGGCGGATATTTGTCATACAGTCTTGATTTTTGACCAAAGTTGATTTACGATTTGATTGGTGAATTACAAGTGTGGACGGGTATCAGAAGACGGAAGACCCATCAGCATGTCTGGGGGAATAAGGGTGGACAATTTGGAGAACAGGCTTGTGAAACTGGTGCTCAAGGGCGACCAGAGAGCCTTCGCAGAAATCGTTGAACTATATAAGGACAAGCTATTTCATTTGGCATACCGGATGCTGAACAATCGTCATGAAGCTGAAGACGTTGTGCAGGAGACGTTTTTGCGTGTGTTTCGTAATATGGAGAAGTACGATCCGAACCAGAAGTTCTCAACCTGGATCTACCGGATCGCAACGAATCTGTGTATTGACCGACTGCGCAGAAAGAAACCTTCATACTCTTTGGATGCTGAACTGAATGATCAGGAAGGATCTGATGGTTATGCGATGCTCCCGAGTGATGATCGTACACCGGAGAGTGAAGCACTCCTGTCAGAAACGCAGACACTCATTCGTGAGGCCATTGACAGTTTGCCAGCCAAGTATAAGTCCGTTATGATTCTGAGATATTTACAGGACTTGTCGCTACAGGAAATCAGTGACGTGACAGGTATGCCCGTAACAACGATCAAGACACGCGTTCATCGGGGCCGTGATTTTCTACGTAAAAAATTGGAGTACAAGTTATAAATGTTAAACGCTTTTAAATATGGGCGAAATTATTTGAAACATATCCGAAACGGATGCGTATGTAATGTATGCAAGTCTTATGCGTGCTTTTTAATGGCACATGGACTAAGTGATTTAAGAAAGGATTGGCTCTCATATGGATTGCAAATCGGCCGTCTCTTTAATGCATGAATGTTTGGATGAGTCGTTGTCCCCGGCCCAGAAGGTTGAACTGAAAAGTCACCTTGTGATCTGTCCGGATTGTCGCATGCGCTTTAAAGAGTTGGAACAGACGGAAATGTTACTCTTTGCCATGAAACACTATTCACCGTCTGCCTCTGATGAGCTGACCAATCGAATTATGAATGCTCTGCCCCAGCCCAAGAGACAGCAAGCATGGCTCAAATGGGTCAAAGGACATCCCGCGCTGACGGCGGCAGCCTTCTTTTTGGTCGTGATGCTCTTTAGCGCCTTGAATTTCTGGAATCAGAATAACGAGATGGTTGTTAAGGGAAATAATTTGGACCAGATCGTGATTCAGGGTAACACGGTTATTGTTCCTGAAGGTAAGTCAATTGCTGGCGATCTTACGATAGAAAATGGAACCGCACAAGTATATGGTGATGTGAACGGCAATCTGACGGTTATCGACGGACAACTGTTTCAGGCTTCAACGGCGCATATTTCAGGTCAGGTGAAAAGTATTGATCAGGCGCTGGACTGGTTCTGGTACAAAATAACCAATATGGTAAATGAAGTGGCTTATCGCTAGAACAGGGTAAAATCTTCAATGGTATATACCAAGTAGGGTACCTCCAGATTGCATGGGGTACTCTTTTTTTATACGCAAACTTTGTAATTCATGGTAAATGTGATGTTTATGTGCAGTTTGAGACTGCCGTAACTTGCAACCTGAACGTTAACGTTATAACCTAGATACTAAAGAGAACATACTACTACATATAGATAAGCATTTTGCACAAATCAAATGATGCAAAAATGCGGAGACAAAGGATTATATAAAATCCTAATGGGTTAATATGAGATCAGGGTTTACTCATCAATGGGGATAGCGGGGGCTGGCTTATGAATTATTTTGCTGACTTAACGTGGACAGAGTCCATTAAGGACGTTATCGATATATTGATCGTTACCTATATTATGTACAAACTGATTTTGCTTGTGCGGGGGACACGTGCGGTTCAGCTCCTGAAAGGGATTCTGTTCCTTGTGCTGATCTGGGCATTAAGTACGTGGCTAAACCTATATACGCTCAAGTGGTTAATGAACCAGATGTTTACGTTTGGTGTCGTTGCGGTGTTCATTATCTTTCAGCCGGAACTGCGTCGTGGTCTGGAGCAATTGGGACGCGGTAAGCTGTTTGGACGTTCAGCGGCAGCGAGTGATGAAGAATTAACCGTGTTAATTGGTGAGATTATTAAGTCTGTTAATTATTTGTCACGGCGTAAAATTGGCGCTTTGGTCGTGTTTGAACGTGAAACGGGTCTGAACGATTACACGGAATCGGGCATTAAGATGCAATCTCTGGTCAGCTCGGAGCTGATGATTAACATCTTTATTCCAAATACACCGCTCCATGATGGAGCCGTTATTATACAGGGAAAACAGATTTCGGCGGCAGCTTGTTATTTGCCATTATCAGAGAATCCTTTTATCAGTAAGGAATTGGGAACACGTCATCGTGCAGCAATCGGGATTACCGAAGTTGCAGATGCGATCTGTTTGGTTGTCTCCGAGGAGACAGGACAAGTGTCACTTGCAATGAATGGACAGGTCGTTCGTGACATTAAGGAAGAATCGCTGATTGCCAAACTGTATGAGGAGTTGCGCCCTACATCCAATCTGAAAAAGAATGGCTGGACAACCTTCTGGAAACGGAAGGGAGGACGTAACAATGGATAAGTGGTTTAACAATAATAACTTTGCCAAAATACTTGCACTTGCGGTGAGCCTGCTGCTCTGGTTCATGATTCATCTGGATGAGGTACCAACCACCCCTACGATTACAACAGGGACAACCAACAAGGTTGTGGAACGTACGGTGCCTGTTCAACCTTATGGATTAGACAGCAACAGCTATGTGCTTACTTCATTAAGTACGGATGAGGTCCGGCTGGAGATCAAAGGACAGCGCTCGATGTTGACATCGATTTTTACGAATGATGATTACAAGGTACTGGTCGATCTGAGTCAGGTGAAAGATGGATCCAATACACTGCCACTCGTACCTGATCTGCCTTCCGGTGTAGAAGTGGTCAGTATGGAACCTTCCATGGTTACGGTGAATGTAGAAAAATTGGGCACCAAATCCTTCAATGTGAATATTGTACCCGAAGGGGAACCATCCGCCGGATACAGCGCTGGAACGCCCGTAATTGAACCTTCGACGCCGGTTAAGGTAACTCTGCCCGAAGGGCAACTCGAGGCTGTAGCGAAGATCCAGGGCAGTGTGAGCGTGAAAGATGCGAAGGAAGATGTCATACAGAAAAAAGTGAAACTCCAGGCATACGATGCTGAAGGCAAGGTCCTTGAAAATGCGATTATAACGCCTCAAACGGTTGAAGTCCGGGTTCCGGTCAATCAGCCCTATACATCTGTACCCTTAAGAATCAAATATTCGGGACAGCTTCCGGAAGGCCTGGCCCTCTCCACGGTAGAGCCAAGCGTGAAAGAAGTCTCGGTTTATGGATCAGAGGATGCGCTTGCGGGTATACAGGCCTACGACCAAGTAACCCTTGATCTAACACAGTTTGATCAGTCGGGTACATCGACAGTTAACGTGGACTTGACGCCGCCTTCCGGTTTTGAGAAAATCGAGCCTAGTTCGATTCAGATCAAAGTAAGCATATCCCCATTTGACGAGGCAGATGAGACAACCAAAGTCTTTCCGAACGTCCCCATCACACTTACCGGTGCGGGGAATGGGCTCGAAGGTACACTCATTACGCCTAAAAGTGGCGGTCTGAACCTTACGCTTACAGGCTCGGCAAGTATGCTTGAGGGTCTGAGTAGTGATGATCTCACGTTGACGGGGGATCTTGCTGGACTTGCGGTCGGAACGCATGAAATTAAGCTTGAAGCCGACCTGCCCCGTTATGCCAAACTGGATGAATCATCTAATGCTCTGAGTGCAACGGTCAAAATTAGCGAAAAGGCTGAAGACACCACAACTACGCCTAGCGAAGATCCGACTGACGAGGGAACGGTAGCACCTGACCCTTCACCAGCCGAGGTCGAAAACGGGGAAACGGAGCCTGTTCCTGATGAAGAAGAAACGGAATCGAATACGGATACTCAGGATCAGAGTCAACAGGGGAGCACAACCAATCGAGGTAATTTAAATAATAATAACAGTGGTAGTAGCAGTAAAAGTGGCTCAAATCCGTAAACGTTCTAATTTTAAAATTCTCAAAAAATAATAATAGTGCTCGTATATGATGCGAATAGAAGGAGTTAAATCATGGGGAAATATTTTGGTACAGACGGTGTAAGAGGGGTTGCCAATAAAGAGTTAACGGCAGAGCTGGCTTACAGCATTGGACGTTGTGGTGGTTACGTGCTTGCAGGTGGTGTAGAAAGACCAAAAGTGGTTATCGGCATGGATACTCGTATCTCGGGATTGATGTTGGAATCCGCACTGGTTGCAGGCCTGTTGTCCATTGGCGCTGATGTGATCCGTCTGGGCGTTGTATCCACTCCGGGAGTGGCGTATATTGCACGTTTGTTGAAAGCTGACGCGGGCGTGATGATCTCCGCTTCCCACAATCCGGTTGAGGATAACGGAATCAAGTTCTTTGGTGGAGATGGCTTCAAGCTGTCTGATGAAACAGAGAACCGGATTGAAGAACTGATGGATGCGGAGACAGATCAATTGCCACGGCCAGTTGGTGGCGGTCTGGGTACTGTAACGACAGATGAAGAATCCCGTTATCGTTACCTTGATTTCCTGAAAACAACTGTAAATGAATCGTTCTCTGGACTTAAAATTGTTCTGGACTGTGCAAACGGAGCAGCTTATGAGCTGGCACCGAAATTGTTCAGTGAACTTGGTGCAGAAGTCATTGCCATTGGCGCTGAGCCTAACGGCCTGAATATCAATGAGCAATGTGGTTCAACTCATCCAGAGAACCTGAAACAAGAAGTGCTTAAACATAAAGCGGATCTGGGTCTTGCTTTTGACGGGGATGCGGATCGTCTGATTGCTATTGATGAGACAGGCGCTGAGGTGGATGGAGACTTCATTCTGTGTATCTGCGGTGATGCAATGAATCGTGCAGGCAAGTTGAAGGACAGTACTGTTGTATCGACCGTTATGAGTAACATCGGATTCTACAAAGCAACGGAGAAACTTGCACTGAAAACAGCTAAAACGGCAGTAGGTGACCGTTATGTGATGGAGGAAATGCGTCGCGGCGGTTACAACTTGGGCGGAGAGCAGTCTGGCCATGTTATTTTCCTGGATTACAATACAACTGGAGACGGTATGCTGACTGCGATTCAACTCGTGGATACACTCAAGGCTTCCGGTAAAAAACTGAGTGAACTAAAAGCGCTAATGACCCAGTACCCACAAGTATTGGTGAATGTGCGTGTTGAAGATAAGAGCAAATACGAGGGCAATGCTGCAATCGAGCAGGCTATTGCTACAGTAGAACAACAACTCGGCGATAATGGACGTGTACTCGTTCGTGCTTCAGGTACTGAATCCCTGATCCGTGTTATGGCGGAAGGACCAGATAAAGACGAACTTGAACAATTTGTGTCTCAAATCGCAGATGTAGTGCAAAAAGAACTGGTATAGTACTGGAAGATGTAAGAGATACCTTCTGCATACGGTTTTCTTAAGGGAATTGTTGTGTAGAACGAGGCTTAATATAACATGATTTAGGACTTATGCATGAATATTCCTGCGTCCCGGCCTGATGAGACCATAGGTCCGTTTATCCGGTCGGGATTGTGGGTAAATATGCTGAAATTGTCACAGGTACTTTGCTCCATTGCAAAATGGACCTGACGTGCATATAATGAGTGGAGTCGTCATTCAGACACAGAAAGTGAGGAACGTAAGGTTACAGTTACACAAGCGCCAGAGCTTGGAGTTGCGCGGGAAGATGTTGATCAGGATTTCTTCGAGGTTGAAGGAAGGCTGATGGAGATCAACGGCAATCAAGCTGACGAGGTGGAGGTGTTCGGATTGTTCGGCGGGGACCTCCCGGTGAAGCACCAGAGCCGTAAACCGGATTGCGGAAAATGGATGGGTGACTGTCCACACAACGCGCCGGTGCAGGTGCAAGAGTTAAACTAAAATTCAAATGAATGTGCGTGAAGAGCGTAAACAGTACGCGGACGGGAAAATGATGTACATTCATGATTGCATTCATAACAGCTTATGATGACAGCGGGGCGACACGAGGTCGCTCTGATCATTGATAATTGAATAAGTACCAAGTATTCATGAAACGCTAGGCAATCTCTCATTTTTCCGATATGCCGCCTCTGCCTGTTTCTCTTCGTGACACAGTATTCATATACAAACGGAGGAAATAAACTATGTGCGGTATTGTTGGATATATTGGTAATAAGAACACTCAATCGGTATTGGTCGAAGGATTGAAGAAACTTGAGTATCGTGGTTATGATTCTGCAGGTATCGCGGTATTCACACCGGAAGGTCTGCAAATCACGAAAGCTCTCGGTCGTCTTGCGAACCTTGAAGCCAAGCTGGATGGTGCACCACTGGTAGGTAATGCCGGAATCGGACACACACGTTGGGCAACTCATGGTAAACCATCGGATGAGAACTCTCATCCACACACGGATGGAAGCCAGAAGTTCTCTGTTGTGCATAACGGTATTATTGAGAACTACCTGGATCTGAAGGATGAATTGATGGCTCAAGGTCACACGTTCACTTCCGAGACAGATACTGAGGTTATCTCTCATCTGATCGCACGTGAATACAATGGTGATATCGTCAAAACAGTACAAAAAGTGATCACGTTGTTGCGTGGCGCATTTGCACTGGGTGTATTGACAGAGCATGAGCCTGAGAAACTCGTAGCTGTGCGTCAAGCAAGCCCATTGATTATTGGTATTGGTGAAGGCGAGAACTTCATTGGTTCCGACATCCCGGCAATTCTGGAACATACACGTAACGTGTACATTCTGAATGATGGTGAAATGGCTGTATTGACACATGATGCTGTCGAATTGATGACGATTGAAGGTAACTTTATTTCTCGGGAAATGATTCGTGTCGATTGGGATGCTGTAACCGCAGAAAAAGGCGGATTTGAGCACTTCATGCTGAAAGAAATTCATGAGCAACCAAAAGCATATCGTGATACTATGCTGGGTCGCATCGATAATGAAGGCAAAAAAGTTCAACTTCCTGAGTTGAAAATGACTGAAGAACAAATTAAAAATATCCGTAACGTGCAAATCATTGCATGTGGTACAGCGTACCATGCAGGTCTGGTTGGACGTACAGTGATTGAGCAATTGGTACGTATTCCGGTTGAAACAGATGTGGCTTCCGAGTACCGTTACCGTTCCCCAATCGTGCACAAAGATACACTTGTAATTGTAGTGAGCCAATCCGGTGAAACTGCCGATACGCTTGCTGCATTGCGTGAAGCACAATCCAATGGTGCACATGTACTGGCAATCACAAACGTAGTGGGTAGCTCCATTGCACGTGATGCAGATGATGTTATCGCAACATTGGCAGGTCCTGAAATTGCAGTAGCTTCTACCAAAGCGTATACTTCGCAGTTGATCGCGTTTAACTTGCTTGGTCTGTATCTTGCACAAGTTCGTGGTACTCAATCTGCAGAAGAGATTGCGCACACGCTGGCAGCGATGCAAGCATTGCCAGAGCAAGTGGAATCCATGTTGGAGCAAGCGGAGGCAATCAAAGGATATGCAGAGCAAATCTCCAAACATGAACATCTCTTCTTCATTGGCCGTGGTCTTGACTATGCAGTAGCTCAAGAAGGATCGTTGAAACTGAAAGAGATCTCTTATATTCACTCCGAGGCGTATGCTGCGGGTGAGTTGAAACACGGTACGCTCGCATTGATCGAAGACGGCATCCCTGTTATTGCCTTGGCAACGCAAGAGAACGTACTTGAGAAAACAGTGAGCAACATTAAGGAAGTAAAAGCACGTGGCGCAGATGTATTGGCAATTACGTATGAAGAGCACGTAGCACCATTGCTGAAATCCGTAGACCAAGCGTTTGCAATTCCTAAGACGCTGCCACTGCTTAGCCCTGCTTTGTCTGTAGTTGCGCTGCAATTGCTGGCATACTATGCTTCCCTGGCACTGGGCCATGATGTGGATAAACCACGTAACCTGGCGAAAAGTGTAACGGTTGAGTAAGGTATTCTGTACAAATTAGTTTATTATCCAATGATAAATAAGTGTAGAACCATTTACAAAAGTATAGAACTACACGAACTGTTGTCCAATGACATGGATAATGGGTTGATCAATAGATTCAGTAAATTAATAAAGTATAAACAAAATATGATCCTGATGACTCTAAGTCATCAGGACTTTTTTGATGTTTCAGGAGGGTGGTTCTGAATATTAGAACCACCTTATTTGTGTTTGTACATTGTAAATAGCGGTTATTCATTGAACGAAAATCCACCAGAGTATAGATTACCTTAGGAAGAGTACTTTTTTGTAATTTTTACATTTGAAATATTCTTTATGCACGAATGTCATCAACTTCTTAAAGAGAGTCATTAACATTCGCAACTCGTAAGTGCAAATATATCTCCAAGAAGGATGTGGATCGGGCATACGGGATCATTTGAACAATAAAGGAAGATGCCAAATGGGACTGGAACATCTTTCAGTGACTCACAAAATGGTATGCCAAGAAGCAAAAATTTGCTGGATGAAGAAGCTTATTACGCGAAGTGAAATCATGTCTGTTCAACTTGGATTCAGAACGCCATTGTAATCTATATGTAAATGAGTGAAGGACATAGAAAAGCGTATGAGGGAAAATCTCGCGTATGGTTTGATGAGGAGGAGCAGAATATATTTACCCTTTATTCTAACGGAGGTGTAGAGAAGAAGGCGTGATACAAAACGATGTCGGCTGCCATCCGTGTGGATGCTGCGGCCAGCTTCAGCCAGGCTTTCAGAAATTGGTCAGGTAATCATGTTAAGTTAATGCAAAGTGCAAGGATTCGGAACACCGGCAAAGAATATTAAAAGGTATTATATACCAAATTATCCTGTTTCATGGCTGAATGTCAACACGCGTCGAATTCCTCGATTGTTGTAAAACCATTCCCAACGTTTCTTCGCTATTCACTCTTTTTAACGAAAAATGTTAACACATTATGTTTGGTGAACCAAATTTAACATTATAATGACTATATTTAACAAAAATTTCACTATACATTCTTGTAAATTTTGATATAATTCAACCTAGGTCTTATTCCCTATTATTCTAATAACTGGAATTGTAGGGTTTTTTATACCCATCCAAGCTGTGTGCGAGAGACCAGTCTACTGGCTAACCAACAAGCCGGCATGCGGGGACCAACAATTGTGGAAAATGACAGCCTAGAATATGTTGCTCCATGACGTCAGAAGGTTCAGAAAGGAAGGTTCAGAAAGATGGAGCCAACCTTATCCCAATTCCGATGGAGGATGAAGTGAGTGAGCATTTTTGAAAAGCTGGAATCCAACGTAAGATCTTACTGCAGAAGCTTTCCGGTGGTATTCGACCGGGCCAAGGGAGACCTTTTATATTCTGAGGACGGAAGAGCATATATTGATTTCTTTGCAGGTGCCGGGGCACTCAATTACGGCCATAACAACGATTATATTAAAGACCGGGTTCTCGATTACTTGACCTCTGACCGGATTATGCACGGTCTGGATATGTATACAATGGCCAAACGTGAATTCATCCAGAGCTTCTCAGAGCGGATCCTGGAGCCGAAGAAGCTGAATTACAAGCTTCAATTCTGCGGTCCAACAGGGACGAATGCGGTGGAAGCGGCCCTGAAGCTCGCACGCAAGGCGAAGAAGAGAAGTGGAATATTCGCATTCATGGGTGGCTTCCACGGCATGTCGCTCGGCAGTTTGTCGGCGACAAGCTCCAAGTCCATGAGAGAAGGGGCGGGGCTCCCTCTGGACGGAGTTACGTTCATGCCGCACCCGAGCGGGGCTTTCGCAGAAATGGATACGCTCGGCTATATCGAGAATATCCTGACTGATTCGCACTCCGGAATCGACAAGCCGGCCGCGATCCTACTTGAAACGGTACAAGCCGAAGGAGGAATTCACGTTGTCGACGCGCAGTGGCTACGCGAGCTGCAGCAGCTTTGCCGCAGGCACGATATTCTGCTCATTACAGACGAGATTCAAGTAGGATGCGGTCGGACAGGCGAATTCTTCTCCTTCGAACGTGCAGGGATCGAGCCGGATCTCATTACCCTGTCGAAGTCGATCAGCGGGTACGGCCTGCCAATGTCCCTCCTGCTGCTGAAGCCCGAACTGGATATCTGGACGCCAGGCGAGCACAACGGCACCTTCCGCGGCAACCAGCTGGCTTTTGTGGCCGCGAAGGCTGCTCTCGAGTTCCGGGACAGAACCGAACTGGAAGCTCAGGTGAAGCAGAAGGAAGAGTATGTGCGCTCGTTCCTTGATCAAGAAATCAAGCCTCTGCATCCGTCCATCGCCATCCGCGGACTCGGCCTGATCTGGGGCATTGACGTCTCGGGGTTCATGGATGAAGCCGGGGCGAAGCGGGTGACGGATATCAGCTTCGAAAACGGGCTCATCATTGAAAGAGCCGGCAGAGGAGATTGTGTGCTGAAGATCATGCCTCCGCTTACCGTCTCGATGGAGCATCTGACCGCCGGCTGCGCCATTATCAAGTCAAGTATGCAGCAGGTGATCTCTCAGGAGACCAAGGATTTGTTAGTAACGACCTAAGCTTGGCCAAGCCGATGGCCGCCCCCGGCAAGAGGCATGAAAGTGCCTTCCGGAGGGCGTGCCGACTTGATGTTAAGGTAGCGCTTTCTCCTCATGCTACCTGCGGTAACGTCAATCAGCATGGAATTCTCCGGCAATCCAAGGGCAGTACCGTTCGTGCCATGCGGAGCATTCCTTGAGTCTCATGCAGTACCCTCGTTAAATTTAATCGTCAGGAAAAGCTCACTACCCCGCAGCCGAATCTTTACTTATCCACACCAGGGCTGTGGGGGAATAAGCAAATCGTACATAGAGTGTATCAATACCCCTTAAACATAGGCTTCGTCAAAGGCAGCTCGGGTGCCAAATCAGGAGGTACGGTCGCCTTCCTGCTGGACGGCTGCAACCCTGCGGCAAGCCTTACATCGACAGGAAGAACATTCCTTGTCGTCTATCCCCAAATCCAATTCTGAATCCCATGTTAAACCAAATCCCGTCTTCGGGTGACTCGTCGGCAGCAATCTTCTTGAAGCAGAGGAGTCCGAAGTAACCGCATCTCTTGCGTAGAACGATGCTTGTTGTTGTCCTTTACGCATGGGAGGCGAGCGGGACAGCTGCTAGGCAGAGGATTGCCGCATGCGATCAACTGGGCAAATGAAGCGGTGACATTGCGCAAGCCATTGATGTTGTTGTCAGATGTTTGAAAAGGAGAGGAGCGAGGCTGGAGCGTTGCTTCGGCATATGCTCCGCCGGATTGCTTTTACCGATGAAGAGAGGGGAACGATCCAGATGGCTTTTGAAAAAGAAACGTTGTTTTGGAACGAAAAATTCGGTAGTGACGATTATACCTTGACGCGGTTGCCTTACAGCAAAGCTCCAAACTCCCTGGTGCCCAATGTGAAAACCGTTGGCGGTTGGCTTTCGGAGGAAGCGGCGCAGCGCGTCCTTCAAATGAGTAAGGGTGCTCCGCTGGCTACTTTTATGATTTTGCTCGCCGGTGTTCAGGCACTCTTGCATAAATATACAGGAGCTTCAGACATTCTGGTCGGCATGCCGGTTGTGCCGAAAAAGGGGGAGACGCGTCGATCCATTAATCATACGGTCATTTTGAAAAACTCGCTTTCGGTGGGGGCAACTTTTAAGACGCTTCTGAGCAAACTGAGGACTTCTTTGCCGGAAGCCATTCAGCATCAACATATTCCGTTCTTGAAAATGACGGAGAAGCTGGATCTGCAATATGCTGAAGGGATACCCTTCGTTCATACGCTAGTATCCCTTAAGGAGTTGCATCTGGACGAAATTGGGCAAAACGTGGTCACGGACTGTTCCTTTGAATTCAGTTTAACCGGCGGGACGATACAGCTAGCGCTGTCATATAACGAGCACTTATATGACTCCGAGTTCATGAGTCGGGTCGTCGGCCACCTGAATCGCCTGCTGTCCGTGGGGCTTTATGAGCTGGAACTGGACATCGTGCGAGCTGACATGCTGTCGGAGGACGAAAAATTTCAATTACTGCAAAACTTCAACGATACAGAGAAGGACTATCCTCGTGATCGGACGATTCATCAGCTTGTGGAGGAGCAAGCGAAGCGTGTGCCCGAGGCGACTGCGGTTGTCTTTGAGGGGCAGCGGCTTTCATACGCAGAGTTGAACGAACGGGCAAACCAGCTGGCGCGTACGCTACGATCGGTCGGTGTGCTGCCCAATCAGTTAGTAGGCTTGATGGTCAGGAGATCACTGGAGACGGTCATTGGCATTCTGGCGGTTCTGAAAGCTGGCGGTGCCTACGTGCCGATCGACCCGGAGTACCCGGAAGAACGTATCCGCTACATTCTGGAGAACTCGAACGCGCAGCTGCTGCTGACTCAAAGAGAGCTGTTACAGCAAGTCCCGTTTCAAGGGACCGTATTGGTGCTTGATGACGAGCAAGCCTATAGCGACGATGGCTCGAACCTGGAGGCTGTCAGCGGTCCAAACGATCTTGCTTATGTCATTTATACGTCAGGTACAACGGGCAACCCCAAAGGGGTCATGCTGGAGCATCGTGGTTTGGTCAGCTTGAAGCTGATGTTCGCAGACAGGCTGGGCATCACGGAGCATGACCGGATCGTACAATTTGCGAGCTTGTCCTTCGACGCATCCTGCTGGGAAGTATTCAAAGCACTCTATTTTGGCGCGGCTTTGTACATCCCGACGGCCGAAACAATTCTCGACACTCGTCTGTTCGAGAGTTATATGAACGAGCATGCGATTACAGCGGCGATTTTGCCTCCGACGTACAGCGCTCATTTGAACCCGGATCGTCTTCCCAGCTTAACAAAGCTTGTAACGGGAGGTTCGGCCGTATCGGTCGAATTCGTGCAGCAGTGGAAAGCGAAGGTTCACTATTTCAATGCTTACGGCCCAACTGAAGCTTCGATTGTTACGACGCTTTGGGATGCGGATGAGCAGCAGCCGGAGTGCAGAGTCATTCCGATCGGACGCCCGCTGGCTAATCATCAGATTTTTATTTTGGATGCCCACCTGCAACTTGTGCCTCCGGGAGTGGACGGCGAGCTATGCGTGGCCGGCGTGGGGCTTGCGAGAGGTTACCTGAACCAACCGGAGCTGACGGCAGAGAAGTTTGTGGAACATCCGTTTGCGCCGGGAGAACGCCTTTACCGGACAGGAGATCTCGCCCGCTGGCTGCCGGACGGAAATATGGAGTACTTGGGCCGGATCGACCATCAGGTGAAAATCCGTGGATTCCGAATCGAGGTCGGTGAGATTGAAGAGCAACTTCTGAAGATCGACGCCGTGCAGGAGACGATTGTAATCGCGCGGGAAGGCAAAAGCGGGCAAGAACTGTGCGCTTACCTGGTCGCGAGCCTCCCTCTTACGCTCGGCGAGCTGAGAAGCGCGCTGGCGCAAAAATTGCCGAATTACATGATTCCGGCGCATTTTGTTCAGCTTCCGCGGATGCCGCTCACGCCGAACGACAAAATCGATCGTAAGGCTTTACCTGCCCCGGAAGGAAACGCACTGACTGGCGGCGCGTACGTAGCTCCCCGCAATGAAGCTGAGCAAACGCTTGCTGATGTGTGGCAGGCGGTATTGAACGCCGATCGTGTTGGGGTAACGGATCATTTCTTTGAGCTGGGCGGAGACTCGATCAAGTCCATTCAAGTATCTTCGAGGCTTCATCAAGCCGGGTACAAACTGGAAATCCGGGATTTGTTCAAATATCCGACGATTTCACAGCTCAGCCTGCATGTGAAACCGATCAGACGTACCATCGATCAAGGCGAAATAACGGGTGAAACGGCATTGACGCCGATTCAGCATTGGTTTTTCGAGAGTTCCTTTGCGGACCCACATCATTTCAACCAGTCGGTGATGCTGTACCGGAAGGAACGCTTCAACGAAGAGATAGTGTATCAGGTGCTGCAAAAGCTGGCCGAGCATCATGACGCCTTGCGCATGGTGTTCTGCAAGACGGAACAAGGGTTTGGTGCGTTAACCCGAGCGATTCAGGATGGTGGGCTGTTCACGCTGGACGTGTTCGACTTTAAGGATGCGGAGAATCCCACGCAGGCTGTGGAAGCGAAGGCAACGGACATTCAAGCAGGCATTGATTTGGAGAACGGGCCCCTCATGAAGGCGGCACTGTTCCAGTGCGAGGACGGAGATCATTTGCTGCTCGCGGTTCATCATGCCGTGGTAGACGGCGTGTCTTGGCGCATTTTGATGGAGGATTTCGCTCTAGGTTACGAGCAGATTAGAAAAAGCGAGGGAATTCGTTTCCCGGCGAAAACAGATGCGTACCGCACTTGGTCCGAGCAGCTGGCTGCTTACGCGCAAAGTCCGGAGATGGCAAAGGAACGGGCCTATTGGCAGGCCGTGGAACAAATGGAGGTTCTGGCCGTGCCGAAGGATATGGAGGCGGACGTTACGACGCAGCATGACAGCGAATCGCTGTTTGTCCGTTTGACTCCCGAAGAAACGGAGCTGCTACTGAAGCGGGTTCACCGTGCCTACAACACCGAAATGAATGATATTTTGGTAACGGCGCTCGGAATAGCCTTACGCAAATGGACGGGGCATGAACGGGTGCGGATCAATCTCGAAGGACACGGACGTGAATCGATCGGAACGGATATCGACATAACGCGTACAGTTGGCTGGTTTACGACCAAGTTTCCGGTCGTCCTTGAACCGGAAACCGACCGAGATTTGTCATATCAGATTAAAAAGGTCAAGGAAAACTTACGCCGTATTCCGAACAAGGGGCTAGGGTACGGCATATGCCGCTACCTCTCGAAATCGGAGGATGGATTGGTTTGGGGCGCAGAGCCGGAAATTAATTTTAACTACCTCGGCCAGTTCGACGATGATGTCGACCAGGACGAGATCGGCATATCTTCTTATTCCAGCGGCAGCCCGGCTAGCGACCGGCAGGCCCGCAGCTTTGTGCTGGATATCAACGGTATGGTGCTGGACGGCGCTTTATCGCTCGATCTCAGCTACAGCCGGAAGCAGTATCACAAGGAAACGATGGAAGCCCTCGCTCAGCGGCTTGAGCAAAGTCTCCAAGACCTCATTATCCACTGTGCAGGCAAAGAAAACACTGAATTGACGCCGAGCGACGTGCAATTTAAAGGCTTGACCATTGCAGAATTGGAGCAAATCTCCCAGCGCTCGGGGCATCTCGGGGAAATCGAAAATATTTACTCACTTACGCCGATGCAGAAGGGGATGTGGTTCCACAGCGCGCTTGACCGGCAAACGGCAGCTTATTTTGAGCAGACGCGGTTTACGATGCGGGGAGCGCTCGACGTCCAGCTTTTTGAGAGGAGTTGGATGGAACTTGCGAAACGTCATCTGGTGCTGCGGGCGAATTTTGTGAAAGGACCGGCGGGCGAGCCGCTGCAAATCATATACCGCAACAAACCGGTCGGTTTTGAATATGAAGAGCTGCTTCATATGCAGATGGACGAGAAACAAGCTTACTTGGATAAAAAGGCCGAGGAGGACAAGCTTCGCGGCTTCGATATGGAACATGACGCGCTCGTTCGGTTCACGATCCTGCGCACCGAAGAGCAAAGCTATCATGTACTG
The DNA here is from genome assembly GCF_037974265.1 of Paenibacillus sp. FSL R5-0623. Taxonomy (NCBI): domain Bacteria; kingdom Bacillati; phylum Bacillota; class Bacilli; order Caryophanales; family Paenibacillaceae; genus Paenibacillus; species Paenibacillus sp. FSL R5-0623. The sequence continues at coordinate 6,082,919 of NZ_CP150233.1, read as the reverse complement.
TGGAGTTTCCAACATATTTTGATGGACGGCTGGTGCCTGACTCAGCTGACACAGGAGCTGTTTGAGGCATACTCGGCCTTGGTATCCGGCGAGCAGTCAGCGGGAGATAAGCGATCGGATTATGGCGCCTATATCGAATGGTTGGAGAAACAGGACGATCAGGCGGCATCAAGCTATTGGATGGCATTCCTGGCAGGTTATGAAGGGCAAACCGTACTCCCGGGACAAAAGGAAGTGGCGCCCAACGGCAGATTTACGGCTGATCACGTCACCGCCGAGCTGGGCAAGGACTTGAGCGAGCGGATGGACCGGGTGGCGAAACAGCGCCTGGTTACGGTCAATACACTGCTGCAAGCTATTTGGGGCGTGATGCTGCAAAAATATAACGGAACAAACGATGCCGTATTCGGTAGCGTCGTGGCAGGAAGACCGGCGGAAATTCCGGGCATTGAGTCCATGATCGGGCTGTTCATTAATACGGTGCCGGTCCGGGTCACGAGTGAAGCGGACACCGTGTTCGCCGACCTGATGGCGAAGCTTCAAGAGCGGGCATTGGAGTCCGGGCGTTATGATTACTATCCGCTGTATGAAATTCAGGCCCGCAGCATACAAAAGCAGAACCTGATCAACCATATCATCGCTTTTGAGAACTATCCGGTGGACGAGCAGATGGAGCAGGCGGGAGACCAGCAGCACGGCGACCTGACGATTGCTGATGTTCAGATGGAGGAGCAGACAAACTATAACTTTAACGTCACCGTGGTGCCGGGAGACGAGATCGAAATTCGGTTCGACTTTAACGCCGAAGTGTTTGATAAAGATAGCATTGAGCGGCTCAAGGGGCATCTCGTTCATTTGCTGGAGCAGGTGACGGATAACCCGGAGATTACCGTGGGCGAGCTGGAACTTGTGACGGAGGCGGAAAAAGCTGACCTTCTCGGACGTTTTAACGACACCACAACGGAATTTCCGCGCGGGAAAACGCTCATTCAATTGTTCGAAGAGCAGGCGGAGCGCATCCCGAATGCAGCTGCCATCTCCTTGAATGGGCAAGAGCTGACCTATTGCGAGCTGAACGAACGCGTTAACCGCCTTGCTCGTACCTTGCGTAGCCACGGGATTTCCAAAGGCCGCCTGGTCGCCATTATGGCTGAGCGTTCCATCGAAATGGTGGTGGGTATGCTGGCGGCACACAAAGCCGGTTCGGCTTACGTACCGATTGACCCGGAATATCCCGAGGAGCGTATCCGTTTCTTGATCGAGGATTCAGGTGCGCAGGTCATGCTGACGCAAAGCCGATTACGCGAGCGCCTGGCGGGTTCGGACTCCGTGATTTTACTGGATGACGAGTCCTTCTATCACGAGGACCGCACAAATCTAAATTCGGGCAACGAAGCGACAGATCTGGCTTGCATCATCTATACGTCAGGCACGACGGGCAAGCCAAAAGGAAACCTTGTTTCGCACCGCAATATTGTACGGATCGTGCGAAATACGAATTATATCGACATCACTGAGCGGGATCATGTCCTCCAGCTTTCGAGCTATTCGTTTGACGGAGCGATTTTTGATATTTTCGGTGCTTTGACCAACGGGGCACGGCTGGTGCTGGTTCCCCACGAGACTTTGCTGGAAATCGGCCAGCTGGCGGATCTCATCCAGCGCGAGCGAATCTCGGTCATGCTAATTACGACGGCTTTCTTCAACGTCCTTGTAGATGTGAACGTCGACTGCCTGCGTGATGTCCGGGCGATTTTGTTCGGAGGAGAGCGCGTGTCGGTCGGCCATGTGCGTAAAGCGCTCGCTCATATCGGACCGGGCAGGCTTAACCACCTGTACGGCCCATCAGAAAGCACGGTTTATACCACGTATCTTCCAGTCGACTTTGTGAATGAGTCCGCGGTTACCGTACCCATCGGACGGCCGATCAGCAATACGACGGTGTATATCGTCGACAGCCAGAATAAACTTCTGCCGATCGGCGTGGCCGGGGAGCTTTGCGTCGGCGGAGAAGGCTTGGTACAGGGCTACAATAACCGGCCGGAGCTAACGGCGGAGAAATTTGTGGACCATCCGTTTGTGCCGGGAGAGCGCATGTACCGTACAGGGGATTTGGCAAAATGGCTACCGGACGGCACGATTGAATACGTGGGGCGGACGGATGATCAAGTGAAAGTCCGCGGCTTCCGTATTGAGCTGGGCGAGATCGAAGCACAGCTTCAGAAAGTGGAGGGAATTCGGAAAACGACGGTATTTGCGCGGGAAAACGCCTCGCGCGAGAAGCAGCTTTGCGCCTATTATGAAGCGGACCGTGAGCTTCCGGCGGCCGAGCTGAAGAGCGTCCTTTCCCAGGAACTTCCTGCCTATATGATCCCGGCGTACCTGATCCAGTTGGAACGGCTTCCGCTGACGACGAACGGTAAGGTCGACCGCCGCTCCCTCCCGGCACCTGAGGAGAGCTTGTTGCCGGGCGAAGGACATACTCCGCCTCGAACTCCGTTGGAAGCCAGCTTGGCTGAAATATGGAAAAGCGTGCTCGGATTGGAACACATCGGGGTTCAGGATAACTTCTTTGACTTGGGCGGCCATTCCCTGCGGGCAACGACACTGGTGAGCAAGGTGCATCAGGAGTTGAACGTCGAGTTGCCTCTGCGCGACGTATTTCGCTACTCAACGATCGAAGAGATGGCTCTCGCCCTCTCCCGGATTGAAGAGCAGTTGTTCTCGTCGATTCCGCTGGCAGATGAAAGAGCGTATTATCCACTTTCCTCAGCTCAGAAGCGGCTGTTTATCCTGAATCAGCTGGAAGGAGCCGATCAGAGCTATAACATGCCGGGTGTGCTGCTGCTCGAAGGATCGATTGACCATAGCCTGCTGGAGAAAGCTTTCCGCGGACTGATCGAACGTCATGAAACGTTGCGAACCGGATTTGAGATCGTGCAAGGCGAAGCGGTACAGCGTATTTATGAGAGCGTTGATTTTGCCGTTGTGTGTCGACATGGGAACGAGGAAGAAGCATCTGCAGTCGTGCAGGCTTTTATCCGACCTTTCGACTTGGCGAAGCCACCGTTGCTGCGTGCCGAGCTCGTAGAGCTGGCAGCCGATCGTTATTTACTGATGTTTGACATGCACCATATCATCTCCGACGGGGTTTCGATGGACGTGTTCGTTGAGGAACTCGTTCGTTTGTACGGCGGCGATTCATTAGAACCTTTGCGCATTCAGTACAAGGACTATGCGGTATGGCAGCAATCGGACGAGCAAAAAGTGCAATTGAAACGCGAGGAAGCTTACTGGCTGGACCGTTACCGGGGCGAGCTGCCGGTTCTTGAAATGCCAATGGACTATCCGCGTCCTGCTGTACAGAGCTATGAGGGACATACGCTGACGTCTTTTGTGGACGAGGCAACGAACGAAGGCTTGAAGCAGCTAGCCGCTCAAAGAGGAACGACGCTATATATGGTGTTGCTTGCCGCATATACCGTGCTTTTGCATAAATACACAGGTCAGGATGATTTGATCGTTGGCACGTCGATTGCGGGCAGAACACACGGCGATATGCAGCCCTTGATCGGAATGTTTGTCAACACGCTGGCGATCCGCAATTATCCGGCTTCGGAGAAGACCTTCCTGTCGTATTTGGAAGAAGTGAAAGAAACGACCTTAGGCGCTTACGAGCATCAGAATTATCCTTTCGAAGAACTCGTCGATAAAGTGCAGGTTAGCCGGGATTTGAGCCGCAACCCGCTGTTTGACACGATGTTCTCCCTGCAAAACCTGGAGGAGTCAGAGTTTGAGCTGGAAGGGCTGAAATTGTCATCGTACCCTAGCGAATATGGTATGGCCAAGTTCGACCTGAGTGTGGATGTTACGGAAGAAGATGGCGGATTGGAGTGCAACTTTGAATTCGCAACGGCTCTTTATAAAGAAAGCACGATCCGGCGGCTATCGATTCATTTTGGACATTTGCTTGCGGCGATTGTAAGCCATCCAGATGCGAAGATTGCCGAACTGGACTTGCTGACGGCAGAGGAAAAAGAGCAAATTATCGGCGCGTTCCACCCGGCGCAGTCGGAAGTGGCTCCTGTGGCGGCGTTCCACCGACTGTTCGAGGAACAAGCGGAGAGCACTCCGGAAGCGGAGGCAGTCGTGTACGAAAACGATCGGCTGACGTATGCGGAGCTGAATGAGCGGGCGAACCGCCTGTCGGTAACGCTGCGCGCAAGTGGCATCGGCCGGGAGTCAATCGTCGGCATTCTCGCCGAGCGTTCGGTCGATTTGCTGGTGGCCGTGCTGGCCGTCTGGAAAGCGGGCGGGGCGTATGTACCGCTCGACCCGGACTATCCGGCGGACCGCGTGCGGTTCATGCTGGAAGACAGCGGAACGAAGGTGCTGCTGACACAAACGCCGTTGCGAGAGCGTGCTGAAGCCTGGCTCAGCGAAGAGGAACTGGCACTGGCGAAGGTGCTGTATCTCGACGACGAAACGTCATACAGCGAAGACTGGGAGAATGCACCGCTTGGCTCCAGCATGGTTTCCGGTAAAGTCTCCAGCAAGCTGACGGGTGCTGTGAACGGTGGTGGCGAGAGTCATCCAAATGATGTTGATGTTGTTGGTATGGACAGCTTCCATGAAGCTCGTCCAGAGGATTTGGCCTATGTAATCTACACGTCAGGTACGACGGGTAAGCCAAAGGGTGTAATGATCGAGCACCGCAGCCTGGTGAACACGGCAGCGGGTTACCGACGGGAATACCGGTTGGATCAGTTCCCGGTAAGGCTGTTGCAGCTCGCAAGCTTCTCGTTTGACGTGTTCGTGGGTGACATTGCGCGGACGCTGTACAACGGCGGTACCATGGTCATTGTGCCTAAGGACGACCGGATTGATCCGTCTCGTCTGTACTACTGGATAGAACGCGAGCAAGTGTCGATCTTTGAATCAACACCAGCACTGATCGTGCCGTTCATGGAGCATGTGCATGAGCAGGGGTTGGAGTTAAGCGGTATGGAGCTGTTGATCACTAGCTCGGACAGCTGCAGTGTGGCAGATTACCGGACCTTGCAGGAACGGTTCGGCCTGTCGTTCCGCATCATCAACGCCTACGGCGTGACGGAAGCGGCAATCGACTCCAGTTTCTATGACGAGCAGTTGGAGAAACTGCCGCAGACAGGCCATGTGCCGATTGGAAAAGCATGGTTAAATGCGAAGTTTTACATCGTGGATGCACATCTGAATCCCGTACCGGTCGGGGTGCTGGGCGAATTGGTTATCGGCGGAGTCGGTGTGGCGCGCGGGTACTTGAACCGTCCAGAGCTGACTGAAGAGAAGTTTGTGGGCAGCCCATTTGTCACGGGCGAGCGGCTGTACCGCACGGGAGACTTGGCGCGGTGGATGGAAGACGGGAACGTGGACTTCATCGGCCGAATCGACAACCAAGCGAAAATTCGGGGTTACCGGATCGAGACGGGTGAGATAGAGTCGCAGCTGCTGCGGGTGGAAGGTGTGCGCGAAGCGGTGGTGCTGGTTCGAAGTGATGATGCGAACGGGCAGAAGATGCTGTGTGCGTATTACACACCGAATACTGGTGCGAGGCTGTTGGTGAACGATCTGCGCAGCGCGCTGGCACAGGAGCTACCGGGTTACATGATCCCGTCGTACTTCGTGGAGCTGGAGCATCTGCCTCTGACACCGAACGGGAAGCTTGACCGAAAGGCGCTGCCAGCGCCGGAAGGAGAAGCGGGAAGCGGAACACAGTATGTCGCACCACGCAATGAGCTGGAAATGAAGCTGGTGGTCATTTGGCAGGAAGTGCTTGGGCTTACAAAGGAGATTGGTGTTCACGATAACTTCTTCGACATCGGTGGCCACTCCCTGCGCGCGACAACGTTGGTTAGCAAGATTCATAAAGAGTTAAACGTGGATCTGCCACTGCGCGACGTGTTCCGCCATTCCACGATCGAGAGCATGGCGGCCGTCATTTACCGGCTGGATGAGCAGACATTTGTTGCCATTCCGGTGGCGGATGACCGAGAGGTGTACCCGCAATCTTTTGCTCAAAAACGTCTCTTTATCCTGAATCAGCTGGAAGGTGCGGAGCTTAGCTACAACATGCCGGAAGCGATGCTGCTGGAAGGTGCTTTGGACCGAACAAGGTTCGAAGAAACGTTCCGTAAGCTCGTGGCGCGGCATGAAATGCTGCGCACCGGGTTCGAAATGGTGGACGGCGAAGCATCACAGCGGGTTTACCAGGATGTGAATTTTGAGGTGGAGTTCTATCAAGCGGATGAGCAAGAGGTCGAAGCGGTGGTTCACGGTTTCGTCCGTCCATTTGACTTGGCTAAGCCACCGCTGTTGAGGGTAGGCCTTGTTGAACTGGCTGCGGAACGCCATATTCTGATGTACGACATGCATCATATTATTTCTGACGGCGTTTCGATGGAAATCTTTGTTGAAGAATTTGTGCGTTTGTATGGTGGAGAGCAATTGGAGCCGCTGCGCATTCAGTACAAAGACTACACCGTTTGGCAGCATTCGCAGGAGCAACAGGAACGGCTTCAGCATCAGGGGATGTATTGGCTGGACATGTTCCAGGGCGAGCTTCCAGTGCTGGAAATGCCGACCGACTATCCACGTCCTGCTGTACAGAGCTATGAGGGCCAAACGATGGAGTTTTTCTTCGACGCTTCAAAAACCGACGGCCTGAAACAGCTGGCTTCGGAAACGGGCACGACGCTGTTTATGGTGCTACTTGCGGCGTATAACATGCTTTTGCACAAATATTCAGGTCAGGAAGATGTGATCGTTGGTACGCCGATTGCCGGAAGGAATCATGGAGATGTGCAGCCGTTAATCGGGATTTTCCTAAACACGTTGGCGATTCGCAGTTATCCGGCTTCGGAGAAGACATTCCTGTCATACCTAAACGAAGTCAAAGAAACAACTCTGCGTGCGTTTGAGTATCAGAACTATCCGTTTGAACAATTGGTGGACAAGGTGCAAGTCACCCGTGATTTAAGCCGTAATCCACTCTTCGACACGATGTTTACGATGCAAAATACGGAGAATGAGCAATTTGAGCTGGAAGGGCTTCGCCTGATTCCTTATCCGAGCGTACTGGATACTGCGAAGTTTGATATCAGCTTGGATGTGGGCGAGGAAAACGGCGGATTGGATTACAGCTTCGAATATGCGACTGCTCTTTATAAAAGGGAGACGATTGAACGGTTGGCAAAACATTACGAGCAGTTGCTCGTGACAATTGTGAACCGTCCAGATGCGAAGATTGCCGAGCTGGACTTGCTGACAGCAGCGGAAAAAGAAGAAATGGTCTGCGCGTTTAACCCGGCGCAGCCGGAAGAGGCTCCTGTGGCGGCGTTCCACCGCCTGTTCGAGGAACAGGCGGAACGTACACCGAAAGCGGAAGCCGTCGTGTATGAAAATAACCGACTAACGTATGTGGAGCTGAACGAACGAGCGAACCGCTTGGCGGCTACACTGCGCACAAGTGGCATCGGCCGGGAGTCAATCGTCGGCATTCTCGCCGAGCGTTCGGTCGATTTGCTGGTGGCCGTGCTGGCCGTCTGGAAAGCGGGCGGGGCGTATATACCGCTTGACCCGGATTATCCGGCAGACCGCGTGCGGTTCATGCTGGAAGACAGCGGAGCGAAAGTGCTGTTGACACAAACGCCGCTGCGAGAGCGTGCCGAAGCCTGGCTCGGCGAAGAGGAACTGTCACTGGCGAAGGTGCTGTACCTCGACGACGAAATGTCATACAGCGAAGACCGGGAGAATGCTCCAATGGACTTCGGCCAAGGCTCCAGCATGGTTTCAGGTCTGGTCTCCGGCGAGCTGACGGGTGCTGTGAACGGTGGTGGCGAGAGTCATCCAAATGATGTTGATGTTGTTGGTATGGACAGCTTCCATGAAGCTCGTCCAGAGGATTTGGCCTATGTAATCTATACGTCGGGTACAACGGGCAAGCCCAAGGGTGTAATGATCGAGCACCGCAGCCTGGTGAACACGGCAGCGGGTTACCGACGGGAATACCGGTTGGATCAGTTCCCGGTGCGTCTGTTGCAACTCGCTAGCTTCTCGTTTGACGTGTTCGTGGGTGATATCGCGCGGACGTTGTATAACGGAGGCAGCATGGTCATTGTACCGAAGGACGACCGGATCGATCCATCTCGTCTGCACTACTGGATAGAGCGGGAGCAAGTGACGATCTTTGAATCAACGCCGGCACTGATCGTACCGTTTATGGAATACGTGCATGAGCAGGGGTTGGAGTTAAGCGGTATGGAGCTGCTGATCACAAGCTCGGACAGCTGCAGCGTGGCAGATTACCGTACCTTGCAGGAACGGTTCGGCCCGTCGTTTCGCATCATTAACGCCTACGGCGTAACGGAAGCAGCAATTGATTCCAGTTTCTATGACGAGGATTTGGAGAAACTGCCGCAGACAGGTCATGTGCCGATTGGCAAAGCGTGGTTAAATGCGAAGTTTTACATCGTGGATGCACATCTGAATCCCGTACCGGTCGGGGTGCTGGGCGAGCTGGTTATCGGCAGTGTTGGGGTAGCACGTGGGTACTTGAACCGTCCAGAGCTGACGGAAGAGAAGTTTGTAGACAGCCCTTTCACAGCTGGTGAGCGATTGTATCGCACGGGAGATTTGGCGCGGTGGATGGAGGACGGAAACGTAGATTTCATCGGCCGGATCGACAATCAAGCGAAAATCCGTGGTTACAGGATCGAGACGGGTGAGATTGAGTCGCAGCTGTTGCGGGTGGAAGGTGTGCGCGAAGCGGTGGTGCTGGTTCGAAGTGATGCGAACGGGCAGAAGGCGCTGTGTGCGTATTACACGCCGGATACTGGTGCGAAGCTGTTAGTGAACGATCTGCGCAGTGCGTTGGCACTGGAGCTGCCAGGTTACATGATCCCGTCGTACTTCGTGGAGCTGCAGCGCCTGCCTCTGACGCCGAACGGAAAGCTTGACCGGAAGGCACTGCCGGTGCCGGAAGGGGAAGCTGGAAGTGGAACGGAGTACGTCGCACCGCGCAATGAGCTGGAAACAAAGCTGGCGGTAATTTGGCAGGAGGTGCTGGGGCTTACGAAGGAGATTGGCGTTTACGATAACTTCTTCGACATCGGTGGGCACTCCCTGCGAGCGACGACATTAGCGGGCAAGGTATTTAAGGAATTAAACGTCAATCTGCCGCTGCGCGACGTATTCCGTCACTCCACGATTGCGTCGATGGCCGATGCGATTGCCCGGATGGAACGGCGGGAGCATGAGGCCATTCCTCAAGCGGAAGAGAGAGAGTGCTACCCTCTGTCCTCCGCGCAGAAACGGCTGTTTATTCAGCACACGCTGGATGGAGCGGATCAGCTTTACAACATGCCGGAACTGGTGCAGGTGGAAGGTAAGTTTGATTTAGACCGGTTGGAAGCCTCGTTGCGGAAACTGATAACACGGCATGAATCGCTGCGCACCGGTTTTGAAATGGTGAAGGGCGAAGCGGTCCAGCGGATTTATACGCAGGTCGATTTTGCTATCGAGCATCATCAAGCGGATACAGAGGATACGGCTCAAGTTGAGCAGATCGTCCGCAACTTCGTACGTCCGTTTGATCTCGGCAAGCCACCGCTGCTGCGCGCCGGAGTCGTCGAACTGGAGCCGAACCGGTATATTCTCCTTTTCGATATGCACCATATTGTGTCGGACGGCATATCGATGGCGATTGTGATGGATGAGTTTTCGAGTTTATACGCCGGGGAAGAACTGCTGCCACTACGCATTCAATATAAGGATTATGCCGTTTGGCAGCAGTCAGAGGTTCACCGAGAGCGGATCGGGCGACAGGAAGCGTACTGGCTGCAAACCTTTGAAGGCGATCTGCCGACGGGGGATCTGCCGATGGACTACGAACGTTCTACAGTTCGCAACTACGAAGGCGCGCATCTGGAGTTCGATGTCGATGCTTCTCTCTCTGCGCGGCTGCGTGAATTGGCGGCCGAGCGTGAAAGCACGCTGTACATGGTACTGCTTGCCGCATATACCGTGTTGCTGTCCAAGTACAGCGGGCAGGAAGACTTAATCGTAGGCACCCCGGTGGCGGGAAGAACTAACGCCGATTTGGAGTCGGTCATCGGCATGTTTGTTAATACACTGGCGCTCCGCAATCGTCCGTCAGGCGAAAAAACGTTCCTGTCCTACCTTGATGAAGTGAAGGAAACGGCTTTGGGAGCTTTTGAGAATCAGGATTATCCATTCGAGGAGCTCGTGGAGCGTTTGAATGTGAAGCGCGAGCCGGGCCGCTTCCCACTGTTTGATGCCGTTTTCGACTTGCAAAATATCGAAGAACGAGACGCCGAACTGGAAGGGGTCAGCCTGAAGAATTACGAGCTTGACCATTTGGAAGAAGCGAAGTTTGATCTGACACTGTTTATGTATGAAAACGAAGGGTCGCTGAGCGGGGGCTTTTTCTACGCGACCAAGCTGTTCAAAGAAACGATGATCCGCACCTTAACCGAGGATTACCTGCGGGTACTGTCTCAAATTGTGGAAAATCCACAATATGAGCTAAGTCGGATTGAATGTCATAAACCGGCGGCAGGCGCAAAGAGTGCCGTGGATACGATCGAATTCGCGTTCTAATATTACAAGCGCGCTCCGCCGTCAAGCAAAAGTGATGCACATCCCAAGGAAGACGGCGAACAACTTGCAACTCCGTAAATCAAGCCCGTTAACGCGCAGGCCGAAAGCAGGTTTTTTCGGACCTGCGCCGGGGCATGCGGTCACTTCATTTTTAGGGGAGGTACGAATGAAATCATTATTTGAAAAGGAAGAACGGTACTGGAGCAGTAAGTTTGACGACGATGACAGTCTGAGCTTCCTTCCCTACAGTCAATCCTCCAAATTATCTGCGTGCGGCGAAGCTGCGGCAGAGCCGGTTTTGCTTCACCGTACCCTGCCGAGTGAGCTCTCGGAGAGAATTATTCGCCTCGCTAATGGTTCGGATCTGGCTTTGTACATGATTGTTTTGGCAGGAGTAAAAAGTCTGCTGTTCAAATATACCGGGCAGGATCAAGTACTGGTCGGCATGCCTTCTTATAGCGGGGACCCAGACGTGACTCAGCCGCCGCATGACATCCTGGTGATCAAAACGTCCGTAAGCAGCCAGACTACACTGAAAACGCTGCTCGGGGGCATCAAAACCTCCATCGGCGAGGCGCTAGAGCATCAGCATCTGCCTTTTCGGAAAATGGTTGAGCCGCTCCATCTGGACTATACAGGGGAGGGTCTTCCGGTCGTCAACACCGTTACATCCTTCGTCCCGATTCATCCTGAACCGCTGGGTAACCGAGTGGCGGCAGATACGGTTTTTCGATTCGACCACCAAAACGACTCTATTCAGCTGGAAATAAGCTTTGACCGGAATCGATACGAACGGGCATTTGTGGAACAGGCGGCCGACCATCTTGTTCGGCTTCTGTCCGTGCTTGTATTTCAGCCGGATCTGGAGCTTGGACAAGCCGATGTGCTTTCCCCGGACGAGAGGGAGACGTTGCTGAATCGATTTAATGACACCGAAACCGGGTTCGAGCGGGGGAAAACGATTCACGATTTGTTTGAAAAACAGGCGGAGCTATACCCGGACAACGTGGCCGTTGTCATGAACGAACGTCAGCTGACCTACCGCGAGCTGAACGAGCGCTCCAACCGGCTTGCGCGCAAGCTTAGGGACACGGGAGTTGAAGCGGACCAGCTGGTAGCGATTCTGGCCGAACGCTCGCTCGATATGGTTGTCGGCATACTGGCGATTCTCAAAGCGGGTGGAGCCTACGTGCCTGTCGATCCCGACTATCCAGAGGAGCGCATCCGCTTCATGATCGAGGATTCGGGTGCACCGTTATTGCTGATTCAAAAGCATTTGCATGAGAAGACCGACTTCGCAGGAATGCGCCTTGAAATAGATGATTTTGTTTGGGGCGACAGCGGGGCTGACTCGGAAGGTTCGCTGGACGCTTCGAATCTGGAGTCAGTTTCCGGGCCGGAGAACCTGGCATATGTTATATACACGTCGGGAACGACCGGCAAACCCAAAGGCACGTTGATCGAGCATAAAAACGTTGTGCGTCTCCTGTTCAACGACAAGAACTTGTTCGACTTCGGGCGGTTCGACACGTGGACGCTGTTCCACTCGTTCTGCTTCGATTTCTCCGTCTGGGAAATGTACGGAGCTCTGTTGTATGGAGGCAAGCTGGTCATCGTATCGCCGCTCACGGCGAAAAATCCGGCCGATTTCCTGGCGCTGCTGGGCCGCGAACAGGTCACGATTTTGAACCAGACGCCAACGTACTTCTATCAGCTGCTGCGTAAGGTCTTGGCGGATCATCCATACGATCTGCGGATTCGCAACGTCATTTTCGGCGGCGAAGCGCTCAGTCCGCTTTTGCTCAAGGGCTTCAAGACGAAGTACCCGGAGACAAAGTTAATCAATATGTACGGCATTACCGAAACGACGGTTCACGTGACGTATAAGGAAATTACGTGGGTCGAAATGGAGGCGGCGAAGAGCAATATTGGCAAGCCAATCCCAACACTGAAGGTGTATGTCCTGGATGGAAACCGCCGCCCAGTGCCGATCGGCGTAGCGGGCGAAATGTATGTGGCTGGGGAAGGGCTCGCGAGAGGATACCTGAACCGTCCGGATCTGACGGCGGAGAAGTTTGTTGATTCCCCGTTTGCGGAGGGGGAGAAACTGTACCGTTCGGGCGACTTGGCGACCTGGCTACCGGACGGCAACATTGAATACCTCGGCCGAATCGACCACCAGGTCAAAGTCCGCGGGTACCGGATCGAGCTGGACGAAATTGAGACGCAGCTTCTGAACGTCCGGGGCGTGGAAGAAGCGGTGGTACTCGCCCGGGACGACGCGAACGGCCATAAGCAACTTGTTGCTTATTACGTCGCGGAAACAAAGCTGGCGGCGAATGAACTCAAGGAGCAGCTCGGCAAGCAGCTTCCGGGGTATATGATTCCTGCCCATCTTGTGCAGCTTTGGCAGATGCCGCTGACCGCGAACGGAAAAATCGACCGCAAAGCGCTGCCAGTGCCGGAGGAAGCTGCTGCCAGAGGAGCGGAATATGTTGCGCCGAGAACGCTGCTCGAGATGAAGATCGCCCGTGTCTGGCAGGATACACTTGGCATTCCTCAGGTCGGCGTAAAGGATAACTTTTTTGAGCTGGGCGGCAATTCATTAAGTCTGATGAGGCTCGTTCAAGCCGTTTACGATGAAACAGGCATCGAGATACCGCTGAATCGCCAATTCCATAGTGTAACCGTTGAAGCCATGGCTTTTGAAGAGGAGGATCTGGGTCTGGATAAAGGGGGAGACTCCTTCATTAAGCTGAATAAAACAGGGGATCTGAACGTGTTCTGCTTCCCTCCAGGCAGTGGCTTCGGCATCGGTTACCGAGAGCTTGCAAGCAGGCTAGACGGCCGGTTCGTGCTTTACGGCATTGATTTTATCGACGATGCCATCGATTACGAGGCCATGCTGAACCATTATGTGGATGAGATTATTCGCATCCAGCCGGAAGGACCTTACGTGCTGCTCGGTTACTGCTTCGGAGGCAACCTGACGTTCGAGGTAGCCAAAACGATGGAAAGAAGAGGGTATGTCGTAACGGACGTGCTCATGGTGGACTCGTGGATTAAGGACACACTCACGCCTTATGAAACGTCTGAGAAAGAGCTTGAAGAAATGCTTGCGGATTTCGACGAAGAAGAGAAGGAATTAATGAGCAATCCGCTCGTGCGGGAGCGTGTTCATCGGAAGATCAAAGCCACCTTGACGTACGAAGCGCAGCTTATTAATTCAGGCACGATAACTGCCCGGATTTACGAACTGATTGCGAAGGACAGCGAAGCATTCCGCCTAGAGCACCAGTTGCCGTCCTGGGAGAGGGCAACGATGCAAGCTTACGCCGATTACCGGCTGGAGGGTGCACACGAGGAATTACTGGAACTCGCACGCGTGGACGAAACGGCCGTTGTCATCCGTGACATCTTAGTGCAGATCAAGCGGCAGATCGAAGCAGAGGTCGGGGTCCTGCATGGGAGCTGATCGGCAGACGTCTGTTCAAGAACAACGCACAGCGGAGCCTTCCAAGCGCCGAACCGCTTATGATACCTGGAAAGCGTTCCGCTGGCTGATGTCCTATGTGAGCCGCCACAAAGGCTGGATGATCGTCGGTATCTTATCTGCAATAGCCGCCGCGGTTATTGAGATATGGACGGGACGTTTGGTCGAGCAGCTGACCACACAGGCCGAGAATGGGGCGGGGCCCGTCGTTCTGCAGATCGTGTACACGGTCTTTGCGGTCATCTTGATCGGTGTGCCGGCGAAGTTTTTCATGAGCTTTGGTGTGGAGCGAAGCAGTGCCTCTGCGGTGCAGGATATCCGCAACCATGTCATGCGTCATATCGGCAAACTCCCGGTCCCCTATTTGGAAAAACAGCACTCCGGCGACGTGTTGTCGCGGATCAACAACGATCTGCAGCTCATTCAGCAATTTATGATTCGGGACCTCGCCCAGTGGTTTTATCATCCGCTATTATTTATCGGCTGTTTCGCTTATTTGATGTATCTCCAATGGGAGCTGATGCTGTACAGCCTGCTGTTATTTCCCGTAGCACTGCTGGTTTCCCAATGGATCGGCAAGCAGTTGGAACAGTTGACGGAGGAAGCCCAGGCGAACATGGGCCGAATGAACGTCAACCTCCAGGATACGCTTGGAGGGATACCTATTGTAAAAAGCTATCTGCTATCTGGTATGTTATCTCGATCCTACCAAGTGCTGCTGCAATTGACGGCTCAAAAAAAGCTGGCCGTGAAAAAGCGGGAAGCCTGGGTCAATCCGCTGCTTTCTACGCTGATGATCAGCCCGATCATTTTCGCCGTCAGTTACGGAAGCTATTTGATCTACAACGGGCAGCTAGGCGCGGGAGAACTGATCGCCTTCCTGTACTTGCTTAATCTGTGTCTGGAGCCGCTGGAGCATATTCCTGAGCTCATCACGCGCACGTTCGAAATGAGCGGTGCTCTGAGAAGGGTCTCCGAAATCGTCGAGCAACCGACTGAAACGGAAAATGGCCGTTTGCTTCCAAAAGCGAGCGCCGCCCCCATCCAGTTTCAGAACGTAACCTTCGGGTATGAAGAGAATTCCCTGATTCTGCGGAATATTAACTTCTCGGTGCCGGAAGGCAAGACGATTGCACTTGTTGGAGCGAGTGGCGGAGGGAAGAGTACGGTGTTTAAGCTGGTATGCGGCTTTTATCCGCTTCCGGAGGATCAGGGCGAGATCCGTGTGTTCGGAAGCCTGATCCGCGGCGCTGATCCAGAGCAGCTTCGGTCGCATTTTTCCGTGGTAACCCAAGATTCATATTTGTTTAGCGGTACGATCGCCGAAAATATCGGCTATGGGTGGGAAGAAGCGTCGATGGACGACATTATCGAAGCCGCCAAAGCCGCTCAGGCCCATTCTTTCATTATGGAGCTTGAGGGCGGCTACCAGACGTATGTCGGAGAGCGCGGCGGATTTTTGTCCGGTGGGCAACGCCAGCGCATTGCAATGGCCCGGGCTTTTCTGAAAGATGCTCCCGTTCTGTTGCTGGATGAGCCCACATCGGCTCTTGATCCGGAGTCGGAAAGCGCGGTTCAGGAAGCGCTGGACGTATTGATGAAGCAGAGAACGACCATGGTTATTGCCCACCGGCTTTCTACGGTGCAAAACGCCGATGAAATCTGGGTTATGGAAGAAGGAAATATTGTCGAAAAAGGCACTCATGAACAATTGCTCGAGAGGAAGGGACTGTACGCCCAGTCGTACTACCAGGAATTTACCGAGTCTGCCGAACGCAGGGAGGTGTCATACACATGAAAAAGGGCGGAAGGCTCTCGCAAGTGAAAGAACTCGGCTACTTGCTGACGTTTATGAACCGCAAGCGCAAAACCCAGTACGCGATTGGCCTTGCTGTAACGGCGCTCACCCAGACATTGTTTCTGATCGCCTTCAGCTTGGTCGTACATAACTTGGTTGATTTCGCCGTGTCCCGAGATACGTCCCTTATGGTGGAAGCCTTTATTATTTTGGGCGCGGCCCTGTTCCTGGAAAATATAATTTCTCCCTGGTTCATTTACTTATACCAGCGCAGTGTCGAGCTGACTGTGCTGAATATCCGCAAACGTCTTTATGACAAGCTGTGCCGGGTGCGGCCGAAATTCCTGGAGCAGACGCACCATGGGGACTTGCTGTCGCGGGTGAACAACGACGTAACGACCGTTGAGTTTACATTCTCGCAGGTTTACTTCGTTTTGTTGCTTCAAGTTGTCTTTTGCATCGGCTCGATTGTCTCCATGGTGGTGATCGATTGGCGGTTTGCCGGCGTTTCTTTCGTCATTCTGCTGCTGTCCTCTCTGGTCAGTTTGAAATTTGCACGGGATATTCGTGTCTTGTCCGAACAAGGCTTGCAAACTCTTGGTAAAATGACCGAAAAATTCAAAGATTTTATGGGCGGTATTCAAATTGTGAAGCTGTTTCACATCCGCACGATTTACGGCCAGTACGAGGCGTTGAACGAACAAATGACGCAAACGCTTCGGCAAACGGCGAAAAAGAACGGTATGCAGGCTGCGGTGAACCATTTCATCAGTTACGTCACGTTTTGCGGCATCATTGTCATCGGCAGTCTTCTTTATGCTTACGGATTGATGGGAATGGGAAGCGTCGCCGCTCTGGCAGTTTTGCAAGTGAATCTGACACACGCCTTGTTGAACTTGGGGATGGTTCTGTCGATGACCCAGAATTCGCTCGCGGGCGCTCACCGGATTCAAGAGGTACTAAGTGAGCAAGAGGAACCGGAGCGTCTGGGATCTTCTCACAGCGAGCTTATATCGGAGGCTGCGGTGGAGTTTCGCGATGTGGAATTTTCCTATCAGGCGGATAAAAAGGTACTTGTCGACATGTCCATGCAGGTGTTTCCTGGTCAGGTCGCTGCGATCGTGGGAGCCAGCGGCAGCGGCAAAAGTACGTTGATCAAGCTGCTGCTCGGTTTTTATCCTGTGGACAGCGGAGATATCCTGCTCCAAGGCAAACCGTTTGGCCATTACACACTGGACGAAATCCGCAGGCAGATTGCGTACGTTCCGCAGGAGCCGTTTTTGTTTACCGGCACGATTGAGGAAAACATCCGCTATGGAAACCCGGATGCAACGGATGAAGAAGTGGTTGAAGCGGCCAAAGCGGCATACGCTCACCATTTCATTCAGGAACTTCCTGAACAGTATAAAACGCCGGTGGGGGAGAGAGGAGCATCGTTGTCAGGCGGACAAAGGCAGCGAATTGCGATCGCCCGGGCGATTCTCAAAAACGCCCCGATTCTGCTGCTGGACGAAGCGACTTCTGCATTGGATAACGAATCCCAGCATTGGGTACAGCAAGCTCTGAACGTATTGATGAAGGGGCGCACCACCATTCTGATTGCGCATCGTCTCAGCACGGTGGAACATGCGGATTTGATTACGGTCATGAACCAAGGAACGGTCGTCGAACGGGGCCGCCATCAGGACCTGCTGGCGCTCGGAGGGTATTACGCGCGGCTGTATGGCTAGACCATTACAACGAGTGTCTTCCTGCTGATATCTAGATACAAAGCCTATCTACAAACAATCTCTAATACGGGAGTGTGTCGATGTGAGAGAGAATACGAACAAGCAATATGGATTAACGCAAGCCCAGCGCCGGATATGGTTCATGGAAATTATGAATCCGGGCACATCCATCACGATGCTTTCCGCGACCTACCAGATTACAGGCGAGATCGACACCAAGCTGCTGGAGCAAGCGGCCGCAGAGATTGTCAAAACCTATGACGCTTTCCGAATCCGCATTAGCGGGGATTTGCAAAATCCAACGCAGTGGTTCGAAGAGACGGAGAATGTCCAAGCCCAGATAAGCCACCTCGAAATAGGTACAACCGAACAATTCTATGCCTGGGTGAAAGAAGTAACCGAAAAACCAGCCAGTGTGTTCGACGAACACCTCTATCAATTTACGATGATCCATTTTGCGAACGGCCAAGTATGGCTTAATTTGACTATAAATCATATCATTGCCGATGGCTTGTCCGTCACTGCTTTGCTGCATGCGGTGATGGAAAAATACCTGGAACTGCGCAAAGGCATCCTCAGCAGTTACCAGGCCCCTTCCTATCTGGATTATATTTCAACTGAGCATGAATATGAACAATCGCAGCGTTATCAAAAAGGCAAGGAATATTGGCTGACCAAGTACAATACTCTGCCTGAAACGAGCGGCATTAAATCGGTTCCGCCATTCTCGATTGGCAGCGAATCGAATAAACGTTCCATCACGTTGGATGGTTCCCGGTATGACCGCATTCTGGCTTTTAGCGAACAATATCAGGTCAGTTTATATACGTTATTTTTGTCCGCCATGTACGCCTTATTGTATAAGCTGACCGACAGCACCGATGTGCCGGTCGGCACGGTATTTGCCAATCGCACCAGCAAGAAGGAAAAAGAAACGATCGGTATGTTCGTCAGCACCGTGGCTACGCGGATTAGTCTGAATCCAGATGGGTCCGTGCTCTCCTTGATCCAAACGGTTTCCAAGGAAAATACGGCGGATCTGCGGCATCAGAAATATCCTTATAACCAATTGATCCAGGATTTACGTGAACAACACGGTCGCAACGATCTTTCGGAGTTGTTCCGCACGTCTCTGGAATATCTGCCTTTGAAAATCGTGGAGTACGAAGAAATCAAGGTACGTCTGGAGGCTCACTTTGCCAGGCACGAGATGGATGATCTACTGCTTCGCTTCGACCATATGCTGAATGAAGGCCATGTCATTCTCCATGCTTCCTATCGTACCGGCCTGTTCGAGATGGCCGAGATTGATCGCATTATGGAACAGTATGTAACTGTTTTGGACCAGTTTCTTGAGACTCCCGAACTGCGGGTACGCGAGATTTCTCTACTGAGCGATGAGGAGAGACACCGTATTCTGGGCGTGTTTAACCCGCCGGTGGCAGCACTGAGCGAGGGAATAGCGTTTCATCGGTATGTTGAAAAGTTTGCCCGAGACATTCCGGATCACCCGGCAGTTGTTTACATGGACAAAAAGCTGACCTACGGCGAACTGAACAAACGCGCTGAGCGGCTGGCTTCGCTCCTTCGTGAACAGGGCGTGGGAAGGGAGACGATTACGGGGATCTGGGCGGAGCGCTCGGTGGAATTGCTGGTCGGTGTGCTCGCCGTATGGAAAGCCGGCGGAGCTTATGTACCGCTGGACCCCGATTATCCGGCGGAACGGATTGAGTACATGCTCAGCGATAGCGAAGCATCGGTGCTGCTTACGCAGCGTCATCTGTTGGAGGGGGCCGGAGGTTGGTTGGCCGATGACCGACTGAAGCTTCAAGCTGTCTATGCCATGGATGATGAACAGATGTATAACGGGGATACCTCAGCTGTGGAATATGAATCTGCTGACAATGCCCCGCAAGACTTGGCTTATGTGATTTACACCTCGGGTACGACGGGACGCCCAAAAGGCGTCATGATCGAGCATGGTAGTCTCATGAATACGGCGGATGCGTACCGCCGCGAGTACCGGTTGGATCAGTTCCCGGTGCGGTTGCTGCAACTGGCCAGCTTTTCGTTTGACGTGTTCGTTGGAGACATCGCGCGGACGCTGTATAACGGAGGAACAATGGTAATTGTGCCAAAGGATGACCGGATTGATCCGAACCGTTTATACGGCTGGATTCGGGAGCAAAACATTACGGTATTTGAATCGACACCTGCACTCATCCTGCCGTTCATGCAGCATATTTATGAAGAAGGACTGGACGTCAGCTCCATGCAGTTGCTGATTACCAGCTCGGATGCTTGCAGTGTCACCGATTATCGATTGCTGCAGGAAAGATTCGGCGGACAATTCCGCATCATCAACAGCTACGGCGTTACCGAAGCGGCCATTGACAGCAGCTTTTACGATGAGCCGCTGGACAAGCTGCCATCGTTGGGTCATGTGCCGATTGGCAAAGCCTGGTTGAACGCCCGGTTTTACATTGTCGATGCCGGGTTAAAGCCGGTTCCTGTAGGGATTCCGGGTGAACTTGTCATCGGCGGCGCCGGGGTGGCGCGCGGGTATTGGAACCGTCCGGACCTAACCACCGAGAAGTTTGCAGACAGCCCGTTTGTGCCTGGCGAACGTCTGTATCGGACAGGAGATTTGGCCCGCTGGCTGGAAGACGGTAACGTTGACTTCATCGGCCGAATCGACTATCAGGTGAAAATTCGCGGGTTCCGGATCGAACTCGGCGAAATTGAATCGGCCCTGTTGCGTTTCCCGGGTGTCAAGCAGGCTGTGGTGACTGACCGTACGGATGAGCAGGGGCAAAAGTATTTGTGCGGTTACGTGGCGGGGGATGCTTCCGTGCAGCTGAGCGATCTGTTGTCCCAATTGAAACAAGAGCTGCCTGCGCATATGGTTCCGGCACGGCTGGTGTCTCTTGATCAGCTTCCGCTCACACCGAATGGAAAAGTTGACCGTAAAGCGCTGCCTGAACCGACCGGAGAGGTAGAAGTGGGCCGTGAGTATGTGGCTCCTCGTACAACGCTGGAAACAAGACTTGCACTTATTTGGCAGCAGGTGCTGGGTATTGCGCGAGTTGGAGTCCATGACGATTTCTTTGACCTTGGTGGTCATTCCTTGCGAGCCTCCGCGCTGGTTTCCAAGATTCGAAAAGAGCTGCAAGTCGAGGTTCCGCTGCGGGACGTTTTCCGCTACACCACGATCGAACAACTTGCTCAAAGAATTAGCGGTTTAAAGCAGCAGGAGACGTATGAGATTACAAAGGCGGCAGAGGCCGAGTACTATCCGGTTTCATCCGAGCAAAAGCGTCTGTATGTCCTGCGCCAGCTTGACGCGGCCGAGCGTAGCTACAATATGTCAGCGGCGCTTCTTCTCGAAGGCAAGCTGGACCGCACGCGCGTAGAGTACGCGTTCCGGGCGCTGATTCAGCGCCATGAGACGCTACGTACCGGGATCGAGCAGGTTCAAGGCGAGCTTGTGCAGCGCATCTATGACAAGGTGGAGTTTTCTGTAGATTATTTCCAGGTGAGCGAGCGAGAAGTGGACCAAGTGGTGGAAGCATACTATCACCCGTTTGATCTGACCAAGCCGCCACTTCTGCGCATCGGCCTGATCGAAGTCGGCGAGGATCGCCACATTCTGCTGTTCGATATGCACCATATCGTCTCGGATGGCATCTCGACAGCGCTGCTTTTCGACGAGTTCAGCCGCCTGTATCGGGGTGAGGAGCTGGCTCCGTTGAGTATTCAATACAAAGATTATGCCGTTTGGCAGCATTCCGAAGCCTACGGGCAGTTGATCCAGCCACAGAAGGAGTACTGGCTGGAACAGCTGTCGGGCGAGCTGCCTGTATTGGAACTGCCGACGGACTTTCCGCGGCCTGCGGTGCAAAGTTTTGACGGCCGGACCGTGAAGTTTGATATTGGGAAAGAACGGACGGAGAAGCTGAAAGAACTGGCCGCACGGACGGGCACGACCCTGTACATGGTGCTGTTGTCTGCTTACTCGATTCTTATGCATAAATATTCGGGTCAGGAAGATCTGATCGTGGGAACGCCGATTGCAGGAAGAACGCAGGAAGAAGTACAGCCAATCGTAGGTATGTTTATCAACACACTTGCCATCCGCAGCCATCCGGAGCGTTCCAAGCCGTACCTTAAGTACCTGGAAGAAATGAAGGAAATCACACTCGGTGCTTTTGAACACCAAAATTATTTGTTTGAAGATTTGGTGGAAAGTCTTCACATTCCGCGTGCGACCGGCCGGAATCCGCTCTTTGATACGTTCTTCTCCCTGCAAAATACGGAGAATGAGCAAATTGTCATCGAGGGGCTGGAGCAATCGTTTTATCCGTTGGAAAACCGAACGTCCAAGTTCGAGCTGCTTCTGGACATTTCGGAGCTGGATGGTCAGCTCGAATGCCGGTTAGAGTACGCTACTGCTTTGTATAAACAGGAGACCGCGGAGCGGTTCGCCAGACATTACGACAAGCTACTCGAAACTATTGCAACAGCACCGGAAGGGGATATTGCTTCGCTGGAAATGCTAACGGAGCAGGAAATCCGTGAACTGGTGCACGGTTTTAATGATTCGGAGGCAGACTACCCGCGGCAGCAGACGATTCATGGCTTGTTCGAAGAGCAGGCGAAGCTATACCCGGATAACGTGGCCGCTGTCATGAATGAGCGGCAGTTGTCCTACCGCGAACTGAACGAGCGGTCCAACCGGCTTGCGCGCAAGCTTCGGGAGACGGGAGTCGAAGCGGACCAGCTGGTAGCGATTCTGGCCGAACGTTCGCTTGATATGGTCGTCGGCATTCTGGCGATTCTCAAAGCGGGCGGAGCCTACGTGCCTGTTGATCCCGACTACCCGGAGGAACGCATCCGCTTCATGATTGAGGATTCGGGCGCACCGTTATTGCTGATTCAAAAGCACTTGCATGAGAAGACCGACTTCGTAGGAACGCGCCTTGAATTGAACGATTTCGTTTGGGGCGACAAAGGGGCGGAATCAGCTGGTGAGCTGGACGCTTCGAATCTGGAGCCGATTTCCGGGCCGGGTAACTTGGCTTATGTCATCTACACATCGGGAACGACCGGCAAACCCAAAGGCACGTTGATCGAGCATAAAAACGTCGTGCGCCTTTTGTTCAACGACAAGAACCTGTTCGACTTTGGGCCGTCTGACACGTGGACGTTGTTCCACTCGTTCTGCTTCGACTTCTCCGTCTGGGAGATGTACGGAGCGTTGCTGTACGGAGGCAAGCTGGTTATCGTACCGCCGCTTACGGCGAAAAATCCGGCTGAGTTCCTGGCACTGCTGAGCCGCGAACGGGTCACGATTTTGAACCAGACGCCAACATATTTCTACCAACTGCTGCGTGAGGTTTTAGCGGACCATCCGTACGATCTGCAGATTCACAACATCATCTTCGGCGGCGAAGCGCTCAGCCCGCTGTTGCTCAAGGGTTTTAAGACGAAGTACCCGGAGACAAGGCTGGTCAATATGTACGGTATTACCGAAACGACGGTTCACGTGACGTATAAGGAAATCACATGGATGGAGATGGAGGCGGCGAAAAGTAATATCGGCAAGCCGATCCCAACGCTGAGCGTGTACGTTCTGGATGAAAATCGTCGTCCTGTTCCGATCGGCGTAGCAGGCGAAATGTACGTAGCCGGGGAAGGATTGGCAAGAGGATACCTGAATCGCCCGGATTTGACGGCGGAAAAGTTCATTGATTCTCCGTTTGCAGATGGGGAGAAACTGTACCGTTCGGGAGACTTGGCAGCTTGGCTGCCGGACGGCAACATTGAATATCTGGGTCGGATCGACCATCAGGTCAAAATCCGCGGGTACCGGATCGAGCTGGACGAAATTGAGACGCAGCTTCTGAACGTGGAGGGTGTGGAAGAAGCGGTGGTGCTCGCCTGTCAGGACAGCGGGGGCGAGAAGGCGCTTGTTGCCTACTTTGTGGCGGACCGGACGCTGGCGGTCAGCGAAATGAGGAACTTGCTGGCCCAGGGAATGCCGGGATACATGATCCCGTCGTACTTCGTGCAGCTGGAACATATGCCGCTGACGTCCAACGGCAAAGTGGACCGCAAAGCATTGCCGGAGCCGCAAGGCGGTTTGCAAACGGGCGTTGAATACGTAGCGCCGCGTAACCTTACGGAGTCCCGGCTTGTGAAGATCTGGGAGGAAGTGCTGGGTTACTCCGGCATTGGAGTCATGGACAATTTCTTCGAACTGGGAGGGCATTCCTTGCGGGCGACAAACCTTGTCAGCAAGATTCGGAAGGAAATGAACGTTGAACTTCCGCTGCGCGATGTGTTCCGCTATATGACGGTAGAGTCAATAGCCGGGGCTATTGCCAGCTTGAATGAATCAGAGCATAGCTCGATTCCAAAAGCGGAAGAGAAAGCATACTATCCGGTTTCCTCTGCACAAAAAAGGCTATACGTCCTGCACCAGCTGGATAGCTTGGAGCTGAATTATAATCTCCCAAGTGCCTTGCAATTGGAAGGGGCTTTGAACGAGGCCAAAATAGAAGATGTACTGACTACTTTGATGGCCCGGCACGATATGTTGCGCACCGGTTTTGAAATCATGAATGGGGAGCCAGTTCAGCGTATTCACCCGCTCGTCGCTTTCAAGGTCGAGAAGATTCAAGCAAGCGAAGATCAGGTTGCAGCCATTCTTGAAGGCTTCATTCAGCCTTTTGACTTGACCCAGCCGCCTTTACTGCGCGCCCTGCTGATCGAATTGGAGAAAGAAAAATTCCTGCTCGCGCTGGATATGCATCATATTGCTTCCGACGGCCTTTCCATGGATGTGCTGCTGCGCGAATTCGTGCGCCTATACAATGGTGAAGAATTGCCGGAGCTGCGGATTCAATACAAGGATTACGCCGTTTGGCAGCAATCCGAGGAACAGCGTCAACGCATCAAACGACAGGAGGAATACTGGCACGGGGTATTCAGCTCCGAGCTTCCGGTTCTTGAG
Organism: Paenibacillus sp. FSL R5-0623; assembly: GCF_037974265.1. Taxonomy (NCBI): domain Bacteria; kingdom Bacillati; phylum Bacillota; class Bacilli; order Caryophanales; family Paenibacillaceae; genus Paenibacillus; species Paenibacillus sp. FSL R5-0623. The sequence goes on along the minus strand of NZ_CP150233.1, from coordinate 6,058,227 downwards.
CTGCCTCTCGACTACTCCCGTCCAGCCGTTCAGCAGTTTGACGGTCAAACGCTCACGTTTACGCTAGATTCGGAGAAATGCGAAGCTCTCAAACAGCTTGCCAGCGATTCGGGGGCCACGTTGTACATGCTTCTGCTGGCTGCGTACTCCGTATTACTTCATAAATACGCGGGACAGGAAGATATAGTAGTTGGTACTCCGATTGCCGCTCGTTCTCACGCCGATGTGCAGCCGATAATCGGCATGTTTGTCAATACGCTGGCCCTTCGCTTGGGTCCGACGGCAGAGCGGACGTTCATGGATTACCTGCAGGAAGTGAAGGAAAGGACGCTTGGAGCCTACGAGCACCAGGACTATCCGTTTGAGGAGCTGGTAGAAGCTCTTCAGGTGAGCCGGGATTTAAGCCGGAATCCGCTGTTTGACACCATGTTTTCTTTGCAAAAGCACGAAAGCCTGGATTTAACTCTTGAAGGTTTGCAATGGTCACTGTTTGACATCGAGGAAAAGACGGCGAAGTTTGATCTTAGCTTGGATATCGTGGAAGAGGGTAACGAGTTGGTTTGCAAGATCGAGTACGCTACCTCGTTGTTTAGACAGGAAACAATGGTACGGCTGGCGGGTCATTACGAGCAGCTTTTGGCGTCGATCCTGGCTCAGCCGGATGCGCGGATTTCGGATTTGGATATATTGACGGACAGCGAAAAGGATAATTTACTGGTCGGGTTTGACGTGTCGTCTTTGGCTCTTGTGAAGCAATACGCCGCAGAGGGTACAGGTCTGGAACCGGATGAGTCGTGGAGAGAGAGAACGTTCCACGAGCTGTTCGAAGAGCAGGCGGAACGCACTCCGGGAGCGCTGGCGGTTGTATATGAAGACAGCAAGCTGACATACGCGGAGCTGAACGCCAAAGCAAATCGTCTGGCGTATGTACTGCGGGCACGCGGGGTGAAGCCGGAACAGGTGGTCGGCATTCTGGCCGGCCGTTCGGCCGAGCTGTTGATCGGGGTACTCGCCGTATGGAAAGCTGGCGGCGCTTATGTACCGCTTGACCCCGATTATCCAGCGGAGCGGATCGAATATATGCTCGCGGACAGCGGGGCATCGGTATTGCTTACGCAGACCTGCCTGTTGGAGCAGGTGGAAGCTTGGCGCAGCGACGGAGCTTTAACGCTGCAAACGGTGATTGCACTTGATGACGCCTCGGCCTACAGCCTAGGCACGGTGGAAACGGCTGTAGGCGTACAAGCTTTGGGCGAAGCGGACGCAGAGGCGGAGGCTTTGGCGCAAGTGGCAACGGCTTCTGCCGAAACATCTGCCACGGCAGAAGCTGAGCAGAGCACACAAGCGGCGAATCTCGCATCCAATCCGGCAAATGTGAACAAGCCGGGCGATCTGGCATACGTCATCTACACCTCCGGTACGACGGGCCGTCCGAAGGGCGTGGCAGTGGAACACCGCAGCTTGGTGAACACGGCGGCGGGCTACCGGCGGGACTACCGTCTGGATCAGTTCCCGATCCGGCTGCTGCAACTTGCGAGTTTCTCGTTTGATGTGTTCGTCGGTGACATTGCACGGACGCTGTACAACGGTGGAACTATAGTCATCGTGCCAAAGGAAGACCGGATTGATCCAACCCGCCTCTATGGCTGGATTCGTGATTACGCCGTGACGGTGTTCGAATCAACTCCTGCGCTGGTTGTGCCGTTCATGGAGCATGTGTATGCCGAGGGTCTGGACCTCAGCTCGATGCAGCTGCTAATCACAAGCTCGGACGCTTGCAGCGTAGCGGATTACCGCACCTTGCAGGAGCGCTTTGGCTCGCAGTTCCGTATTATTAACAGCTATGGCGTAACAGAAGCGGCGATTGACTCCAGCTTCTATGATGAGCCGCTGGAGAAGCTGCCGAAGACTGGCAGCGTGCCAATCGGGAAAGCGTGGCTGAACGCCAAGTTCTACATCGTGGATGCAAATCTGAAGCCGGTGCCGATCGGGGTGTTGGGTGAGCTGGTTATCGGCGGAGCGGGTGTTGCCCGCGGTTACTTGAACCGCCCGGATTTAACGGCGGAGAAATTCGTAGATAGCCCATTCACCGCTGGGGAGCGGTTGTACCGGACGGGTGATCTGGCACGCTGGATGACTGACGGCAACGTAGATTTCATCGGCCGAATCGACAATCAGGTGAAAATTCGCGGTTATCGGATCGAGCTTGGTGAGATTGAAGCGGCCATGAAAAATATTGCCGAGGTGCGTCAAGCGCTTGTCATCGACCGGACGGACGAGCGGGGGCAGAAATATTTGTGCGGGTATATCGTGATGGATTCCAGCTTCGATCTGGAAGGGCTTGTGGCCCATCTGGACGCCGTACTGCCTTCTCATATGGTGCCTTCGCGCATCATGCGCTTGGATCAACTGCCGCTTACACCTAACGGCAAGATCGACCGTAAAGCGTTACCTGTGCCGGAAGGAAGCATTCGTGCCGAGGCTGCATACACGGCGCCGCGTACTCCTGCCGAGAAAGCACTCGCGTTGGTCTGGCAGTCAGTGTTAGGCGTGGATCAGGTCGGCACGATGGACAATTTCTTTGCGCTCGGTGGCGATTCAATCAAGGCTTTGCAGGTATCTTCTCGTCTTTTGCAAACGGGGTACAAGCTGGTCATGAAAGATTTGTTCCATTACCCGACGATTTCCGCCCTTAGTTTGCGGTTGCAAACAGCGGAGAGAACGGCAAGCCAGGCCGAAGTGACGGGAGAGGTTATCCTGACCCCGATTCAGCGCTGGTTCTTTGAACAAAATTCGGCCGATGTACATCACAGTAATCAGGCGTTCATGCAGTTCTCCAAGCAAGGCTTTGATGAAAAAGCTTTACGTCAAGCAGTGCGTCAGCTTATCGTGCATCACGATGCTCTTCGTACGGTTTATCGTCAGACCGAGAATGGTTATAACGCCTGGAACCGAGGTGCCGGGGAGAATGAAGTGCTGTTCGATCTGGAAGTTGTCGATTTCAAGGCAGTCCGTGACGTGAAAGAAGCGGTAGAGGTTAAGGCAAATGACATTCAAGCAAGCATCGATTTGGAAAACGGTCCGCTGGTGAAGCTTGGCTTGTTCCGCTGCGACGATGGCGACCATCTGCTCATCGCGATCCATCACTTGGTTGTAGACGGCGTATCCTGGCGGATTCTGCTTGAGGATTTTGCTGCCGCCTATGAGCAGGCGCTGCAAGGGCAGCTGATCCGTCTGCCGCTCAAAACGGATTCATTCCAAACGTGGGCGAAACAGCTCGCTGATTATGCGAACGGGTCCGCGATGGAAAGCGAGAGAGCGTATTGGCAGTGTATCGAGCAATTGGCCTATGAGCCGCTTCCAAAAGATTATGAACAAGGCAGATCCAAGCTGAAGGACAGTGGGCTCGTAACCGTTCGATGGACAGTGGACGAAACCGAACAATTACTTAAGCAGGCTCACCGTGCTTACCATACGGAAATGAACGATTTGCTGCTTGCCGCGCTGGGCCTCTCAGTACAAGCTTGGAGCGGTCAGGAACGCGTGCTGGTGAATCTCGAAGGCCACGGCCGGGAAGAACTTTTGCCAGATGTGGACATTTCGCGCACGGTAGGCTGGTTTACAAGCCAATTCCCTGTTGTTCTGGAGACAGGTCACGTTCAGGCACTCGGTCATCAGGTGAAACAGGTGAAAGAAAACTTGCGTCGCATTCCGAACAAAGGGATCGGCTATGGCATCCTGCGTTATTTGTCGGCGCCGCGTGCCGGAGAGAGCTTCGTTTTGGAGCCGGAGATCAGTTTTAACTATCTGGGCCAGTTCGACCAGGATTACGAAAGCAGTGGCTCGCAGCCGTCTCCGTTCAGTCCGGGCTCCGATTCAAGTCCAAATGCTGTGATGGATTATGTCCTCGATATCAACGGTATGGTGTCGGAAGGCGTGTTGGAACTCACGATCCGTTATGGGGAAACCCAGTATCAACGGGAGACGGTTGAGCGCTTGGGCTCCCTGCTTCAATCGAGTTTGCGTGAGGTCATCAGCCATTGCGTATCGAAAGAGCAGCCGGAGCTTACGCCTAGTGACGTACTGCTTCAAGATGTGACGGTGGAGGAACTGGAGCGGCTGTCCGAACATACGGCGGCACTCGGCGAACTGGAGAATGTATACACCCTGACTCCACTGCAAAAAGGGATGTTGTTCCACAGCCTGCTAGATGCCGATTCGGAAGCTTACTTCGAACAGGTGACCTTCGATCTGTATGGAAGCCTGAATGTGGAAGCCTTCACCCGGGGATTGGATACGCTGGTACAGCGAAATGAGGCGCTACGGACCAACTTTATTACCGGCTGGAGAGACGAGCCGATTCAAGTGGTATTCCGCGAGCGGAAATGTGAAGTGTACTTTGAAGATCTTCGCTCGGCGAGAGATGAACACCCGGAGAAAACGATAGCCGATTTTGTCAGCGCAGATAAAGCGAACAAGTTCGATTTGGCCCATGACTCTCTTATGCGTGTGACCGTTTTGCGCACAGGCGACGAGTCCTACCATGTGATCTGGAGTCATCATCACATTTTGATGGATGGCTGGTGCATGTCCTTCATGATCAAGGAAGTGTTCGACACTTACTTTGCCTTTCAGGAGAAGCGAGCGCTAGAGCTTCCTTCGGTTACCTCTTACTCTCGGTATATCGAATGGCTGGAAGCTCAAGATGTAGCGAAAGCTTCGGGTTACTGGTCGGAGTATTTGGCGGGTTACGATCAGCAGACCAGGCTGCCGCAGGAGAGAACGCAGCTGAAACAGCATGCTTATGAAATGGCTGAAATCGATGTGGAACTCAGCAAGGGACTGACTGAGCAAATTGAGCGTGTGGCGCGCCAGCAACAGGTGACACTCAACACGTTTATGCAGACTGTATGGGGACTGGTCTTACAGATATATAACAACAGCGAGGATGTTGTGTTCGGCTCCGTTGTATCCGGGCGTCCGGCGGAGATTCCGGGCATCGAAAGCATGATTGGCCTGTTTATTAATACGATTCCGGTCCGTATTCAAGGTAAAGCCGAGGAGACGGTAGCCGATATTTTGAGAAAAACACAGGATCAAGCGCTGGCATCGGGAGCTTACGAAACGTTCCCGCTGTTCGAAATTCAGTCGCTGAGCGAGCAAAAGCGCGACTTGATCAACCATATCATGGTCTTTGAAAATTATCCGATGGAAGAACAGATTGAACAAGTTGTCGGCGGAGGCCAAGATGCGCTGAAAATTGCTAATATCCAATCGCCGGAACAAACGAACTATGACCTGGACATTACCGTCATTCCGGAAGAGCATATTTTGCTGCGGTTTACGTACAATGCACTGACGTTCAGAGAGCAAGACATCAGGCAGATCCACGGTCATTTTGCCCGTGCATTGGAGCAGGTTGCGGCTAATCCGAATGTTCGTGTAAATGAGTTGGAGCTTTTGACGGCGGCAGAAAAAGAAGAAATTGTCGGCGTGTTTAATCCGGTGCAGCAGGAAGTGGCTCCTGTAGCCGCCTTCCATCGAATGTTCGAGCAACAGGCGGAGCGCACACCGGAAGAGGAAGCCGTTGTCTACGAGAACGATCGGCTGACGTATGCGGAGTTGAATGAGCGGGCGAACCGCCTGTCAGCAACGCTGCGTGCAAGCGGCATCGGTCGGGAGACAATCGTTGGCATTCTCGCCGAGCGTTCGGTGGACCTTCTGGTGGCTGTGATGGCCGTCTGGAAAGCGGGAGGGGCGTATGTACCGCTTGACCCGGATTATCCGGCGGACCGTGTGCGGTTCATGCTGGAAGACAGCGGAGCGAAGGTACTGCTGACGCAAACGCCGCTGCGAGAGCGTGCCGAAGCCTGGCTCAGCGAAGAGGAGCTGGCACTGGCGAAGGTGCTGTATCTCGATGACGAAACGTCATACAGCGAAGTTCGGACAAATGCCCCGATGGGCTCTGGTACGGTTTCCGGTATAGACCCCGGCAAGCTAACGGGTGCTGTGAACGGTGGTGGCGAGAGTCATCCAAATGATGTTGATGTTGTCGGTATGGGCAGCTTCCATGAAGCTTGCCCGGAGGATTTGGCGTATGTGATCTACACGTCGGGGACGACGGGTAAGCCAAAGGGTGTAATGATCGAGCACCGCAGCCTGGTGAACACGGCAGCAGGCTACCGACGGGAATACCGGTTGGATCAGTTCCCGGTGCGTCTGTTGCAGCTCGCAAGCTTCTCGTTTGACGTGTTCGTGGGTGACATTGCGCGGACGCTGTACAACGGCGGTACCATGGTCATTGTACCGAAGGACGACCGGATCGATCCGTCTCGTCTGCATTACTGGATAGAGCGGGAGCAAGTGACGATTTTTGAATCAACGCCGGCGCTGATCGTGCCGTTTATGGAGTACGTGCATGAGCAGGGGCTGGAGTTGAGCGGGATGGAGCTGTTGATCACTAGCTCGGACAGCTGCAGTGTGGCAGATTACCGGACCTTACAGGAACGGTTTGGTCCGTCATTCCGCATCATTAACGCCTACGGTGTGACGGAAGCGGCAATTGACTCCAGTTTCTATGACGAGGAGTTGTCGAAACTTCCTCAGACAGGCCATGTGCCGATTGGCAAAGCGTGGTTGAATGCGAAGTTTTACATCGTGGATGCACATCTGAATCCTGTTCCAGTCGGGGTGCTGGGCGAATTGGTTATCGGAGGAGTCGGTGTGGCGCGCGGGTACTTGAACCGTCCAGAGCTGACGGAAGAAAAGTTTGTACACAGTCCTTTCACCACTGGTGAGCGTTTGTATCGCACGGGAGATTTGGCGCGGTGGGTGGAGGACGGCAACGTGGACTTCATCGGCCGGATCGACAATCAGGCGAAGATCCGGGGGTACCGGATCGAGACGGGCGAAGTCGAAGCAGAGCTGCTGAGTGTAGGTGGCGTGAAGGAAGCGGTCGTTGTTGTCAGGGAAGATCAAGAGGGGCAGAAAGCGTTGTGCGCTTATTATACAGTGGAAGAAGGCTTGACGGCGGCAGATTTGAAACGGGCGATCTCCAGTGAGCTACCGGGATACATGATTCCGTCGTATTTCGTCGAACTGAAGCAATTGCCTCTAACGCCGAATGGGAAAATTGACCGGAAGGCGCTGCCAGCGCCGGAAGGGGGAGCAGGTGGAGGCCTCGAATACGTGGCGCCGCGCACCGAACTGGAGGAAAAACTGGCCGCCATTTGGCAGGAAGTGCTTGTTCGGGAGAAGGCGGTAGGCGTAACGGACAACTTCTTCGACCTCGGAGGACACTCCCTGCGGGCGACAACACTTGTCAGCAAAATGCATAAGGAGCTGGGCACCCAATTCCCGCTTCGCGACGTATTCCGCTACTCGACAGTTGAGGAAATGGCTGTGGCTATGGAGCGTTTGGAGATTGGCTCGTTTACGGCTATTCCGGCTGCGGAACCTAGCGAGTACTATCCACTCTCTTCTGCTCAGAAACGTCTCTATATCTTGAACCAGCTGGAAGGAGGCGAGCTGAGCTACAACATACCGGGAGCTATGCTGCTCGAAGGGCAGCTCGACCGGCACCGGTTTGAAGAAGCGTTCCGCGGGCTCGTAGCTCGTCATGAAACGCTGCGTACCGGCTTTGAGATGGTTGAAGGCGAAGCGGTTCAGCGGATTTACGAAGAAGTCGCCTTCCAGGTGGAATATGTGCAGATCAGCGGGGAGCAGGCGGAAGAAACGGTGCGCCAATTCGTTCGTGCGTTTGATCTGGCGAAGCCGCCACTTCTGCGGGTGGGCATTGCCGAACTGGCGCCAGACCGGCGCATTCTGATGTTCGATACACATCATATCGTATCGGATGGCGTTTCAATGGACGTACTGATCGAAGAGTTCGTGGACTTGTACAGCGGGGAGCCGCTCAAGCCACTCCGCATTCAGTACAAAGATTATGCAGTATGGGAGCAATCGGATAACCAGAGAGCTCAGCTTGCCAAACAGGAAGCCTACTGGCACGACATGTTCCGCGGAGAACTGCCAGTTCTCGAAATGCCAACGGACTATCCGCGCCCGGCTATGCAGAGCTACGAGGGCCGAACACTTCAATTGTTTATGAATATTGAGAAAAGCGAAGGCCTGAAACGGCTTGCAGCTGAGAACGGCGCAACGCTTTACATGGTTCTGCTTGCGGCGTATAACGTGCTTCTGCATAAATATTCAGGTCAGGAAGACGTGGTGGTTGGTACGCCGATTGCGGGAAGAAATCACAGCGACGTTCAACCGCTGATCGGGATGTTTGTTAATACATTGGCCATCCGCAGTTATCCGGTTGCTGGTAAGACGTTCCTTGACTACTTGAAGGAAATCAAGGAGACAACGCTGGGTGCTTTTGAACATCAGAATTATCCGTTTGAGGAACTGGTAGATAAGGTAAACGTGGCTCGTGATTTAAGCCGTAATCCGCTGTTTGATACGATGTTTGCTTTGCAGAATACAGAAAATGTGGAAATCCAGCTTCCGGGACTGCATTTGTCGACGTATGCCAGCGAAGAAATTGTGTCCAAATTCGATCTCAGCTTGGACGTTACGGAGATTGAGGAAGGCTTGGAATATCTGTTTGAATACGCCACGGCTCTATATAAAACCGAAACGGTGGAGAAGTTGGCTGCCCACTACTTGCAGTTGCTTGAATCCATTCTCTGCAACCCGTCAGCGACGATTTCCGAGTTGGATATTTTGACGGCGGCGGAAAAAGAAGAACTTGTACGCGCGTTTAACCCGGCGCAGCTGGAAGTGGCTCCTGTGGCCGCGTTCCACCGACTGTTCGAGGAACAGGCGGAGAGCACTCCGGAAGCGGAGGCGGTCGTGTACGAAAACGATCGGCTGACGTATGCGGAGCTGAATGAGCGGGCGAACCGCCTGTCGGTAACGCTGCGCGCAAGTGGCATCGGCCGGGAGTCAATCGTCGGCATTCTCGCCGAGCGTTCGGTCGATTTGCTGGTGGCCGTGCTGGCCGTCTGGAAAGCGGGCGGGGCGTATGTACCGCTCGACCCGGACTATCCGGCGGACCGCGTGCGGTTCATGCTGGAAGACAGCGGAGTGAAGGTACTGCTGACGCAAACGCCGCTGCGAGAGCGTGCCGAAGCCTGGCTCAGCGAAGAGGAGCTGGCACTGGCGAAGGTGCTGTACCTCGACGACGAAACGTCATACAGCGAAGTTAGGGAGAATGCACCGATGGACTCTGGTATGGTTTCCGGTATAGACCCCGGCAAGCTAACGGGGGCTGTGAACGGTGGTGACGAGAGTCATCCAAATGATGTTGATGTTGTCGGTATGGACAGCTTCCATGAAGCCCGTCCGGAGGATCTGGCGTACGTCATCTATACATCGGGAACGACGGGCAAGCCAAAAGGCGTGATGATCGAGCACCGAAGCTTGGTGAACACGGCAGCGGGTTACCGACGGGAATACCGGTTGGATCAGTTCCCGGTGCGTCTGTTGCAGCTCGCAAGCTTCTCGTTTGACGTGTTCGTGGGTGACATTGCGCGGACGCTGTACAACGGCGGTACCATGGTCATTGTACCGAAGGACGACCGGATCGATCCGTCTCGTCTGCACTACTGGATAGAGCGGGAGCAAGTGACGATCTTTGAATCAACGCCGGCGCTGATCGTACCGTTTATGGAATACGTGCATGAGCAAGGGCTGGAGTTGAGCGGGATGGAGCTGTTGATCACAAGCTCGGACAGCTGCAGTGTGGCAGATTACCGGACCTTGCAGGAACGGTTTGGCTCATCGTTCCGCATTATTAACGCCTACGGTGTGACGGAAGCGGCAATTGACTCCAGTTTCTATGACGAGGAGTTGGAGAAACTGCCGCAGACAGGTCATGTGCCGATTGGAAAAGCGTGGTTAAATGCGAAGTTTTACATCGTAGATGCACATCTGAATCCCGTACCGGTCGGCGTGCTGGGTGAATTGGTTATCGGCGGAGTCGGCGTGGCGCGCGGGTACTTGAACCGTCCAGAGCTGACGGAGGAGAAGTTTGTGGGCAGCCCATTTGTCGCGGGCGAGCGGCTGTACCGCACGGGAGACTTGGCGCGGTGGATGGAAGACGGGAACGTGGACTTCATCGGCCGAATCGACAACCAAGCGAAAATTCGGGGTTACCGGATCGAGACGGGTGAGATCGAGTCACAGCTGTTGCGGGTGGTAGGTATACGCGAAGCGGTGGTGCTGGTTCGAAGTCATGAGAATGGGCAAAAGGCGCTGTGCGCCTACTACACAACGGATATCGAACTGACGGCGGCCGACCTGAAACGAGCAATCTCCAGCGAGCTGCCGGGTTACATGATCCCGTCGTACTTCGTGGAGCTGGAGCATTTACCTCTGACACCAAACGGGAAAATCGACCGGAAAGCTCTGCCAGCACCGGAAGAGGGAGCAAGTGCAGGGCGCGAATACGTGGCGCCGCGCACCGATCTGGAGGTGAAACTGGTCTCCATCTGGCAGGACGTGCTCGGGTCAGTTACGATTGGTGTGACGGACAACTTCTTCGACCTAGGCGGTCACTCGCTGCGGGCGACAACGCTGGTCAGCAAGGTGCACAAGGAGCTGCACGTGGACCTGCCACTGCGCGATGTATTCCGGTACTCGACTATTGAAGCGATGGCTGAAGTGATTAGCCGATTGGAGCAGCAGGAATTCCTTTCCATTCCGCTTCTGAATAAAAGGGAGTATTATCCGCTTTCCTCTGTGCAAAAGCGGCTGTACATCCAGCAACAGATGGAAGGCGCCGAGCTTAGCTACAACATGTCCGGCATGACGGTTCTCGTCGGGTGCTTGGAGCGGAATCAATTCGAGGCGGCGCTCAAAGGATTAATCGCTCGTCACGAAGTTTTGCGAACTGGCTTCGAAATGGTCGACGGCGAACCGGTACAACGGGTTTATTCGGACTTGGAGTTTGCCGTCGAGTATACAAAAGCGACGGAAAGTGAAACAAAAAGCATTGCAGATGCCTTTGTACGTGTCTTTGATTTGGAGCGGCCGCCGCTGCTGCGTGTGGGCTTAGTTGAATGGGAAGCGGAGCGTCATCTGCTTATGCTGGACATCCATCATATCGTCACGGATGGCATGTCGATGGGTATCTTCATTGAAGAACTGCTGCGCCTGTATAACGGTGAAACGCTGAAACCGCTTCGGATTCAATACAAGGAATTCGCCGCTTGGCAGCAGTCCGGACCTGTAAAAGAACGGCTGAAACACCAGGAAGCCTACTGGCTGGACATGCTGGAAGGTGAACTGCCAACGCTTGAGTTGCCTACGGACTTTGTCAGACCTGCCGCTCGCAGCTTTGAGGGAGATGTGCTGCCTTTCAGTATCGACAAGCAGATGACCGACAGCTTGCAGCGCATTGCCGATGAGAATGGTGCTACCCTATATATGCTGTTATCGGCGGCCTATTCAATCCTGCTCAGCAAGTACTCGGGACAAGAAGATTTCATTGTAGGCACACCGGTTTCGGGCCGCACACATGCCGACCTGGAGCCGCTCATCGGAATGTTTGTCAACACGTTGGCGATTCGCCATTATCCATCCGGGGAGAAGACGTTCCTCGCTTACTTGAACGAAGTCAAAGAAACGATGCTGGGGGCCTACGACCACCAGGATTATCCGTTTGAAGAACTTGTGAAAAAGCTGCAGGTACCGCGAGATCAAAGTCGCAATCCTGTATTTGATGTCATGTTTACACTGGAAACGAAGGAAGATAACGTTCAAAGCTTCGGGGATATCCAGATCGAATCTTATCCGGAAACGCATGCGGTTTCCCAATTTGACCTTACCTTGGTCATTTCGCTCTTGGATGAGGGAATGAACGGGCAGTTTGAATATGCGACCAAGTTGTTTACGCGCAATCTGATCGACAATTTCGCTCAGGACCTGCTCGTGATCATCAACCAAATTGCCGAACAGCCTTCGGTGCTGTTAAAGAATATTTCCCTGAATGGCCAAACTGAACAGGAGCAAGATGAGCTAGAGGTTATTGATATTATTTTCTAATCCTTTACCCGGATTGGGTGAAAAATTTAAGCACGTTATATGCGACATTCGGTATATTGAGGAAGTGGTAATGAAAATTTGTGGTGGTTTCACGACTTTTTTATCACCTGACAAAAGTATTTAAGTTATGTAACAAAGGGTCCTGATGACAGTTGTCATCAGGACCCTTTGTTTATGAACGTATAATTAATGTTACTATGTCCAAATCAGTATGAGGCTATTATAATGAAAGCCTTTAACTGATATAGGATGAGTACTCTGGTATTATGGGATGCACAGTGATTTTCATCTATTTTTCAGACTTAGTATTTACTATAGCATCATCCATAGTCATTTTAGTCTTGAGAGTAGCTGTTGATTATGCCCAAGTTGTAATCGTTTCAACCGGGAGACGATAGGAAGGATAGCCATCTTTAGCTGCTTTACCTATGGAGATCAACATCACGGGTTGGAACCGTTCTTTATCCAGGCCGAACGCTTCTGCGATCTGACCTTTGTCATAACCGGCCATAGGGTTGGTATCATAACCATGGGCACGGGCAACGAGCATGAGTTGCATGGATATGAGGCCTGAGTCAATGAGGTTCATGTCACGCAATTCGGATGCGTTTATGTTCGCATAATAAGGTTTTACCTGCTGCATCTGCATATCCATGATGTCTTGGGGCATGTACCCAAGTTCCACTGATTTGCTGAAAATCTCTTCCATGTATTCAACGTTGTTGGCATCGTAAAACACGGCAATGACAGCGGAAGATGTTAGTGCCTGTGTCTGGTTAAAAGAGGCCAGTGGTGCAAGCTTCTCTTTGCCTTCAGCACTGTCGATAACAAGAAAACGCCAAGGTTGCATGTTAATGGCCGAAGGGGCACGTGAAGCTTTCGCCAGTATTTCGGTCATCTCCTCGCGGCTGATCTTCACTTCAGGGTCGTAGGCTTTAACGGAATGGCGCTCCAAGACGATGTTATCAAAATCATTTGTTTTGTTGAATTGACCGGTAATTGTGTTCATATTGAAATCTCTCCTCATATCTATATTGGTGAGAGTAGGGTATAAATTATATCTCCATCTGTCTCACTATGAGGATTGTAAACTATGAAGTATACTTTATAGCAAGAAGAAGAAACGGGGGAAATCCATATGAAGATTAGTGAAGTAGCGAACCATGTAAACCTTCCGATATCCACGATTCGTTACTACGAGAAAATAGGTATTATCCCGGATGAACATATGCTGAGAGATCATAATAACTATCGAATATATGCGCAGAGCATTATTCAGCATCTGGAAGTGGTCAAACAATGTTTAGCTGTTGGTTTTACGATCCATGAGATCCAATCTATGATCTCTAAACATGGGTTTTCAAGTAATGATCAAGCAAGCATTATCCAAGCGAAAATATCAGAAATTGAAGAAATACAAAATAAATTAGAGAATTCCAAACAAAATCTGTTCGAAATTCTTAAATCGGATATCACGTGTGAGGATGGTTTTGGTAAGTATTAAGCCGGAAGTCCCTCTTAAGGTTTTCATTCAGTACGTTCTTACATCATATCGATTCAATCGAGTACATATCGTCCTGTATACGCAGACTACCTGGCTGCCTAGTTTCCACCTTTACCTCCGTGGCAAATACACCAGGCATACGTCCATCTGGGAACCAGGGCTTCTGTTTATCAATGACAATAAACATGCCTTCTGCATCACCCGTGGGGGAGAATTGTTTTCCGTCTCCGGCAAATGGTTCAAGTTGATAATGCTTATTCAATGTGTTCATCATCTCAGGAACATCATCGACGGGCAGACCGATTTCACTAATACATAACAGATGCTTTGCTTCAAAAGCTTCATCGACTGCGTTATCGAGTGAATGGTGAGAAATAAATTCCATCAAGTTGCCGCTTGGATCATAAAAATAGAAGGCAGTTGCATCCCAGTAGGGGAAATAAAATTCATCCTGTCCATCTTTCGAGAGCAATGGAATGTTACGGTCTTGAGCCCACCTTTTTGCATCAGCAAGTGTATTCGTTGGAATCGTAAATGCTACATGATAGTAGGGCTTCTCTTGTTCTGGCGCCTTCTTGAAAGATAGGACCGAGTTCCCCGCACGGAATGTAACACTTGCTGCATTATCCTCCACAAGATCCAGTTCCAGTAGTGTACCGTAAAACTCTTTTATGGCCTCGACCTGATGTGTCAACAAACCAACTTCTCTTATTTTCATTTCAAAATCCTCCTTTTAATCTCACCTTTGATTGAAATACTCGATTGTTTTCTCAATAAATGCCTTGGCCGATTGCGTTAGGTAACGGTCGGACCGATGGATGATCTCAAAGTGCCGGTACGGCGGATCGTCTGTAATTCGGATGCAACGTAGCGTAGGCTCATTCATGGCTTTGATCAGAGGATAAGGCAGCAGTGTTCCTCCGACGTTGGCTTTGACCAAGCTAATGATGGAGGTTGCCGAACTGGTCTCCATGATGGTATTTAGGGTGAATCCATATTTACGGCAATAGCCATCGACCAATTCTCTGCCCGTAAATCCTTCGGGGAACATCACCGTTTGGATATCACGTAGCTCTTGAATTTCAATTGTGCTTCGTTCAGCCCAATCATGATTCTCGGAAACGACGAGTACATATTCTTCACTGCACAAAGGAATGCGCACAAGCCTTCTATCAGGGGCAGACGTGATCTCGATGCCGATGTCGACTTCATTTTCCAACACTTGATTTACGACATAGATCGAAGAGATAACTTTCAATTGCACTTTGGGGAATCGGGCATGAAAATCTACGAGCAGCGGAGTGATACGGTAATCCAAATCGGATGGAAGAACACCAATCACCAATCGTCCCCGCTGATCATTCCGAAATTCAGCCAACGCATCTTGGGTATTCTGTAAATGCCGGATCATCTGTACACAGTGTTCCAGAAACAGAGTACCTGCCTGGGTCATCACAATTTTTTTGCCGACACGGTCAAACAAAGGAACACCAAGTTCATCCTCCAATCCACGTATCTGTTGACTCAACGTAGGTTGAGATATGCCAAGTTTCTCAGCTGCCCGTGTAAAATGAAGCTCCTCACACACTGTAATAAAGTTTTCCATTTGACGAATCTCCATGAGTTCACCTCTAATCATTGGTTTTAGTAATCATTTTAATAGAAATAATAGTATTGTTCAATCATTCTAATGATTCTATACTTAATTTGTGCACCACTCGAAGATCTTGTCATTAAAGAATAGGATCTTTGGTGAAGGCAACGAGACTACTCCCATGAGGTGATTCATAATGAAACTTTTTTATATTGTATTGGCGCTTATTCTGGCTTCACTGAACTTAAGACCACCGATTACTTCCATTTCTCCTCTGATGAGTCCCATACAGAATGATCTGGGTTTGAGCGGCATGACCGCAAGTCTGTTAACTACACTACCGGTATTATGTATGGGCATATTCGCTCCATTCTCTGTAAGACTAAGTAGAAGGTGGGGGAATGAAGGAGCCATTGTGCTGGCTTTAATCCTTATCGGGATAGGTACAGGATTACGATTGTTCGTAGGCGCAACTCCGTTGATGATGTTTACTTCTTTTCTATCAGGTGTAGGGATTGCATTGGCAGGGCCGCTGTTGTCAAGCTTCATTAAGCAGTATTTCCCTAACCGAGTGGCAGCCATGGTCGGCATCTACTCTACAGCAATGGTGATGGGGGCCAGCATTAGTGTGGGATTATCGGTTCCGCTTCAGCAGATATTGGGTGGATCTTGGAGAGGTTCTTTGGCTACATGGGCATTACTCGCAGCCATTGCATTGCCGATCTGGTTAAAATTAGCTTGGTCTGCGCGTACAGAGAGACAATCCGGACAAACTTCGGCTCTCATTCATGCACCACTTCCGGTGAAGAACGGGCGTGCATGGGTGCTGACACTGTTCTTCGGACTGATGGCCGCGATCTTCTATTCATTAACCGCGTGGCTTGCGCCAGCCATTCAAAGCCATGGATATAGCCAAGAGACTGCTGGCAACATCCAAACGTTATTTACATTGATATCACTGCCCTCAACGTTATTCATTCCCATGCTTGTACACCGATACCAAAGGCGTGTCTTCTGGCTTGTTGGATGTGCGATGTTGGAGTTAACAGGTGTCCTGATGCTGAATCTCTCTGTCAGTCCATGGCTCGCGGCGATCCCGCTCGGGATTGGTGCAGGTGGACTGTTCCCGATTGCACTCATGTTGCCGATTGATGAGACAAACAATGCTCAGGAAGCTAGTAGCTGGTCCGCTATGACTCAATCTGGTGGTTACATTCTTGGAGCACTTGGGCCGCTGGCGATTGGTTGGCTCCGAGATCTAACAGGCAGCTTCGTGCAAGCATTTTATGGTTTGGCTATCATCATCGTGTTGCAGATTATCGTTCAATTGGCTATTGGCAATAAAAAAAGTTTGAAAGTTAGCCAGGAGCAGAGCTAAAAGGCATGTAAAGTAAAATGGATATAGAGATATGATCTTTATACATGATCCAACAAGTCCAGATAGTACTGCCTTAATGCTTTCTGTAAGATGACGGGCTCCATAATCTTAATCGATTTACCATAGCTCGCAAGATATCTCACTATGAAATCAAGCTCGTGAGGTTCATACGAACCGACAAGATACATGTGTCCCATCTTCTCGATGATCTGCATAGATGGATAATGTTCTTGCTGGAATAGCTCCATCCCGGCTTCATCAATCAGGCATTTGAATGGAATTGCTTGTTTCGATGGTTTCCATAGAGACTGGGCATCCTGTGAATAGCGTTCATTTACATGAGTTAGAGGTTCAATCTCCGTTGTTTCGGCTGAAATGATGCGGTCGCAGCGGAATACACGATACGCTTGTTTATGCAGATCATAGGCTTGGCAGTACCAATAGCCTTTCCTGGCATAGAGCGCGATGGGTTGAATGGTGCGGATATTGGTGTTTGTAGAAGATGGCCTTTGATCAGAGGATCTACGCTGATTAACATACGTAATCTGGATCACTATATTCTGCACAGCAGCCATCAACAGAAACTCCAAATGTGCACTATCGCGGATCTGCTCCGTATGTTGGAAGGAAACCCGGTGTTGGATGTTCTCAATATCCTGTCGTTGCTTGTCGGATAACGCGCTCATAAATTTCTCATGAATGGTACGGAAAGAGACTTGAAAGGGTAAGCTGGAGAAGCTGCGGAGAGCCTGCATTGCAAAATAAAGGGCATG